>CANGNB010000033.1 GCA_947454545.1 Oligoflexaceae bacterium
AGAGATCGCTGTTGAAAGAGCCCACAAGCTGACGGCAACCAAAGAAGATGTCAAAGTCGCCCTGGAATTTGCTTCCGAGGGGGATAGTGAATATCTGGAAGAAGCCAGTAAACTGCTCGACACTCTCGAATCCGAACTCAGTGAGCTCGAGATCCAGAGTGTCTTAGGTGGCGAACTCGACCAGAATGACGCCCTCCTCACCATCAATGCCGGAGCCGGGGGCACAGAGTCTTGCGACTGGGCCTCGATGCTCTTTCGTATGTATCTACGCTACGCGGAACGAAAAGGTTGGAAAGTCGAAGTTCATGATCTCCAAGATGGCGATGAAGCGGGTGTTAAGAGCGCTAGCATCGAAATCCAGGGGACTTATGCCTTCGGCTTGCTGAAGGCGGAGTCCGGCGTTCATCGCTTGGTCAGGATCAGCCCCTTCGATTCCAACGCTAGACGCCACACCTCTTTTGTCTCAGTTTATGTGTCACCGATCGTCGACGATGACATTGAGATCGAACTCAATGAATCTGACATTAAAGTCGATACCTATCGAGCTTCAGGAGCTGGTGGTCAGCACGTGAACAGGACCGATTCGGCTGTTCGTATGACTCACATGCCGAGCGGTATCGTTGTTGCAAGCCAGATGCATCGTTCACAGCATCAAAACCGTGATCAGTGTTTAAAACTCTTGAAGTCCAGGCTCTACGAGCGTGAACTTGAAGAGCGAAAGAAGGCTCAGGCTGCAGTAGAAGGGGCTAAGGCAGATGCTAGCTTTGGAAGTCAAATTCGAAGCTACGTACTCCACCCTTACAAGCTTGTAAAGGACCACCGGACAGACTTTGAAAGTTTCAGTCCCGATGAAGTCCTTGATGGGGGCATTGACCCTTTCATCAACGAGTTTCTTGCTCAAGCCCACAGCAAACCAGGAACTCCTGGTCTCTAATTTCACTTCGCTCATCCCATGTGATCCGTGGGATGAGCTAGTCCCCGAGATTTGCTCAAGACGCATCATTTTTTTGACTTACCCTATATTCCTCGATATCCTTTCATAAGGAACTCTCTATCACATCGCAGGAGGAACGAAAGGGCCGATCTCATCCCCCGAGGAAGAGCCAAGCTGCTTTCTGTTTCTTAGACACGATAGACATCTGAATATGCGATCACAGTCAACACCAGCGAGGGGCTAGCATGGATGCCAGCAAGATTCTCAGTGCGATCACGCAACATGAATTCCGAGATCAGTACAAGCAACTCCACTGGACAGGCGGCTTCAAAGACTATTTGAACCTCGTCATTGAACAGCCTGGGATCGCGCGCACGGCCTTTCAAAGGGTCTACGACATGATAGCCGGTTACGGCTATGAGACCTATACTGAGTACAAAAAAGAACTCTATCACTGGAAATTCTTTGATGATCCTTTCGAAAACGGCAGAGATGCCGTTTTCGGCCTGGATATCCACCTCAACAAGCTCGTAAACGTGTTTAAAGCAGGTGCCCAGAAGTACGGCCCTGAAAAGCGAGTGATACTCCTTCACGGACCTGTTGGCTCTGCGAAATCAACAATCGCTCGCCTCCTCAAAAAAGGTATCCAGCACTACTCTAAGACTCCTGAAGGCGCTCTCTATACCTACGAGTGGATCGGGATCGGCGATATTCTCAGCATGGAAAACGAGATGCCGTGCCCCATGCACGAAGAGCCTTTGCACCTCGTGCCCAACGAGCGCCGCAAGGCAGTTCTCGAAATCCTCAACAAGAACCGCGACCGCGCAGAAATGGTACACATCGAAGGGGACCTCTGCCCAGCTTGCCGCTATGTCTTTAATAAAGTTCTCGATCATTACAACGGTGATTGGGAAAAGATGATAAACAATCACATACGCGTCAAGCGCATGATACTCTCTGAGCAAGACCGTATCGGGATCGGTACTTTCCAGCCAAAAGATGAGAAAAACCAAGACTCCACCGAACTCACGGGTGATCTGAACTACCGAAAAATTGCTCAGTATGGTTCTGACTCAGACCCTCGAGCCTTCAATTTTGATGGTGAGTTCAACGTAGCAAACCGCGGGATTATCGAATTCGTCGAAGTCTTAAAGCTTGACGTAGCCTTCCTCTATGACTTGCTGACAGCAAGTCAGGAGCACAAGATCAAACCCAAAAAGTTTGCTCAGACCGACATCGACGAAGTTATCATCGGTCACACCAACGAACCTGAATATCGTAAGCTTCAAAACAATGAATTCATGGAAGCTTTACGCGACCGTACAGTAAAAATCGATATTCCCTATATTACGCGCCTCAATCGCGAGCTGGATATCTATAAAAAAGACTTCAATGCCGCGACTGTCCCTCACATTCACATCGCTCCCCACACCATCGAAATGGCTTCGATGTGGGCTGTGTTGACTCGACTGGAAGAGCCCAAAAAAGCCAATCTTACGATCATGCAGAAGCTCAAGCTGTACAACGGCAAATCCATTCCTGGTTTCACTGAAGACAATGTCAAGGAACTCCGCAAAGAGACCACACGCGAGGGTCTCGAGGGCATCAGCCCACGCTATATCCAAGACAAAATCTCGAACGCTCTGGTTGTCGACAAAGGCAATGGCTGTCTCAATCCCTTCATCCTCATGAACGAACTCGAATCAGGCCTGAAGACGCACTCTCTGATTCGCGATGAAGAAGTCCGTAAACGCTACAGAGAACTTTTAGCTCTCGTCAAAATGGAATACGAAGATATTGTGAAGCATGAGGTTCAACGAGCCATTTCAGCTGATGAAAGCGCTATTGAAAAGCTCTGCGGTAACTATATCGACAACGTCAAAGCCTATACTCAAAAAGAAAAAGTAAAAAATCCCTACACCGGTGAAGCCGAGGAACCCGATGAGCGCCTGATGCGTTCGATCGAAGAAAAGATCGACATCCCCGAGTCACGCAAAGACGATTTCCGCCGTGAGATCATGAACTACATCGGTGCTCTTGCATTGGAAGGTCGGGTCTTTGACTTCCGAATGAACGAAAGACTCCACAAGGCCTTAGAATTGAAACTCTTTGAGGACCAAAAAGACACCATCAAGCTTACCAGCCTTGTTTCGAATATCGTAGACAAAGAAGCTCAGGCCAAAATTGATGTTGTTAAAAACCGCCTCATCAAAAACTACGGATACTGCGAAATCTGTGCGAATGATGCTTTGGGCTTCGTCGCCAGCGTTTTCGCTCGCGGTGATGTCATGAAGAAAGACAAAAAGTAATCCGTTTTTAGGTCAGAATTGATCCAACGGGCTGTCTCCGGGCATCCCGTTGGTCTTGGTTCACAAGAAGAATCATTCGTTCTAACAGTGCTGGGCTCTTTGTGAGCACACTTCTTTGCCCCAAAACCCACGGGCCGCCTGCCCCAAGGTTCCCCGGCAAACAGCGAAAGGTCTCGAGGCACACACCTCAAGACTCAGCTCAAGAGAAGCCTACTCAGGGGAAGAAGGGACAAGCCTATATGGAATCAGATCTTAACCGATTTCGGAAAATCGTCCGCGGTAAAATCAAAAAAGAATTGCGCCGTTTTATTTCAAGTGGTGACCTGGTTGGCCGTCAGGGAAACAAGCGCATCACTATTCCCTTGCCCCGCATCGACATTCCCCATTTCAGTTTCGGCAACCGCGAAAAAGGTGGTGTCGGCCAAGGTGAAGGCGACGTTGGTGACCAAGTCGGCCAGGGTCAGCCTCAACCAGGCCAGGGTGAAGCCGGAGATCAAGAAGGTCAACACAGTCTCGAGGTAGACGTCAGCCTTGAAGAGCTGGCTCAGATCTTAGGGGAAGAACTGGCGTTGCCAAACATTCAACCCCGCGGCAAAGAGAATCTTGAAGATAAGAAGTACCGCTATTCGGGTGTTCTAAAGCAAGGGCCTGAGTCGCTCAAACATTTCAAGAGAACCTACAAAGAAGCTCTCAAACGTAGTATCGCCAACGGCGACTACGATCCTGACAACCCCATCATCATTCCTATTAAAGACGATAAGCGTTTTCGCTCCTATCGCATCACTCACGAAAAGGTAGCGAACGCAGTCATCATTTATATGATGGACGTCTCTGGATCGATGGGCGATGAGCAGAAGGAAATTGTCCGCCTCACATCTTTCTGGCTCGACACTTGGCTCAGCACCCAATACAACGGGATCGAGCGCCGCTATATCATCCACGATGCTACTGCTCGAGAAGTTGACTCAGATACGTTCTATAAGACTAAAGAGTCAGGGGGTACCCTCATCAGTTCAGCCTACAAATTGGCGATGAAACTGGTCGAAGATCATTTCAATCCTTCTGAATGGAACATCTATCTCTTCCACTTTTCAGACGGTGACAACTGGTCTGGCAACGATACCGCTGACTGTATGAAGATTCTCGAATCGACTCTCCTCCCTGTTTCCAACATGTTTTGTTACGGCCAAGTAGAGTCTCGCTATGGATCTGGGCAGTTTTTAAGAGATCTCCATAAGCACTTTGGAGAGCAAAATGAACGCATCACAACCTGCCAGATCAAAGATCGAGAAGCTATTATGGATGCCCTAAAAGTCTTTTTAGGCAAAGGAAAATAATCATGATTCACAACACACAGCTGACTCCTGAGCTCCGTGATATTGCCTCTCAGCTTCTCGAAGCTGCCCGCAAAGCGGGCCTCGATGTTTTTGACACAATTTTTGAATTAGTCGACTATAAGCAACTCAATGAAATTGCCGCTTATGGCGGTTTTCCCACGCGCTATCCTCACTGGCGTTTTGGAATGGATTATGAACGCCTTTCCAAGAGCTACACATATGGCCTTTCCGTCATCTATGAGATGGTCATCAACAACGATCCCTGCTATGCCTATCTCTTGAGAGCCAATAATCTCGTCTCTCAAAAAACAGTCATCGCCCATGTCTTCGGGCACTGCGATTTTTTTAAAAACAACTACTGGTTTAGTAAAACTAACCGCAAAATGCTCGATCAGATGGCTAACCACGCTTCGATAGTGAGACGCTATATCGAAGACGTCGGTCACGATGAAGTTGAAGACTTTCTTGATTGCTGCCTCAGCCTTGAAAACCTGATTGATATCTACTCGCCCTTCAATCAGGCCACCCGTAAAACGGGACCTAAAATGGAAGATGAGGACGAAGTCTTTCGTGGTGAGCCCGTCCATAAACTACAGTCCAAAAAATATATGGACAGTTATATCAACCCCAAAGAATTTTTGGACCAACAGGTTCAAAAGCAAGAAGAAAAAGTTAAAAAGAAGAAATCGTTCCCCGAACAACTCGAACGTGATGTCCTCAAATTCCTTATGGATTACGCCCCCCTCAGCAATTGGCAGAGGCGTCTCCTAGGCATCATTCGTGACGAGTCCTACTACTTTTCACCGCAGGGGCAAACCAAAATCCTCAATGAGGGTTGGGCTACCTACTGGCACAGCCGCATGATGACCGAAATCCACCCCCTCCAGGACTCTGAAATCATCGACTACTGTGATCAGCATTCAGGTGTTGTGGCAGCTGCCCCTGGCCAATTAAACCCTTACAAACTCGGCCTCGAACTTTTGCGCCACATTAAAAAGCGTTGGGACCGTGGGCAATTTGGTATCGATTACATCAACTGTGATGATCCTAAAAAAAGAGCTGAATGGGATACAAAAGCTGGCCTAGGAGATCAGAAGCTCTTCGAGGTCCGACGTATTCACAACGACATCACCTTTATAGATGCATTTTTAGACGAAGACTTCTGCCATGAGCACAAGCTCTTTCTCTATGACTTCGACCGTAGGACCAACAAATACGTGATCAGTGATCGAGAGTTTGGCAAGATAAAGCCTCAACTTCTTTCGCAGCTCACTAACTTTGGTCAGCCGATTATCTGCGTCAAAGATGGTAATTTCAAAAATCGCAACGAACTCGTCCTTGAGCATCTCCATGAGGGAACCGATCTCAAGCATGAGTTCACCCTCGAATGTCTTCGAAATCTCTACAAGATATGGCAAAGACCTGTCCATATTGAAACGATCATTGAAGAAGGAAAGCGCCGCGTCTCATTTGATGGATCAAGCCACAGCGTGGAGAAGATGTGATGACTCGAGCCCAAAGCTACGGACGATGGATCTTACCCGTCATGTTTTCAATGGCTATCATGACTCCAAAGTCCCTCCTTTGTGCAGAAGTCACGTCAGCTTCCTCATCGTTTGACAGTCGACTCCCGCGTATCAAACAGGTTGCTGTGATGCCCGTCTATTGGCAAAACGACCTTCCTGATAGCGAGGCGGGTCAGCGCATCAAGAAGACCCTCGATTCTCAATTTTCTTCTATCACCAGAGATTCCAAGCGGTTCTATTTTGCCAACGATGCGATAACAGCTGATTTATGGAACCATCCTGAAGGCCGCAAAGAATTAGCCGAGACCTATGAGATCGATGCCTTTATCAATCTCACCGTAAAATCGCAAAATGATTTGATGCTCTGGACTGTGCGCTTTATGAGTCCCAATTTGGAAAATTATCTCGTTGAAACCGAGCGTGTCCCTATGAATTGGGCAGCCGCCGCGAGCCCAGAAGACCTTGATAAGAAATTGCGCTCTCTAGTATTTCGCACCCTCAATCGCTACCCGATAGATGTCTTTGTTACCTCGATTCAGGGTGCCTATATCACTCTATCCGGCGGCAAAAAGCAGCTCGTCTTTGAAGGGGATGAACTTAGCTTTTACCAGACTAGCATTAAGGCAAAACATCCTGTTGATGGCTCTTGGATTCAGTTTGATCGAAAAGCATTGGGCAAGGCAAAGATCATCGAGAGTCATGAGCAGTCATCGGTTGCTCAACTGACATCACTAGCCTACGAGGATGCAATTAAAATGGGGGACGGAGCCCTCGTTGAAGCAAGCGCAACACGCCGAGCTTTCCAAAAGCCAGTAGAGGAGCCCTTACCCTATAGTCCCGTCTCCTCAAGCCCTCTCGTGGTCGTTGATGGCAGTCCGCAGCCGACTCAACCGTCTCTTCCCCCTCCCCTCCCATCGCCATCAGAGCAAAAGAAGGCTAAGAGTGCTGCTCCCTTGGCGCCTCCAGTCAATATCAAACCGGTTGTTGTTGCGGCACCTGAACCCGAACCCAGAGAACAGCTTCCTAGCGAGTCGCCAGACCAAGGTCTTCGTCCAGAAGAGCCGATTCAAGATGAAGGCCAGGATTCAATATCCCTGGGGTCCATCAAAGATCTGACTGTGGTAGGGTTAAGCCAAAGCTTCACCTACAGCGGCGCAGCAAGTGCTCAAAGCCAAGCTAGCAGTCTTTTTTTGAACCTCTTTGAAGCCCGAACGCACTTCGATGTGAGTCCAGAGGTGGAGATCCTTGGAGAACTTGGACTCGCCACAGGAAAAACCTCCAAAGGAGACTATTCCGGCTTTCACCTACGCGGTGAACCTCTCTACAAAGTGCCAGCACTCAGCACCCTCGTCCCAAGCTTGGACCGAATCTTAGTAGGAGCCAGCATTTATTACCAGAGTATCGGCGTGACAAAACAAACCTTCGGGGGTTGGGATATTTTTGTGATTTCACCGTCTCTGCACGCCCAAGGTTCAGCACATTTTCCAGACGAAAAACGCACGATTGATTTCGACGGCAATCTCAAGTTTGCTCTACTCCCGAGCGGGAATGCAGGCATTCGTGGCAAAAAGCGAGACCTTCAGAATTTGGCTCTCGCCGAATGGGAAATATCAGCATCTCTTCGTTCAAACCCCCATGATATCTCCTGGGGGGCTATCCTCAATAACAGCTCCGGTAGCGCGAAAGCTGGTACGAAAACTTTAAAATACGAATCGATGGCCTTTGGCGTAACGGCAAAGCTCAAGCTTTAAGGCGCTCTCCCTTAAGGCAGTAGCTTTCGAACCAATGGTTCTGCTGGATGCCAGTGAAGGCCCTCCCCATCTCTGGTGAGAAGGCTACGATAAAAAGCCCCTTCTCGCAAAGCGAGAAGGTTGGGGCTATCCCATGATTCGACACTAAACACGCCCCCCTTTTGCCCATCGCGTCGGGGCTCTGCGTAAGGTACATGGAAGTGACCGAATATTCCGTAATCTCCTGGGCCCTTCTCGAGCCACGAATCAACCGCAGCCAAAATATTATCGTGACATACCGTCCGATACTGATCGGCAGAACGCGAGAGCTCGGAACTTCCAATTGCCAACCTGTCCATCCAAGGCCCTGGCAAGCGGGAAGCAATCGCTGTAACAAAAGCCGACTTCACCACGCGCCGAAACATTTTGTAGCGCCTGTGTGAATAAATCATATCGCCATGGGCGACCTGGACTTTATCCCCCCCAGTGAGTTCGAGAGCGTAGGTCCCGTGCTCGACGATGTGAACACCCTCCCAGGGCAGATCAATCAAGCGAAATTCATGGTTGCCTTCGACATAAACGACTTTTGTGCCTGCGCGAGAGACAGCTGTAAGAGCCTCGCCTATAGGGGCAAATTTTTTCTGAAAATAGGGATGGGACCCAAGACAAAAATCAAAGATATCCCCGAGGAGGACCAGATATTCGACCTCACCCAAACGAATTTGTTCCACAACACGCAACAGGAGACGCGCACGCTCATCATCGGCCCGATGCAGGTGTATGTCCGACATGACTACAAGCGAAGCATGGATAGGTGACAAGAGGCCTCCAAAATGCGCCAGTACGAACCAGTGTTTCCGTTCCGAACCCGGATACATTAGCCATTTTTTAGGAGACCCTCAAGTATTCCCACAGATCCGACTCAAATAGCGTCAAATAGCGGAAAACGAAAGGTTTTAAAGTGGAAATCCCTTGCATTAAGATGGACTTTCTGATTGTTTAAATGAACGACGGGCCATCATATGCCAAATTGAAGGAGAAACCATGTCCCTCGACATCGAAAACCAACTCAAGAAAATCGTTGTTAATCAACTGGGCGTTGAAGAAGCTGCTGTCGTAAGCAAAGCGAAATTCATCGAAGACCTCGGCGCCGACTCTCTCGACATCGTCGAGCTCGTTATGGCCATGGAAGAAGCTTTCGGAATCGACATCCCTGACGAAGAAGCTGAAAGCATCCGCACTGTCGAAGATGCCGTTGGTTTCATTCGCAAGGCGAAAGAAGTCTAAGCTCAAAGGGATACTTTGCCCCGTCGAGGGGCAGATGACCCCTATGACCCTTATCCCTCTTGCAGTCTCAAAAGAGCCGTATCCCGCAGGAAAGCAAACGGCTTCGATCTACAGGTCAGTCCTTTGCGTTGCCTCTTTCTCCACAAGGCGTTGAACACACATGAGCCAGAGCATTGGAATTGCATCAGACCACGGTGGCAAAGCACTCAAAGAGAAAATTCAAGCCTTCTTGAAGGCTGAAGGTTGGAACGTCAAAGATTTTGGAGTCCCCTTCGATAGCCAACAGTCCGTCGATTATCCCGACTATGCTGCTCAACTTTCACGCGAGGTCGCGAACGGTTCCTTGCATCGTGGCATTCTTGTCTGCGGCACCGGCATTGGGATGTGCATCGCTGCCAATAAAATCCAAGGTATCCGAGCTGGTTTGGTATGGGACGAATTCACGGCCCGCATGTCCCGGCAACACAACGATGCCAACATCCTTTGCCTTGGAGAACGAACTTTAAACCACGACCGAGCTCTCGATTTAGTACGCATTTGGCTGCATACAGAATTCGAAGGAGCACGTCATCAGCAGCGTCTCGACAAAATCAAGGCCCTCGAACAGTGAGTGTCCCCATCACCCTAGGAGCATCGCGTTATGAAACCATGGTCGCTCTTGCAAAGCCACGATCCTGAAATATACAGCCTCATCGAAGCCGAGTTTCAACGGCAACAGGATGGCCTCGAACTGATCGCCTCCGAAAATTTCGCTTCCGCACCAGTGATAGCGAGCATGGGGAGCATACTCACGAATAAGTATGCCGAGGGCCTGCCTGGTAAACGCTATTATGGCGGCTGTGAGCATGTCGATGCCATCGAAACCTTGGCCATCGAGCGTGCCAAAAAGCTCTTCAATTGCCAGTTTGCTAATGTGCAGCCTCATTCAGGGGCCCAGGCCAACGCAGCCGTATTTCTGGCCCTGCTCCAGCCTGGTGACAAGATCTTGGGCATGGACCTCTCGCACGGAGGCCACCTTACCCACGGGTCGAAGGTGAACTTCTCGGGAAGCATCTACGATCCTCATTTTTACGGGGTCGATCCAGAAACGGAACGCCTGAACTACGACCGCATTGCCGAGATTGCAAAACAGGTCAAACCAAAGCTCATCATCGCGGGGGCAAGTGCCTATCCGAGAACTATAGATTTCCAGGCCTTTCGGGCTATCGCCGACTCAGTGGGTGCTTATCTCATGGTAGATATGGCTCACATCGCGGGTCTGGTCGCTGCAGGAGAACACCCCAGCCCCCTCCCCCATGCTCACATTGTTACAACGACCACTCATAAAACGCTCCGGGGACCTCGCGGTGGTCTGATTTTATGGAATGACGAGAAATTCCTTATCAACAAAGCTGTGTTCCCAGGAATCCAAGGCGGTCCTCTCGAACATGTGATCGCATCGAAAGCAGTGAGCTTTTTGGAAGCTCAGCAAGACAGCTTCAAGACTTACCAAAAGAATACCAAGAGCAACGCCAAAGCTCTTGCTGAAGGCCTCACGAACAAGGGCTTTAAACTTGTCTCTGGAGGCACTGATAACCATCTGATGCTCCTCGACCTCTCTCAGACAGACGTTAGTGGCAAGCAGATGGAAGAAGCCCTTGGCAAAGCGCATATCACAGTCAACAAAAACACCGTTCCTCATGAAACGAGAAGTCCCTTTGTTACGAGCGGTATCCGCTTAGGAACACCCGCCTTAACAAGTCGTGGCCTCGGGACTGACGACATGGTGACTCTTGCAGGTTGGGTGCGCCAAACTTTTGAATCTTACCGAGATGACGAAGCTTTGAAAGCTATCGGTCTCGAGGTCAAAAAGTTAGCTCAGCGCTACCCCCTCTACCCTCAATGGAGAGGCTAAGCGCGTGAAGTGCCCACGGTGCGATTATCTTGATACCAAAGTGATGGAGAGCAGAGTCAGCGTTGACGGCCGCAGTATCCGCCGTCGACGGGCTTGTCTCAAGTGCCAGCACCGTTTCACGACTTACGAAAAAGAAGAAGAACTCATCCTTCAGGTCAAAAAGAAGGACGGCAGTTTCGACGAATTCAGTCGCGAAAAAATCATCAAGGCCATCTCCATGGCCTGTCGAAAACGCCAGATTTCTATGGACCAGATCGAAGCCATGGTCACAGCCATAGAGGCCCAAATCCGCTCTGAAGGGGATCGCATGATCACCAGCAGTAAGATTGGGGACCTCGTGATGAAAAAGTTAAGACAGACCGATCATGTGGCCTACGTTCGCTTTGCCTCTATTTACAAAGATTTCAAAGACCCAGAAGAATTCGTAAAAGAACTCAAAGGTCTGAAAACTCAAAGAGATCTTGCCAAAACACCGCCACCATCCCTAGACATGGATTGAGTTGGTTTTAGAAACCTTTTTCCAAGAGAATCAGACATGTTCACAGGACTTGTGGAATCCGTTGGCAAAATAGGCAAGATTCAATCACGTGATGGATTTGTGATTCTCACTGTTGAACTCGACGACTCAGCTGCTGGCTATGCCAGTACTTTAGGCGAAAGCATCGCTGTCAACGGTTGCTGCCTGACAGTTACAGCGTTTGATAGCAAAAGCATGAATTTTGATGTGAGCTATGAGTCACTCGCAAAAACAAATCTCGGCCTCCTCCAACCGGGCTCTCCCGTGAACTTGGAAAGAGCTCTCAGCATGGGAGCAAGGCTGGGCGGACATATGGTCTCAGGACATGTCGATGCCACCGGAACGCTTGAACGCCTTGAAAAGCGTGAGGGTGGTTGGGATCTTTTTGTGCTGCTTCCAAAAGATTTAGGCAAATATGTCATTGCCAAAGGTTCGATCACCTTAGACGGCACAAGCCTGACGGTAAATTCCGTAGAAGATTTGCCTGATGCCTGTCGCCTTCGCATGACACTGATCCCCAGCACCATCGAACTCACGAGTTTTTCTCACTTGAAGTCAGGTTGGAAACTCAATGTCGAGGTCGATCTCGTCGGCAAATATATTGAGAGAATGTTAGCTCACCGCCTCAGCTAGACTGAGAGCTTAGGTCTTTTTCTTATCGCTCCAATACTGAAGACTTTCCTTCAGCTGAGGGATCGTTTCACAGGCTTGGACGAAATCCTCTAAGCCTTCTTTCAATTCCATAAAGGCGAGTGCGATATTCCTATTCTCTGCATGTATTCCAGGTTTGATTCCTAAAAATACATAGAATCCGGAGCGCCCCGTCTCGACGTAATCGAATATCCCCTCATAGTAGAGGCTGGTCAGAGTCGTATTTGGAATTTGTACCCCGAGTCCATCCTGAGCTTGAGTACCATTGGTAAAGACCCGAGACAAGGCAGCCCCCACCGTCTGCCCTAACTGTGGTCCTAAAAACTGCCGGCAGCTTTCATTTTTCCACGCAATATGTTCCTGAGGATTGATCTCAAAACAATAGAAGGGGGCCGTGTCGAGTTCATGACGTAGGCACTGTGTTAAGCTAAAGCCCCATTTCAGAAGAACGTCACGCACTTCACTATGCAATGTAAACTTAGCCTGCTCTTGAGCGAGATAGAAAAGATAGAGCTCATTTCCGAAATTTTTTACTTTTGATTTTGAATCCAACCAGGGCTGAGCTTCTACAATACGAAAAAAAACACTCAAATCACAACGGAGGCAGTTGCAAATTCGGTTGAGGGTTTCGAGCTTCATTTCTACTCGACCCGATTCGATATTTTGATAGTGCCTATAATCCAGCTGCGCGATAGAGGCGAGTTGATACTGAGTTAATGATTGGCTTTTGCGTAACCACTGCAGCGATTTCCCTAATTCTACTCTCAAGGCCAACAACCTTCCTTTTCCAATCACAAACCGCCTGATCGCGATCTCTCATTCTGCTTTTATAGCAGAGGAGACTCTTGGACAGAACGTCAGCACTTACCCAGTATTTTTGATAGGTTGTATCATCATAACCGATTCACGTCGGTGAAAACATGGGGCTTCACCACCGAAGATGCCGTTTTTCATCGATAATGCTAAAAAATGGTGAGGCATGTGAAGATTCTAGGAAGAAAGTATTTTGGAACTCTGCAGCAAAAACGTCAGAAAAAATTTAATCTTTGTTGGATTGACCGCGAGCGACACGAAGATTGCTGTTGTAACAGTAGAGGAGGAGTTGGGTAAGTTCAGGACTCACCTGTTCTGCTTCAGCAGCCTTGAAGTGCTTTGAAATATCTGCACATGCTATATAGAGCGAAGGCGCTGTCTGGACGGTTTGTGAAACAAGTCCGATCACAGCAAAGTACCTCAGTTCTCCTCCTTCGCCCGCGGATATAATAACTTCCTGATATAGAGACTTCATCTTTCGTTCAAAAAGTTCGTCCAAAGCCGAAAGAAAAGAACCTGCATCTGAATTCGCTGCAAAAGTTTCCGAAATCAGAGAGCCCACCTGAAAGGTAGAGATCCCCGAAGAGTTATGGTTTTTCCAGAGACATTTACCTTTGCGATCGATTTCCATACAGGGAAACGAACTCCCCTGTAAAGCTTCTCGATTGCCCTCAGCGAGATCGCGACCCCAACCGAGTAAAACTTCTTTCACTTCATCGAAGAGACGAAAATGAGCGTGCTCATGCTCGACTCGAAAGACATAGACATCGCCGCTTCCACGCAATTTACCGCTTTTTTCGTGTAACCAGGGCTTGCGATCGACTATGGAAAAAAAAGCACTCAGACTGAAGCCAAAAGCATCACAGATTCGCTTAAGTGTCTCGACTTTAACTTCAACACGACCCGTTTCAATATTTTGAAAGTGACGGTAATCGAGATGCGCAAGGGCAGCGAGCTGGTATTGCGTCAGGGCGAGGCTCTTCCTCAACCACTGAAGGCCTTTACCAATTTCACTCCGTAACTCATCACGTATTTCCATTCGCCCGCCAGGAATAGATGGTTAAACCGCCTACTAAGTCCAAACTAGTCAGTGTCCTCATTTATAACAAAAGTCCAAATAAGATGGTACGTTAGCACTAACCAAGTAAAACTGACGCTGACATTTGTCCGAGTTGCCGGACAACCTTGTAAGCCGTACTAGGTCGTAAGTTCGGCAGATTGGAGCTCAGATTTCAGCCTGAAGAAATCTTCCCCTGGGGGCGCAATAGTCACGGGAGTTTCCAACCCATGCATAAAAAATAAATAATTCACGATCTGCATAGAGCTATTCACCGGCAGCGAGCCAAACCAAAACCTATTTACGCGTTGCTAAAACACCGTCTTTTTCGAGCGATGCTGTTCTGCAGTTTTGAAAACCTTCTTCTCCTTTGGAATACGAGAAGCATCTTAAGAGGCTGGATTCAAAGGACTTTTTTTCCCCTCAAGAAAAGTGCGCAAAATTCCGAGAATACACGTGAGCATTGGGAGTTTTTCTATGGCCAGTAGCTTAGGCATCTATGGATATACCAACTATCGTCAGTACTTGAACGATTTCTATCAGCAAAAGAAATCGGGCAAGAGAGGTTACAGCTTTCGTCAGTTCTCTCAGTCAGCAGGATTTCGCTCTCCCAACATCCTCAAGCTCGTTATCGAAGGCCAAAGAAATCTTACACCTCAATCGATAGAAAAGTTTTTAGAGGCACTTCAGCTCGGTGGCAACCAAGCCATGTATTTCAAAGCTTTGGTCATGATGAATCAGGCGGCTACAGATGAGGAGCGAGCTCATTACTACGGTGAGCTTCAACGTTTGATGCCGCATGCCAAACGCCATGAGCTTGATGCTGATGCCGTAGAATACCTGAGCCATTGGATCTACCCGGTCCTTCGAGAGCTGGTTCAGCACCCTGACTTTCGTGATGATCCTTACTGGATCCAGCGTCGTCTGACGGGACGTATCGAGCTCAAAGATATTACTAGAGCTCTTAATTTTCTCAAAAAGCATCATCTCATCAGCAAGGACGAAAAAGGACACTATCAAGTTAAGGATGATATGGTGATTTCGAGTGATGAAGTCAAAAGCTTGGCCGTGCGAAGTTATCATCGCTGTGCTCTCGAGCAAAGTTTGGCTGCGCTCGCCGATCTCCCTCTCGAACAGCGTGAGTTCGGAGCTCTCATCTTTCAACTTCCTGAAACAGCCCTGCTAGAGCTCAAGCAAAAGTTAAAAAGCTTTCGTCAAGAGCTCCATGAGTGGGCTCTTGCACAGCAAAAACAAGCTCCTGAAAACACAGTTATTCAGCTGAATCTACAGATGTTTCCTCAAACCAAAAAGGCCCTAACATGAGCCTCCTAAGCAAACTCTCAGCAATTTTTACTTTCCTTCTGCTAAATTCTTGCAGTCAAGGCACAGAAGTTGGCAACGGTGTACGTAGGCCTAACAAGGACACTCAAACGCAAGCCGGTGGGGCTGCTTCGAATACAGAATCGAACAAAACTTCTTCAGGTCCAGACCAGGGGGGCGCAACACATTCGCCAAACTTCTATTCCTACCTTCTTGTTCCTTGTGCAAGTCCATTGGGAGAAAGCAAAGCGGGACTCTTTAAAGATACTCACGATCACACCATCGACGTCAAACGCATGGTTGACCGTACGCTCGTGACAGTCACAGATCAGCTCATCTACACGATCACCCCAAAAGCAAATGCTCCAGCTTATGATGTCGCCATCACACCGGCAGCCAACGATCTCACCTGCGTAGCTATCCAAAACACACCGATGAACGGAGGCAACTTGTTCCGAAGTGTGACCTATACCGATGGCAATACTCTGCAGTGGCAACTTGAAGCCCAAGATGTCCGCACCGTAACTCTGATCAATGCGACGGGTTCAGTTCTAGAAACCTGGAGCAAATGAGGAAATGGACTCTATCAATTTTAGTCAAAATGCCCGAGGGCCTTGGGTTTATCCGTGGACAAAATCCCGGCCTTGCCCTAGGATGCAGCCACCGGCCAGACCTGGTGTCCGAGCTTCGGTAGTTCTTTGAAAACTTTGTCTCCTTTGCCTTAAGAAGGACACTGACCATGCAGATCGATCAAGAAAAGCTGATTGCACGCGTTCATACAGCCATCGAAACTATCAAAAAAGGCGGCATGGTCATCATGGTCGATGATGAAGACCGTGAGAATGAAGGAGACTTAGTTTTTGCCGCAGAGTGCGTAACTCCCCAACTTATTAATTTTATGGCTAAAGAGGCTCGAGGTCTTATCTGTCTGACCCTTGAGCCGAGCATCGTTGATCGCCTCAAACTGCCCATGATGGCGGATACAACCAAACATTTGCCATACCAAGGGACAGCCTTCACTGTCAGCATCGAAGCTAGAGAGGGTGTGTCTACCGGTATTTCTGCAGCGGACAGATCACACACTGTCAAAGTCGCAATACACCCCGACACACAGCCTGAAGATATCGTCGTTCCCGGTCATATTTTCCCACTCAAGGCGCGGGCTGGTGGGGTCTTGGAACGGGCTGGACACACGGAGGGATCGGTTGATCTCGCCAAACTTTCGGGCCTTCGGGGTGCTGCTGTGATCTGTGAGATCATGAACGATGATGGAACTATGGCTCGGATGCAAGATCTCGAAGTCTTTGCTGAGAAGCATAATATTCCTCTGATCGCTATCGCAGACCTGATCCAGTTTCGACTGATGCACGAATCGATGGTAGAGGAAGTAAGTCGCACTAAGATTCAAACTTCGCAGGGCCCTGTCGAAGCCATCATGTTTCGGAATACAGTCGACAAATTGGAGCACCTCGCACTCGTTAAGGGTGACCAGTTTGAACAGCACGTGATCGACGTTCGCGTTCACACGCAGCAACCCCTTGTAGATGTCTTCGCAGACCGTAACCTAGGGTCGGGCTTTCGTTTGCAAAAAGGCCTGGAAATTCTCAACCAGCAAGATCGTGGTGCCCTCATCTATCTGCAAAATCCTCAAGCTTCTTGGATGCAGGACTTTCATGCGATGATTGCTGATGTCACACATAAACCCGAAGACAGCTCGCAAGTTCGCAGAATGGATCTACGTCTCCATGGAACAGGAGCGCAGATTCTTCGAGCCTTAGGCATTCAGAAAATGCGCGTCCATAGCAGTTCACCCATGGTCCTAAAAGGGCTCTCTGGGTTTGGCCTCGAGATTATCGAAAACAATATCATCCAAAAACCTAGCTAAGGGACATCTAAGATGACGAGTAAGCGCTATCTGATTGTTGCTGCAAAGTTTAACGAACTCGTAACAAAATCTCTGGTCCAAGGTGCTCACGATGTATTCGAAGCAGCTGGTGTAAAAGCCTCTGTGGATACCATCTGGGTTCCAGGAGCTTTCGAAATTCCAGTGGCAGCTAGCAAAGCTGCTCGCAATGGAAAATATGCTGCGGTCGTGTGCTTGGGTGCTGTGATTCGCGGTGAAACCCCACATTTTGATTATGTCGCTGGACCCTGCGCCTCAGGCTTGATGACCCTCAGTATCCAGACGGGCGTCCCCATCATCAACGGCGTCCTCACAACAGACACTGTCGAACAAGCTTTGAATCGTGCTGGTCTTAAGCATGGAAATAAGGGGGCTGATGCAGCTCAGACTGCCCTTGCGATGGTCGAAACTCTCAAGTGCCTTGACAGCTAAGAAACGGCCCCCTTACAGCGGCTCATCGAGTCGATGGTTTGGGGCAGATTATACCGAGAATGTTACAGGAGCCTTACGGTGTCACGCGAACAACATCCCCATGCCCAAGCTCGTGAATGGGCCCTACAGTTTCTCTACCAGTGTGAAATAGAGAAGCTATATTTCTTTTCCGAAGCACACTTCGAGCGCTTCATCGCTGACTTTGCCGTCGACAGGTCGAGTGTCAGCTACTTTCGTAAAGTTGTTGAAGGGGTTTTTTCAAACTTTTTCGCACTCAACGAACAGATCGAAGCTCATTCGGAGCATTGGAATCTTTCGCGTATGCCCGTGATCGATCGAAGCGTCATAAGACTTGCTACTTACGAACTCCTATACAGCGAGCTTTCGCGTAGCATCATCATAAACGAAGCTATCGAGTTAGCGAAAAAGTATAGCACTGAAAACTCAGGCTCTTTCGTTAACGGACTGCTCGACAAAATTGCCCAGACAGTCCCATCCCCAAAAGCTTAAAGTTTACGAAAGTCTATCGAGAACTGCCTCGATAGACGCTCGATCCGCATCGACATCATAGCAGGACAGATCTTGACTTTGCATGATCGCGTCGGTGTCTTTAAGCACATGTCCCGTAAGAATCGCAACGACATCTTCCTCGGGCCTTATGATAGAGGCAGCTACCAGCTGCTTCAATCCCGCCAAACTAGCAGCACTTGCGGGTTCACAACCTAATCCTGAACGGTCAATCGCAGCCTTTGCAGCCATAATCTCGGCGTCCGAAACAGCAGCTACAACTCCCCTGGTCTTCTCAATAGCTTTTACGGCCCTTGTGAAGTTTACCGGATGACCAATACGAATGGCCGTGGCAACGGTCTCTGCCTGCATGGGCTCAAGGCTTTGAAAGCCGCGCTCATAACTTCGAAAGAACGGGCTTGCCCCCATCGCTTGAATCGTCGCAAGGCGTGGCTTTTTTTGAATCCAACCCCATTGGTAAGCTTCCTCGATGGCTTTACCAAAGGCGCTCGTATTTCCCAGATTACCTCCTGGGACCAATATCCAATCGGGAGCTTCCCAGTTTCGATCCTGCAATAGCTCCCAAATAATCGTCTTCTGTCCTTCAATACGAAAAGGATTTAGCGAATTGACCATATAGACACGACCGGCTTGAGCTAGGCTCCGCACAATCTGCATCGCATCATCAAAATCACCTTTAACAGCTAAAACCTTGGCTCCATAAGCGAGAGTCTGAGCCATCTTTCCGGCACTGACTTTTCCTGCTGGCAAAAAGACAAAGGCCTTAAGGCCAGCCCGAGCAGCATAGGCTGCAAGCGAGGAACTCGTATTTCCTGTAGAAGCACAAGCCAGTGTGGTCACTCCCAATTTCTTTGCAGCCGTTACCGCTGCACACATGCCGCGATCTTTGAAAGATCCGCTCGGATTTTCGCCTTCGTGCTTAAAGGCAAGATGCTCGACACCAGCCCAACGAGTCAGCCCAGGCACTTCGTAGTATCCCGTTTGGCCTTCCGGCATGCTCACATAGGATGTCTCAGAGAGGGGGAATAATCCCTCTCGAAAACGCCAGACTCCACTTCTGTCCCATACTTTTCGGCTCATTAAGCGCTTCTCAAAAAGCTCAGGCAAACCTAGCTTACTGCTACTTGCTTGGGTCACCTCGAGAAGGCCCTCACAGGAACAGCTATAGCGCAGTTCCCACAAAGGATACGAAGCTCCACACGCCACACAGGAGAGTTTGGTTTCACTCATGAAAGGATCTCCGCGCCGCTTAGCCGAGGTCTCACTACGTACGAACGTGTCGCTGGACCCATGATACCTTTCACAGCGTCGGCCACTTTCTTCGCTACTGCTTCAGTGGGACACAATGAGAAACAGGTTGGTCCGCTCCCACTAATAGAAAAGCCATAGGCTCCTAAAGCCCTCGCATTTTCTTGAGCTGCGTTGAAATGAGGAATCAGGGAAGAACGTGCAGGTTCGGCAAAGGTATCTTTTAACCCAAAGGCCAACTCCTCTGCATCACCTCTTGCCATGGCCAGGGCTAATGTTGTGCAGTGAGCCATCTGCTGGGTCCACTGCGCTGTTGTCAGCGAGCTTGCAAGTACTCGACGAGCATCTTTGGTCTTAACTTTGACATCAGGAGTAATCAGCGTGATCCAAAACTCTAGATTCACAGGTACCGGGTAGACCTTTAACTTTTCAAGATCCTGCACCAAGACCATACCTCCTAAAAGGCATGGAGCGATATTATCAAGGTGCATCCCAGAAACAGCTGACTCAGCATGAAGAGCTGCCTTCATAATGAGATCAGAACGGTCTAGTGCATCAGCAAATTTTGCGGCGGCTAAGGCACCCGCCACACTTGATGCAGCACTCGAACCCAGTCCCCCTGATAGAGGTAAGCTCCGATCAATCAGTAACTTGAAGGGCCTGGAGGGGATACCCAGAAGCTGATAGAAATCCTCAGCAGCCAAAGTCACCGTATTGCGATGGGGATCCGTTGGCACCAAAGAGGCATCACGACCGACGGCTTCGATGCTGTAGGTTTTAGCATCTTCAAAATGGAAGTGATCTCCCATTTGATCGACTGCGAGACCCAAGATGTCGAAACCCGAGGAGACATTGCCTATAGTGCCTGGCGCAAAAACTTCAAATTTCATGACTGTCCTCGCTCCTGACTGACGGCAATCGTGATGACATCATTCAAAACCCCTGCAGCCGTAACTTCTGCACCAGCTCCAGGTCCGGTTACAATCAGTGGATTACTGCTGTATCTCTGAGTCTTGATACTGACTTGATTATCTGTACCTCGCAAACGACCCAAGGGAGAATTCTTCGAAATTTCCTCGATCCCAACGGTTACTTTCTCTCGCGATATTCGCGCAACATAACGCAAGGTCATACCGCGATCTCGAGCTCCTTGAATGCGTTGAGCGTAGGTCTCATCGAGCGCTCCAAGCTTTTCTAAAAAAACCTGAGGGTCATCATCGCTGAGCTCGGGCGGGAAGAGTGGATCAAGCGCCAGATCCTCGAGATTGATGGCCATCCCAATGGTTCGCGCCAAAATCAAAGCTTTTCGCGCAAC
>CANGNB010000034.1 GCA_947454545.1 Oligoflexaceae bacterium
CCATGGTCCCAATTCTCGTTGGGGTGAAAGCATGGGCCTGCTTCTATATGCAGGTAGGATCGAATGCGAACCGAGCCAGGATTTTGCAAGAAATTGAGACCAACAAAGGCTCCCATCGAGTAGGCGCCAAGCGAGCATTCGTTCACCTGAAGGTTCTTCAGCAGCTCTTCGATATCTTGAGTGAGCCTTGTAAGCCCTTGATGGCGCTGATAGGGACCACTGGCTGAACCGCCATGACCCCGCATATCAGGGAGAATGAAGCGATACTTATGGAGACGTGGCATCACCTGTGGGAGCCATTGCCGCCCATCGAGTCCAAAACCGTGCAAAAGCAAAACAGTTGGCCCCTGTCCGAGGGATCGATAGGCGATTTGGGTTCCATCACTGGCATAAAAGCTTGGCATACGATGTTCCCTCAGCTGCGAAAGCTCCGCAGTCCTAAGCATAATAGATAGCCCCTAGAGCGCCTAGAGGTTGGATTTACCGTTATTTTTTGTGGGATGATAAAAAACTGCAAAATAATCTAAGTATTTAGGTCTATGAAGGCTGCTGATGTAAGCTTGTCTACCCGTCTCGAGAATGTTCCCGACGCGCCTCTAAGTCCCCGCACTCAATAAATCTTCTGATAGTCCGATACACCGTATAGATGAACCCATTTGGGGTGATAGTCTTCACGGGGCAGGTGCTTGCGGCAGATTTTTTCCATTCTGTGTATGATCATGAGTTTGCTATCAACAAAAGCAAGCGCAAGAGGGCCAGTGCTTCAAGGGCAAAGAAGCCTGCAAGCTTTCGGAGAATTTCCCGAGTTTCTCAGAGATCCAGAGGGACGATTGACCTTTGCGGATGTTCAGGCCATGAACCTCCCGACCCATACCGATCGCAATCCCTCCTTTGGTTGGACCCAGAATGCTATTTGGCTCTCGACCGAATATGAAAAGCGAGATTCTGAGCCTTACATCCTTCAGATAGCTTACCCCTTGCTCGATCGCGTTGATCTCATGATCCTGCGGGATGGAGTGCCAGTAACAAGTCTGGTTTTCGGTGATTCGGTCAAGCAGAGCCCCGAGATCTTAGATACAGTCGATCCCGCATTTACCTTGCCTCTCGCGCCAGGGCAGTATCGTCTGATCCTTCGTATCGTATCGACCTCGTCGGTGCAGGCTCCGATGCATGTCTATGGGCCTCGCGTGTTTGAGGAGAGGACTCGTGAAGAGCTATTCATCAACGGGGCTTACACAGGAATCTTTGTTATCACGATTTTCTATAATTTCTTTGTCTTTCTTTCGACCCGAAGCCTTTCCTACTTTTATTATACGGCCTATGTCGCAATGTTTTTGATGTTTCAACTGAGCTTGGACGGCTATACCCAGCACTATCTATGGCCCGAGGACTCTCGATGGACAGACTGGATGATTTGTCAGGGCGGATTTCTCACTGAAATCAGTGTGATATTATTTGCAGATCATTTTCTTAAAGTACAGCAGCATGGGCGCAAGCGCGGGCTGGCTTTAAGACTCATTCTGACACTGATGGGGCTAGGGTTTCTTGCTTCGTGGTTTTTACCCTATTTTGTAGCCGTGAAAGTTATGACGATACTTGCTGGGGTAGGGATATTTTTCCTGATTTTTGTGTCCGTTTTGAAAGCTATTGAGGGTCGGCGTGAAGCTTGGTTTTACCTTTCTGCATGGTGCCTATTTATTTTGGGAGTCTTGTGTCTCATTGGAAAGCAGCTGGGCCTTCTGCCCGTGACGACGCTCACGGTCTATTCTCTCAAACTGGGTTCGGTCTTTGAAATTGCGATTCTGTCTTTTGCACTCGCTGATCAGCTGAATATCTTGAGAAAGCAGCTCAGTTTAGCTCTTGAAGATCAGATTGCGCATGCGCGGCTTCAAGAAAAAATCACCCACGAACGCGAACGTCATGAGCGCAACCTGCGTTTTCAATCTGAGCAACGCTTGAATCTAGCCTCAGCGGTCGCCCATCGTATTAATAACCCCCTCAATTATATCAGCTTAGGACGCAGTGATATCGAAGTGCATCTCGACAAGCTTCAACTCCTCGTGGGGTCGCTGCTTGGCGAAAGTCCTTCGAGCGATCCTGAAGTTGCAGCGGTCCAGCAGCGCTTTGCAGAGATCACGGGTGGCTTGGCCTCTGGGTTGAATCTCATCCACTCAGGTGTTGAAAAAGTTTCGACGACAGTCAAAGAGGTGAAAATTCTGAGTGGGGTGGAGCGCATAGCGCTTGAGATGCTGCGTATCGATGCGATCTGGAACATGAGTTTGGAACGCCTGCGAGAGATCTTTGAGCCTCAGCAATACGCTCGGATTGAGGTGCAATGGCAGGATGGGGTTGAAGAGGAGAGCCTTATCTGCAACCGCTTCGTTCTGAAAAGTGCGCTGGAAATTTTGGTGGTAACCCTCTTGCCCAAGACGAAAGGAACGCTGAGTCTTGTGAATGGAAAATCAGCCGATGTACCTTGGACCCTGAGCTGTGATGTGGACCTGAACGCAGACCCAGCCCTTTTGGAAGCTCTCCAATTCAATCTCAATAATCTTTTGAACTTAGCTCAACTTCAGTGCGAATGTGCGCTCTCGGGCGAGAAGACTCTCGTTAGGATATCTCAAGTCAAAAAGTCTATTCAAATTCTTACCTCAGATTCTCTCGAACAAGCTGCCTAGACCAACAACCACTGCGAGACGTCCCATAGCCAGCTCTTTATGTTAGGATGATGCTTGAGCTTTATCGTTTATCTTGAGGGCTTCCATGAAATTTCTCCTTGGTGCCTTGGGACTTCTCTTGCTTCTTAGCTTGGGTCTGTGGCGCAAGCAAAAAGTACCTGAGCCGCCCCCTTCCTCGGGGGTTGCTGCTCTTCCCGCTAAAAGTAATAAAATGCTAGAGAAAACCGGTCTTCTGCTGTTTTTAGAGGGAGCTGATCAGGCCGAGCGCAAGCTGCTCGCTCATCTGCCCGGAGCGGAACAGGAACTTTCGGCAGAAGAGGCAGCCTGTGCGCACTGTCATGGCTTGAGTGGACGTGGAGGGGTGTGGCAGGGAGAAGCCGTTCCTGGCATTCGTGCTGAACAGCTGTTTGAATCGGCGGGACATGAGGGCAAAGCTCTGCATCCCTACCAGGAGGATACTCTGCGACGCCTACTGACAGAAGGGGTCAATGCTGAGGGGAAGAGCCTGTCAGCCGCTATGCCTCGCTATAGCTTGGATGATACCCAGTGGGCAGCGCTCTATGCCTATCTGCAGTCCTTAGGCCAGGGTCCCGAGCCTGGCTTAGAAGCTGGCAAGGTTCGTATTGGCTTTCTTCAAAACGATGAGACGGATCCGGTTCAGGCTGCGCATGAAACGGCCTTTCTTGAGACTCTCGAGCAGAGCTTTCGGCAGCTCAACGAACAGGGGGGCCTTGCCGGGCGACGCCTCGAACTCACGTCTTTGGATGACCCCTCCTTGGATCGTCTCGACAATTTTTTCCTCTTGCTCGGCTATCGTGAGCATCGCAGTCAGTTTCTAGATCTGCTCGAGACGGATGCGTCCTTGCCCATGCTCTGGGTGCACGAAGAACCGCGGGGAGAGATCGAAAAGCGGCGTCGCATGAGCTACGCTCTGCAGCCGAGCGCCTATGATCAGGGGCGCATCGCGGCCCAATTTGCCAAGAAAAAGCTCGAGTATAAAGTGATCGCTGTTGTGCCTGAGACGGCTGAGGGTTTGGCCTGGGAGCAGGGCGCACGCGATGAAAGTTTATCACAGGGTGATATGCTGATGGTGGTCTGTCATTACCCTGCAGCAGCTATGGAGACCGATGATTTTTTAGCCTGCCTCCATATGCGTAACAACAGGGCTTTTGCCTTTTTAGGGAGTGAAGAGGATCTCAAAACCTTTCAAGACATCATGACCAACGAGCTCCTAGAGACGCCTGTGATGGCCTTTGGTGGTATCGGCGAGGATCCCAAATACATTCGCGATCGAGCCGCGCGCTTTCCGGCCGTATACTGGACCACGGCCGATCTCCCCGAGACTCTGCGGGAAAAAAGCGAGCTTGCTGTGCACAATTTTTTTGCTCGCCAGCTTTGGAGTCGTGTGCCCTTGGCGAGTGATGGTGAGGCCCTGCTGGTCGCTCAGCTTTTTGAAGAGATTTTCAAACGCTCTCAGCCGCATATCACTCGACTCGATTGGATAGCGCAACTCGAGCAAGTTCGAGATTTTCACCAGAGCTTTTTGCCTCCCCTCAGCTTTTCACGGAACAAAAAGGTCGGCGCTGCAGGAGCGCGTATTGTTCAGTGGGATTCCAAGAAAAAGCAGAGCAAAGAGATTCAGTCTTGGGTTCCTGTTGAGCGCTAGGCGATGGGCACAGCAAAGTGTCAAAAGTCTCTGTCACAGATTGTCACGGAACGCCAAAGAGTTTAACCAAGCCTTGGTCCTCTCCGAAGGTTCTGGGGAAGCTGTGGGTTCGAGCTGCAAGGCTTCAAAGATTTTCGGTATCGGCACGGGGACACCCTTGCGATCAAGAAGCAGCATGCGCACGCGAGCCCGAGCATGGAGCCGGCCGTGGACTGTGAATCTCTGTTCAATGATCAACCACTTGTGATCCCAGCATTCTAGACGGGTGCTGAGTGTGAAGTGCTGAAACAGCTTGAGAGAGCGCAGATACGTGATGTCGATAGCCCCTGCGATGACTCGCCAACGGCGGCGGACGCAAACCGATAAGAGACCCACGCGTAGGATAAATTGCCAACGGCCGAGATCCATAATCTTGAGATATCGGCTATTGTTCATATGAAAGTTGAGATCCAGATCATCAGGCAGCACCCTTAAGTTGAGCTCCACCGTATCCTTCAGGGGAACTCGGGCGCTGGACCTGTAGCGATCAAAGACCAATCTCTGCAGTCGTAAAATTTGGAACATGCAAGCTTTTTCCACTCATAAGCAGCGGTTCTTTAAGGGTGCTTACGGCACACGCGAACATTGGGGTCGATCAGTCCCGCTTGACAGCTATAGGTGCGTGGGCAGTGTTCATCAGCCGAGCAGTAGCATGCTTCATTGGCAACACAGTTGGGGGTCGGAGCTTTGCTTTTGAGCTCGCCTTGGAGAGTGCGAAACCACTCGTTTTTAAAGATGCCCTGCGGGTCCAACTGATCGCGATAGGCCGTGAATTCGTCCCAACGGGGATAGCGCTCCTCGGGCGTGCGAAACATCGCCGCTGCGTTTTTGCCCCAGTGAGGGCGGCCCTTATAATCTTTCAGCAGGATCTGCTCGAGTTCCTGAATGAACTCAAAGTCTTTGGGATAATGATTGCCATAAGGATTGCGTACATACTCCATCCCCACATAGGCTGTGTCGCGGCCTGAGGCCATGGCGAGGGCGCCGCGCGAGGCACGACCGAAGCGAAAGTAGATACCGTTAAGAGGCAGGCAGACTTTCTTCTGAGCGAAAAGAGTTTTTGCCTGCTCAATAAATCGCGGTAAAGCTTCCAGTGGGATGGCGATTTCTTCGAGAACATAGGGCAAGGCATCAAAGGGACAGCGATCACGGCAGACAAAGCTCAGCATCTCGTGAGCCCAGCCGATCGCCGGATCGACAGTATTGCCATAGCGCTCCGTGAAAAAGCTTTGGCTTTTCATCTTCATGCGCTCGTTTTCGAGCAGGCACATGAGCTTATTGTCGTTGCCAAGATGGGCGGCTTTAAAGATCGGAGGAAAGAGCGTGCGCTGCAGCCAAGGCTTTTCCGTCTGGCCGTTATGAGCTTCTCCCTCAAGAGTCTGCGAGACTTTATCGTAAGCAGCTGTGGTATAGGTCGACTGACCGGGGAACCAGGTCACAGCTGCAGCGTAGTGAGTCTCCACAAAGGGCAAAATCTCATCTTCGAGATGCGTGTCGGGCGAAGCGGCGATGGCAGCTTTGACTTTGAAAGACGGTTGGACCTTGACTGTGAGTTCGCTGATGATGCCCAGGACTCCCAAGTGGCCACCGAAGTAGTCGAGGTCTTTGCCTCGTATCTCGCGAACTTCGCCCTGACCATCGATGACGCGTAGGGCGACAATGCGATCGCTGAGCGAGCTGCTCTCTTCTTGCAAACTTGAGCCGTGCGTACTGTTGCCGAGCATACCGCCAAGAGTTACATCGGCATACTCCTGAACAGCCGTCAGAGTGAGCTGATAGTCGCGATGGAGGGCTTGAGTAAAGTCCCAGAGCTTGATGCCGGGTTGTACACGCACCTCGTTGCGCTCGGTGTCGACAGCGAGAATACGATCGAGGCCGCTGGTATCGATCTGCACACCACCGGGGCTCACACAGGAGCTAGCGTTCGAACCCTTCCAACCTTGATTGGCAGCCTTTATGGGCAAGCCTTTGCGCAGAGCCCCTTGAACAGCTTCTTGCAGTTCTGCCTCGGTCATGGGACGCACGACAGAGGATGGCTGGCAGAGCACGTTTTTTTGCATGTTGGCGAAGCTTGGCTTGGCCTTGGCAAAGAGTTGGGCCTCTCCAGAAAAGAGCGAGAAGATCAGGGTGGCCTCAAACCAAAGCGTGCGCATGAGCTCTCCTTTGCAAGGAACTGTAGCCAATTAGAGTCACTGAGAGTGATCGGTTAATCCCTATCACTGTACTCTCTTTGGAAGGTCTCACCTAGGAGAAATTCAGAGCCAGACTTGCACATTTTTAAAGCAAGCAGCTCTGAAGCTACGACGATCTGGATGATTACGGGGTGTGGAGGAGGCGGGTGAGGGCCTTTCGATCGGGTTCGATATAGACGAGGGTCGTGCCTTCTGTATCCCACTGGGTGAGAAGCTCGTGGATTTCTCCCAGCGAGCTGAGCCAGCACTGAGGCGGAAACAGGGGATGGTGCGACACCAAGGCTACGGCTCGATAGGTGTCGGCGCCCTCAGCCATCGCGCGCGAAAAGAAGGCCAAAAGTTCTTCGTGTTCAAAGTGCAGAGCCAGGCTTGTCGAGGCTTCGACGATTTTCGGCCAAAAGTCAGGGCTCGCCTGGATTTCCCAACGATCTAAGATGCGCATACGGGTAAGACGTTTTGATTTTAACCATGGCAGACGGAGACGTACCGCTTCGCGTGTGATGGTCTTGCTCGAAGGGACAAAGCTCACAGGATAGCCAAGTGTTCTGAGCCACTGCAGTTCTTTGCGAACGGCGAGTGGAATCACGTCCCTTTCCCAGACGATGCGAGCGAGATTCAAGTGACTGTCTAGCAGTTCACGGATCTCAGGATCGAGGAGCGCACTTTCATGAGTTTTAAGAACTTTGATGCGAGAGAGAAGATAGATCAATTGGTTTTGTTCGAGGAGATCAAAGATTTCGTCTTTACGATCGTCTTCAATGAGGATGACGTCTGCACTCTGCAGTTGCTGACGGGCGCGCAGAGAGAGGAGTGTTTGGCCGATCTGCGGCAATGAAATTAAGGTATAGTGAGAACGCAAAGCGAGGGTATTCGCTTTCATAGAATATCCTTTGTTTTTTATTCAAATAACTGTGAGTTCGGGGATATAAGTGGAGCTAAAAACGTGGACCGATGCTTTAACACATCGCAGATAGAGCAGAAGAGTCTGTTATGGTCTGTCGAACGCGAACCAAGCTCGTCATAGGACTTACTCCCTTAAAGTGGGGACAGCTCCAGCCATTTATCTGGATGATTCCACTTTAAGAGAGAGTCTTCGCTAAGACAAAGACATTTTTTTCATAAGCTTAGTGATTCGCGGACATGAGCTTCGGTCAGGCGCGGGGAAAGTCTTTCGATAAATCGATAGCTGAAATCCCTGAGATAATGGCCACGGCGCACGGCGATCTTGGTGACATTCAGAGCAAAGAGGTGCTGCGCATCGAGCAGACGTAGACCTTGGTCGCGGCTTGGGTGGAAAGCCATCGAGGCTATGATGCCGATCCCTAATCCTAGCTCGACATAGGTCTTGATCACATCGGCGTCGATGGCAGAGAGGACGATATCGGGCGTGAGGGTTGCCTCGGCAAAGGCTTGGTCAATCTGAGTACGCCCCGTAAATCCCTCTTGATAGGTGATGATCGGATACTCTGCGAGGGCTTCAAGACTGAGGGGTTTACCCGTATCGAGAGGATGACCTTCTGGAACGATGACCGCATGGTGCCAGCTATAGCAAGGAAAGGTGACAACATCCGGCAGCTTATCGAGGGCTTCGGTGGCGATGGCGAGGTCGGCTTCACCATTGCTGAGCATCGTCGCAATTTCACGAGGACTTCCCTGGTGGAGCGCGAGATGAACGCGTGGAAATTCCGCCTTAAAACTCTTGATGACCTCGGGCAATGCATAGCGAGCCTGGGTATGTGTGGTCGCAATGCGCAGGTGCCCTGTGTCACGGCTGCCGAACTGATCGGCGATCCGCTTGAGATTTTGCGCATCGAGCAGGATGCGTTCGATGACATCGATCAGCTCTTTTCCGCCAGGAGTGAGGCCAAGCAGACGCTTGCCGCGGCGCACAAAGAGTTCGAGTCCAAGCTCATCTTCGAGATCTTTGATATGTTTACTGACTCCAGGTTGCGAAGTGTAGAGAGCAGCCGCAACGTCAGTTAAATTAAAATCTCGGCGGACGGTCTCACGCACGATACGAAGCTGTTGAAAATTCATAACTTAGCTCATTTCCTTTAGAGACTCGAAGGCTCGACGCTCGATTCATGAAAATTCTTGTACGCGTTGATGCGCCAAGACACAAGTGCTCCCAACTCTACCGGATGCTTCGCCCAACGTTCCCGTGGGATTTCCGCATGGAGGGTTCGTTCTCCCTGGGGGCTTTCAATGGCAAGTTCCAGGTGCACGGTAGAGCCACGAGGGCTCACTCGGTGCAGGCGGGCCAGGGCTGCTGAGGACAGCGCGGGATCGATGCTGATATCCTCAGCACGCACGAGAATAGGACCGGGCAAGCTGAAGCCGAGTTCTTCAGCACTGAGTTCATTGGTACGGCCGAAATAATTCATCACAAAGCTCGAAGCTGGATTGAGATACAGGTCTTCGGGTTTGCCGATCTGTTCGATCCGACCCTCCCGCAAGAGGAGAATGCGATCCGACAGCGCAAGGGCCTCGTCCTGATCGTGGGTTACCAGGATACAAGTGATACCGAGTGTTTTTTGCAGGGTCTTGAGCTCTTCTCGAAGTTTATGTCGCACCTCAGTATCGAGAGCGCCGAAAGGCTCGTCGAGGAGCAGAACACGAGGGTGAATCGCCAGAGCGCGGGCGAGAGCGACCCTCTGCTTTTGGCCGCCTGAAAGCTGATGAGGATAGCGATCCGCAAAGTTTTGGAGATGGACGAGTTCGAGGAGCTCTTTGACGCGTGTGTTCATCGCAGCCCGGCTGATCTGCTCGCGCGTGGCGCGCACCTTGAGTCCAAAGACGATATTCTCAAACACAGTGAGATGAGGAAAGAGCGCGTAGTGCTGAAACACAAAACCGACTCGCCGCTCCTGCAGACTGAGTTGACTGGCGTCCTGGCCATCAAAGGAGATGGTGCCCCTATCTGGGGTCTCTAAGCCTGCCAGGATACGTAAGAGGGTGGTTTTGCCGCAGCCCGAGGCTCCCAGAAGCGTAATAAACGAGCCCTGATCGATGCTCGCCGTGATGCCTTTGAGGACAGAGCTAGAGCCAAAAGATTTTTCGATCTGATGCAAGTGGAGTTTCATGCGCTAAGACTCGCTGCTTGAGTGTGATGTTTTTGCGCCACACGTTTGAAGACAAGAGTGATGAGAGCTAAAAAAGCCAAGACCGATGCCGCAGCAAAAGCCGCAGTGAACTGGTACTCGTTGTAAAGAATCTCGATATGAAGGGGGAGCGTATTGGTCTTGCCACGAATATGACCCGATACGACCGATACAGCCCCAAACTCTCCAAGAACGCGTGCATTACACAGGATGATACCGTGGAGTAAAGCCCATTTCATGCGCGGCAGGCTGATGTGCCAGAAATTTTGCCAGCCGCTCGCCCCGAGGAGAGCTGCGGCCTCTTCGAGCTCGGTGCCTTGAGACTCTAACAGCGGTAGCAGCTCGCGGGCGACATAGGGCAAAGTTACAAAAAGACTGCTCAACCAGATTCCAGGAAGAGCGAAGATAATCTTCAGATCGTGTGCCGCCAGCCAAGGGCCCAAAGGACTTTGGGCTCCGTAGAGGAGCACGAACATCAAGCCTGCGACCACTGGAGAAACTGCTAAGGGGAGATCGATCAGTGTGATGAGAAGATTACGGCCACGAAAGCGAAACTTGCCTAAGAGCCAAGCTGCCGCAAGGCCAAAGACCGTGTTGAGAGGCACAACTAGGAAAGCCACGAGGAGACTCAAGCTCATAGCCCCTAAGGCATCTCGTGCGAGCAAGGCCTCACGATAGGATCCCAGGCCCTTTTTAAAGGCCTCCAGAAGGACAACAGCCAAAGGTAAACCTAGAATCAAGACCCCATAGCTGATAGCTATCGCCAAGAGAATGTACCTTCCCAAGTTTGCTCGGAGAGGCTTGGCGAGGTTCCAAGTGAGTGAAGCCGGGCGTGGGATGCTTGGGGATGAAGCAAGTTCGGTCATGGCTGCACCTCTTTGAGGCGATAGCGTTGCGATTGCATCTGAAGCTTTTGCATGATGAGCAAAAGAACTAAAGACAGCGACAGGAGGAAGACGGCGATTACGGTCGCAGCAGCATAATCATACTGCTCCAGTTTGGTGACGATGAGCAGAGGAGCGATCTCAGAGACTTTCGGTATATTGCCTGCTATAAAAATGACCGATCCATACTCTCCCACCCCTCTGGCAAATGCCATGGCAGCCCCAGTGAGGATGGCAGGCATAATCTGCGGGAGCACGACATAGCGAAAGTTCTGCCAAGGCGAAGCACCCAGGGTGAGCGCTGCCTCTTCTTGGGTCCGTTCGGCTTCAGCAAGAACAGGCTGAAGAGTTCGCACCAAAAACGGGAGGCCCACGTAAAGCAGGGCCACAAAGATACCCAAACGCGTATAAGCGATGGAAATACCAAAGTGACTCGTCCAAGCTCCAATCCAGCCTCGGTCGCCGTAAAGGGCACTCAGAGCGATGCCTGCGACTGCTGTTGGCAGAGCCATCGGCAGATCGATGAGAGCATCGAGCCAGCGACGTCCGATGAAGTCGTAGCGCGTCAAAACCCAGGCGAGGACTGTCCCTAAAATCGCATTGACCCCTGCGGCCAAAGCCGCTGCGCCAAGGCTGAGTTTACAGGCGGCGAGAACGCGCTCGGATGTCACGATCGGCACGATCTGTGCGAAACTCAGTTCCGAAGCTCTCGCAAGGAGAGCGGCAAGCGGTAAAAGGAGCATGATAGAAACGTAAAAGAGCGTGACGCTGAGCGTCACGCCAAAACCAGGCACAATCTGTTTTCTGCTGTGTCTTGGGACCATATCTTAACTGCTTGCTCCGTAGATCTGATCGAAGAGACCACCCTCATCGAAATGCTTTTTCTGAGCAGCACGCCATCCGCCAAACAGCTCATCGATGGTAAAGAGTGAGACCTTCTTAAAGCGCTCTGCATAGGCCTGTGCTACTTTTGGGGAGCGGGGACGAAAGCCATGACGCGCGATGATGTCTTGGGCTTTCTCAGTATAGAGATAGGATAGATAGGCCTCGGCTTGCTTCTGGGTCCCGTGCTTGGTGGCGACCCGATCGACGACAGCAACAACGGGTTCGGCCAGGATCGAAACGCTTGGGACTACGATCTCGAAGCGATCGGCTCCCAGTTCATTGAGGGCTAAGAAAGCCTCGTTTTCCCAGGTGAGTAGCACATCGCCCACGCCGCGTTCCGCAAAACTTGTGGTGGCTCCGCGAGCTCCCGAATCGAGGACTTTCACGTGTTTATAAAGCTCTTGGACGAAGGCCTTGGCTTTAAGTTCGTTGCCTCCCTTTTGCTTGAGAGCATAACCCCAGGCCGCTAGATAATTCCAGCGAGCGCCTCCGCCCGTCTTAGGATTGGGGGTGACGACGCCAACATCAGCCTTGATCAGATCATTCCAATCCTTGATGCCCTTCGGATTGCCTTTGCGGACCAGGAAGACTATCGTCGAAGTGTAAGGAGCACCCTTGTTAGGCAAGCGCTCCTGCCAGTTGGGACTCAGGAGCCCCTTGTCCGCGAGAACATCGATATCATAGGCTAGGGCTAGGGTCGCGACATCTGCCTCGAGGCCATCGATGATCGCGCGAGCCTGCTTACCCGAACCCCCGTGGGATTGTTCGATCTCTAAGCTTTCGCCCGTCTTTTGCTTCCAATCGCTCAAAAATTCTTTATTGATATCGCGATAGAGCTCGCGCGTTGGATCGTAAGAAGCATTCAAAAGAGTCTTTGCAGGAGCGAGGGGGGACCCCAAGATTAGTCCTAAGGCGAGCACAGCCAAGCGACGAGTAGGGAACATAGCAATCCTCCGTAAGTGGTGAGCCGATATTAGGGAGGCGAGGGAGGGGCGGGAACGAATTTATCTGGGAAAGCTTATGCAAAGAATGAATAAGGCCTCGATGAGGTCATCGAGGCGTGTCGTTTAGGTCTAGTTCTGGTGTGTTGGCAGAGAAAAGGACAGTCACTTCCGCAGATAGCTCAGCATCCCCGCCCCGTCGACGATGGCAGAGGCGTTGAGATAGCCAAAGTACTGGTCTCCGTTGCGCACAAAAGCTTCGGAGCTTCGGCCAAACTGATTGCGATCGAAGCCCGTATTGATACCGAAGCGTTGATTGCTGGGGCCGCCGGAAAAAGTAAGCGCAACAAAGCTGCCGTTGTTGAAGCTGAGGTTCCCTTGCCCATCGAAGTTTTGCATGCTGGGTACATAAGCGAACTGCAGGGTGCTCGCTTTGATAGATTCGAGACCTTGCTGTTTGAGAAGGTGCTGATCATACGCAAACGTACCTCTGTAGCTTTGACCACTGAGAGTTCCCGAGACGATTTTTACAGTGAACTCATAGCTGACGAGAAGTGGTAGCGATTGCTGCAAAGTGAGAAGGTTTGAGACAAGCGGCCCCAGATTGCTGCCGTGTAGGCTGAGTTCATGGCCTTCGATGGTCCCTTGAAAGTGGACGGACGTCCGGCCCAATGCAGCGCTTAAGCCTTCAGGCTGAGCGGAGCTCAAAAGGAAATGTCCCTTTTGGCTGTCAGAGGTTTGCAAGCTTTCACCGGCGAGTGGTTCTCGCAATTCCGCAGTCCACATGCCTTCAGCCATCAATGGAGCTCCAGCCGTGTCTTCTACGCGGCAATGATAGGCTGCCATCGCTGGACTTTTATTGACGAGAGGATTGTCGGCGTCAAGACTGCAGCCGATCAGATACTGACCTGAGATATTGTGAGGCGGCGCAATTTTCTCTTCCGCTTTGGCATCGAGATCTGTCGTTGAGGGATCAGTGTCTGAGCCTGAAGTTTGGGAGCTTGTGTAGGTTGCATGAGGATTCGGATTCTGCGGTGTCTGCAGTTCCGACGACCGACAGCTGAGTCCCAAAAGTGGGATCAAGAGCCCTAAAGTGAATCTCATCTTGGTTTAACCCCCCCCATAGACCAACCCCATATATGTATTATCGGTTTTGCTGAGGGAGGTCTTGATTCTCACCCGTAAAGCATTTTAAACACTGGAGAAAGTTGGGATTTCGAAGTCTAGGCGGTCTGCTGCTCCGTGAGATCGTCATCGGCAGCAAAAGGCAGATCGATGGCAAAGTAAAAGGCTAGGAAGCCATCCCGCTCTTCGATCCCAACCCCATGAATGTCTGAGCCTTGCTCACGAAGAAGGGCGCGGACGGCATTGAGACCGATACCTCGGCCTGAGTGTAGGCTCACTTCTGCTTTGGTCGAAAAACCACGCTCAAAGAGAAGCTCCACAAGCTGGCTTTGCGTCAGGTCGGTAAGACCCATCGCGAGAGCTTTTTGCTCCAAAGAACGTAGGGAAAGTCCTTGGCCATCGTCGCGAATTGCGAGGCGGCCTTGGGCATCGACAAAAAACCAAAGACTCCCTACATCGGGTTTGCCTTTTTCGAGGCGGACCGCGGCTTCTTCGATCCCATGATCTAGCGCATTGCTGATCATAAGGGGAAGAACCCGGACGAGAGCCTGATAAAACGCGGTCGGTACGCACACACTCTCTGGAATGTCATTGAGCAGGTGAGGCATGGGCTTTTGGGTCGATCGAGCAGCATCCTGGACCTGGCTCCTTACATTGCTTACAAGAGTATGCAAAGAAGCATGCCCAGTGTCAGGCACCGGGTCTTGGACCTGAACATTGTGTCCAGGGAAAAGCTTTTGAGCATCGGCATCGTAGCGATCGGCTAGTTCTTGAATGTGGTCAAGAGCATTGCCCAGGCGCAACCAGTCCGCGGATGTCATAGGTACTTCGGTTGCAACAATATGCTCGGCTTCATGGAAAGCTTCAGTGAGATCTTGGAGGTGAAAGGCACGTCCGAGAGCTTTGCTTGTATGAAGCTCACGATAGATAGCATCCTGGATGTCCTTGGAAGGAGTACTCTCTCGGGCAGACTTTCTCTGATACTGAGCCATTTTTTTTAGCCCAATCTGAACGGAATTGCGAAACTCTCGATAACGATCCGGGCCGAGGTCAAGGAGCTCAGCGATGAGACGATAGCGGAGCTCACTCTCGTGAGCTCTGCGGCGAATATCGAGGACTTCTGTGACATCGCGCACGCTTACCAGGATGCGCTCGACCTCTTGACGCTCGTTGAGAATAGGTGTCCAGTCCAACTCAAGGTGCTTATCGATAGGCACAGCCATGTGTTTGAGAGTTCGGGGCAGAAGATAGGCGTTGGCCTGATAAATCGGTAGCGAGGCTCCGATCGCATACTGCAGCGCTAGACTGACTTTGGCTTGCTCGTCGTGACTCAAGCGTGAAGGGCGCAAAAAAAGTTCATCAAAGGTTTTTCCTTCAATTTCTGTATGGTCTAAGATCACCTCGAGCTGCCGTGAATATTCCCGCTCGATCTGATTGCTTTCGTTGATCGAAAAGATTCCGATATCAGTATGCTCGAGGAGTATGCGCAGATCTTTGGTTTTTTCTTTGACCTTGTGTTCCAGGAGCTGATTGGCAGCGAGTATTTCATGATGATGTTCCTCTTGCTGCTGCTCTTTTTGTCGCCGAGATTCCTCCGCTTCACTTTCGATCTGACGTAAACGATCAGCGAGGGCAAGACCCATAAGAGCTACCTGCAATGCGCAGCTCAGAGGCAGGGCGACGGTGAAGACGTAATGTGCAGGGATGAGACTTAGGTTTTTGGCAACGAAGAGGATCATAGAGAGGAAGTATATGCCAAAGGAGAGGAGGAAAAAGCGCGCTTCCTTTTGCCCTAAGCGAGCCGCTCGCAGAGCAATGAACACCAAACAGGCTGGCAGAACGAGGGCATTGACCTGCGTGATCAAAGTAGCTTCGCGCATCATGCCGAAAAAAACGAGGGGGCAGATGGCCAGCGAGCACACCTGAGCCGCTTGCAGAACCCGAAAAGCCAGAGGTTGAAAATAGCGCAGACGAAGAAAGCGCGAGGCGAAGCGAGCCATGAGCATGAGGCTTACCGGCATCACCACCTGCATCCAATTGGTGGACTCAGAGCTTGGGTTTGGGAGATAGATGAAGGCATGGCCGGAGATCGTGAACTGAGTCCCAAAGATAGCAAAAAGATAGGCCAGATACAGGCGTATCATGCGTTTGCCTGTCATCGCTCCGATGATGGCATAAAACGCACTGATCCCTATGATGATGCCGTACACACACCAGTAAAGAGCATTGTCATAGGCCTGTTCTTTGACAAATGCTTTGAGCGAAAAAAGACTGGTACCCGCTATTAGCGTTGATTGGGTTTTGATGCGGTAGATGAGAGTGACTTCCTGCTCGCGGGGAAGGCTCATAGCAATGTTTGCCGTGCGTGAAAAATACATGCGTTGGGAGATCGGATTGTGATCTCCTTGCGCGGGAAAGCTTTGGAGTCCCTTGTCGGTTAAGAGCCAGACGTCGATATAATCGAGATTATAAAAGTCAAAGCTTAGGACAAAGTTCTCGTCCTGAGTTTTATTGATGAGCTTGCTCACAAACCAGACTGGGTGTTTGACTAAACCCAGGCTGAGATCAGTTCGCTTTCGGAGCTGACTGGGATTTTGGGCAAAAGCCTCGAGAGCAGCCTCGGGCGTGGCAAGGCTCTCCTCCTGATCGATAAGGTAGTGGGTGGCTTGAGACAAAGAGGTCGAGGGCTGCTCAATCGGCAGCGCAAAGAGGAAAGCTAAGGTAACAAATAAGGCTTCCACGGAGTCAGGGCTCCTCGAGAGAATATCTCTCTTTCTACCCTACGCCTTTACCCCCAAGCTGTTAAGAAAGGGGGCAAAGATTTCCCGGTGTTGCTCCCAAGTGTGAGGCCTTTGGTTCAGCGTCTCGCCTGTTCTTCAGGGGGCGCAGAGGCAGCTACACCCGCCCTTGTCAGCAAAGTAGCCTTTCGCATCAGGTCCGCAGCTTGCCTCACCCTGCTTCAGCCAGCCCCAACCCGCTTGGCAGCTTGGGTGCTGAGGACAGGCGAGAAAGGCCTTAAGACGTGGTGCTTGGTCGGCTGTACCTAAGCCTAAACTTTCGGCAAAGCGTTGGCCTATGATGCGCATGGACTCGGTATTGTAATGGCAACCATCTTCCTTAAAGGCGAGATCGAGAGTATCGAAGAGAGACACTTGGGGAGTGTTGCGAGCGAAGTTCGCTTGGGTTTGGCGGACTAAGGCGAGGGGGTGATAGCTTGAATCCCACTCGGCCTGCTCATAGCCACACTTGATTTGACCCATGACAAAGGGCAGCTCAGGATGCTGAAGATCCCGGCGTACGCTCTGCACGAAATGAGTGAGATTGGTCGGATAGTTGGCCGACAGCCAACGAAAGGGGGCTCGCCCTTCAGCATCCGCCTCGCCTTGGAACCAAAGCATGCCGCCCCATACCGGGTCTATCCCTTGGGCGGATAGCCCTTCGAGTCCCCACTGCACGGCTTTGCGAAAGCGTCGATAGGTGCGGATCGAGGATGGATCCTTGGAGGCCTTACTAAAAAACTCTTGGCAGCTGTTGAGGCCGTAGGAAGCAAAAGCGGGCGAAGCGGGATCAGGCTGCCATTCGCAGGCCAGGGACGTGCCGCCATGGGCGTATTTAATCAGATAGAGCGGCGTTCCGGGTTTGGCTTTACGAAAGGCTTGAGCAAAACTCAGTTCGGGTCCGAAGAACTCGGGGGAAGCACCGCAAGGGTGGAGGGGTTCCCATTGAGGAAAACCCTGATCGGCTCGATACTCGTCACGCTCGCGTTCAAAACGATAGGGATAGACGCAGAACACATAGACGTCCGGAACATGGATCGCCTGGATCTCGGGAGTCAGGGGACTTTGCCCTGCCATGTTTGATTGGCCTGCAAGAATATAGAGTTCGGGACGTTCTCCAAGACTGTCGGCGCGGGTTTGCGACGGGGAGCTCAGAGAGCGGCAGGAGAACAGTCCTAGCACAAGGCAAGCCAAGCTAGCCCGCAAGCGAAAGAGAGTCATGTTCATGGGTCCGATCCTTTGATTTCATGAGTTTCCGAAATTCAGGATCAAGTGTTGCAGCAAAAAGGCTGCATATAAATGAAAAATTCTAAGCTTTTTTTTGTAAAAATTTCTTTTACACTTGTTGGCACGCGGCGACAGTTCTGCGTCGGAGTTCAAGCTCCCTTGTTGCAAGATCTGTAAGCTGAAAGCTCAGAAAAGCGGTCTTTAAAAAGGCTAAAATCCTTGCCCAGCCTTTGTTTTGGATAGTTACAAAGGTTCGCTGAATGCTCAGTCCCAGGTTTCCATCTTCCTCAATTCAGCGCAGAAACTGCGAAGAGATGCACGCCATTACGAATGTTCAAAAAATATAATCGAAAAAATTGAACGAACTTAGCCCTTTGCCCGGCTATCGTGAGGCTCATTATCCGATCGAAAGGTTTACAGTCGGCTCTGCACGAGCCTGAGCGTTACGAGCTCAGAGATTCGGTGCGCCTCGCCTAAGATCGGAGTGGGACAGTCGATCCATGAACAAGGAGAGTGGGCATGCCTAAGATTCTTCTCGGCTACACACTTGAGCACTCACGCTGGGTCTTTCAGCCAACGGCATGGCGCTTAGCTCTGCGGAATTTGTCGCGGAACATTCGGCGGAACATGGCGACAGGGTCGGCTCTCGCCTTGGGCTTTGCGGGACTGCTGGCGCTCATGGGCTTTTTGTATTCTATAGACTCTTATCTGGCAGCCTATACCGTGTATGGCACACAGATCGGTCATCTTACGGTCTTTAAAAGCCAAGGTTTCGAACGCTATGCTATGGAGCCCAAAGCTTACAGCTTTTCTCCGGCCGATCAGCAGGTGATTCGTTCGACGCTGGCCCGGCATCCTGAGATTGAACTCTCCTCAGGACAGCTCCAAGGGTCCGGACTTATAAGCAATGGCTGTGATACCCAGCCTTTTCAAGCACGGGGTACCGACCCTGATACGGCGCAAGCCCTCCGCCAACATAAAGAGCTTCGCCGTTGGAATGTACCGATGCAAAGCTATGTCCGTGGTCAGAGTGCTGCGGATCTCCCCCTGGATCTCAACCCTATTCAGCTCTCCAATACCTTAGCCAAACAGCTCAATAAGCAAAAACTCTATAGCGAATTCGATCAGCACGATAACCTGGCGGTCGTTCCCGACTGTACGGCTTTGGCCAAACATCAACTCGACAGTAACGTGCAGCTGCTCACGAAGTCTTGGGCCGATGCCATGAGTATCCAGGATGCAGAAGTTGTGGGTGTGTTCAGTGGTAAGGCTGAAGGTCAAAAGTCTGCCCTTACCATGGCTCTGCCGCAACTGCAAAAGCTGCTCGATACCGAACATGTGAGCTCGTATGGGCTGTGGCTGAAAGATCCAAGCCGGGCGCCAGCGCTCGCAAAGACTTTGGCGCAGGAACTGCGAAGCGCAGGTCTCAATGTTGACATCTACTCTTGGACGAGCAAACAGACCAATCCGCTCTACGCAGGGACCATGAATTTTCTTCGCATCATGATCACCTTCCTCGCCTGTGTGCTGGTAGCGATCGTGGTGTTTTCCATCTTTAACGCCTCGACCATGACGGCGATCGAGCGTTCCCAGGAGACGGGGATGATGCGCTCTTTGGGTTTCGAACGCCAGGCTCTTACCTCGCTGTTTGGGATGGAAATTCTCCTTCTTTCTCTGATTTCGATAGCTCTCGGTGGAGTGATCGGTTTTATCGGTATCGAAGGGGTTCAGGCTCTCAAGATTCGTTTGTACCCGCCCGGACTCGAAGGAGGGATGGAGCTGATCCTTCGCCCTGGGTTCAAGGCAAGCTTTTTGACGGCAGTGGGCCTTGTGATCCTCACAACTCTGACTGCCTTAGCTGTGCAGCGTAAGATCGCGCAGCAGCGCATTATCAACCTGCTTTCGGCCGCCAATCGCTAAGGATGAGGAGCATCAATGAGTGCAGCAAATCCGACCCACTATAGAACTTTACTCCGCCTGGCTTGGCGCAATGTGCAAAGAAACTGGCGACACAGCCTTGCGACCCTGCTAACGATAGGCATAGGCTTTTGTGCCATTTCGCTTTTCGATGGGTTCCTGAACGACCTCGACTACAAAACCTACGACGGCTATAGCCACAGGGGGATGTTGGGGCAGCTTGTCATCATGAAAGCAGGGACGAGTGATGGCGAAAGTGCCGACACGTGGGCTTCTCTGCTCGGCGACAAGGAACAGTCCTTTTTGGAAGACTTTCTCAAAAACGATCCAGACGTCAAAGTTCGCGTTCGGTTTTTGGGTTTGAGCGGCATCTACAATCACAAAAAGCAGAGCTCCTATTTTCTGGGGTATGGGTTCGATCTTGCGGACGGCCTGGCGATGCGTGGACCACGATGGGCCTGGAACTCCCTCGCAGGTAGGCCTCTGGATCCTAAAGAAGGTCCTGCTGTCGAGATCGGTCGTGGTATGGCCTCGCTGCTTGGCTGTATGCCTGAGGGACCTTTGCCATTGCAGGCGAATGGTCTCTATAAGCCAGTCGAACGAGCTCTGACCTGTGATCGCCCGACTCTGGCCTTGACGACGACAAGCGAGACAGGGCAGATCAACCTCATGGAGCTGCCCATTCGTGCGGTGATCGATGCAGGCTCCCTCGAAAATGATAAGCGTGCTCTCCATATGCCCTTGGAGACGGCGCAAAGCCTGCTCCATACCAAAAAGATCAGTCAGGTTTCTGTCGAGTTGGATCCTCAGCGGGTTCCAGCTTTCAAAAAGCGTTTTGCTCAAGCAGCAAAGAATGCAGGTCTCAGCTTTGACGTCATTCCCTGGTGGCAACATCCCCTGGCTCAAAACGCCAAGGGTGGCATTCAGATCCTTGGTGTGTTTCGTAATC
>CANGNB010000035.1 GCA_947454545.1 Oligoflexaceae bacterium
CAAGAAGAAAGCTACCAAAAAAGTAGCTGCTAAGAAAAAAGCTACTAAGAAGAAAGCCGCTAAAAAAGCAGCCCCCAAGAAAAAGGCCGCTAAAAAAGCAGCTCCAAAGAAAAAAGTAGCTGCCAAGAAAAAAGTGGCCAAGAAAAAGGTCGCTAAAAAAGCAGCTCCAAAGAAAAAAGTTGCTAAGAAAAAAGCTAAGAAGAAGTAATTTGGCCGTTTGAGCCAAACATGGGCTGGAAGATGCGTCTTCCAGCCCTTTCCTTTTCTCAGACAGAGCGACGGGAGGTCGATCTTGGACCTAAAAGCAGCCCTCCACCTTTGCTACTGGCAAAACTCCTCGACCCTCACCCGAATACGCTATGACTTTGGTCGCGAAATCGTTCTGATGTTCAGCTCAGCTACGCTTTTAGGGCTCTTCTTCTATATCTTTAAAGACTTCCTGCAGGAAAAGATTGCCCATCTTCCCAGCCAAGGAGCCCTAGTCTTTGCGCTGCTTGCGGCTGTTCTCGTTCTGGGTGGACCTTGGATCGGGGCCCGTATCGCTGAGCTCCTCGGCTCGGAAGCCAGCTGGCGAAACTTCGCCACGCGCTGTGGAGAAAAACCCAGCACGCTGCGACTCTTCCTTGGCCTCCAGACAAGTTTCATGCTGCTCATCTTTTACGGATGCTTCTGGAAGGGGATCGTACCGGCCTTCAAGCTTGCAGAACCCTATCGCCTCTGGCCTTGGCAGGGACTGAGCCTGCTCCTGGCAGCCCTGCGTGTCCTCTTCGGACCCAAGCAAAGTGCGCCGTCAGCCCTTACGCTCAAGCCTATTCTGAATGACGAACCCACTTCCCGCCGTAAAACTTTGGTGCTATGGCGATGGTATCAGCTTGTGCGGCGCCACCAGCTCGCTCGCCTCTGCATGGGACTCATTGCAGGGCTTTGGGTCTTGCTTGTTGGCCTCGCCTATAGCGCTTGGCCTCCCTTTCTCTTGATTCTTGTCAGCCTTCTCGCCAGTATTTTACTTGCTGCAGCTGTTGCCTTTCAGCTCGAAGAGGATATGCGCTTTATCTGGTTTGAACGTCAGCTGGGCTGTTCGCACGAAGAGTATGTCGCCGTCTATCAGCAGCTCTGCCTAGCCCTTGGCCTGAGTCTTGCGCTGGCTCTTGGCCTCCCCCTTGCTCTCCTCCAACCCAGTATCTTCTGGAGTGAAACCTGGAAGGTTCTCCCGATCGCAGCGCTGTGCCCTCTCCTTTTGCCTTCGGTCATGTTTCAATTGGCACCTGATCGGTCCCTGCTGCAGATACTCGTGATCGCGCTTTTGGGCCTCTTTGTTGGGACAGCGATCTATGCCCACGCTCTCGGACTCCTTTTAGTCCCTCTTGTGATCTACTATGCAAAGCAGTATCAAAAAGATAATTTCTATCGTTCGTAGGTCGGAGGTGGATCATGCGGCCCCTAGTTCTCGAAACTCTTAGTAAAGCCTTTCCGCAGAGCCATTTTCAACTTGGCCCTCTCAGCCTTGAGCTGGAACATGGCGATAGTGTTGCTCTTTTCGGCAAAAACGGCGCCGGAAAATCGACTCTTTTTCAGATGATGACGGGTCACCTGCGCCCCGACCAAGGGAAAATTTGGCTCGAGGGCGAGCTGATGCAGGCAGCTTCCTTTGCTCTTAAACGCCGCATAGGCTATCTCCCTCAAAGTCTCGATTTGCCGCGGTGGGTGAGTGCTTTCGATCTCCTCACCTACGTCCTCAAGCTCTATGAAATTCCTAAACTCAAAGAGGTACGAGAGGAAACTTTATCGCGTTGGGACTGCCATAGCTATGCTCATAAACCCCTAGCGGCCTGTTCCTACGGAATGCAAAAACGAGTTGGCCTCGCCTTGGCGACCGTTCATAAACCCCAGCTCTTAATTCTCGACGAGCCCTTTTCCGGACTCGACCTCTATCATATCAAAGCTCTAGAAGATATTTTGGAAGCCCGCAAAGGGCAAGCTCTGACCATCGTCAGCACCCATGTCGCGGCCTATGCAGCCAAGCTCAACGACCGCGCCCTGACCCTCAAGGATGGACAGATGCAAGAACTGCCAAGCTGGGGAACAGCCTCCTTTGTGGAGCGGATTCAGCTGATGGAAGAGCAATTTTTCCCCGTCTCTAACCAAGGAGCCCCGTGATGGCCCAGCGTGGTATCGTCCGTTTCACCAAGCTCTTCGTGCTGGAACTTTGGCCCTGGTATCTGGGGGGCAGTCTGTTCTTGGCTATCACCAATGTGATCACCCTCGAAATTCCCCAGCTTGCAAAGCACATCGTGAATGCTCTTCAAGGCCAGATCAGCTTGGAAGAGCAGGACCTCTTGCCTAAACTCGCCCTGGCCATCGTCGCTCTCGGCCTGACCCAGATTTTTATCCGCAGCCTCTCGCGCATTCTCATCTTTTGGCCTGGTCGCAAGCTCGAAGCAAGTTCGAAAACCTACATGTTCGCCCGCGCTATGCAGCTGCCGCAAAGCTTTTTCGATCGCTTTGGCATGGGTGATCTGATCTCTCGGCTTTCCAATGACCTTGGACAGCTCCGCGTCTTCTTTGCCTTTGCTATCCTCCAGATTCTGAACCTGATCTTTATTGCCGTCTTCACCCTCTACAAAATGTTTCATGTGCATCCGCAGCTGACCCTTGCCGCCCTTGCTCCCATCTCCCTGATGGTCGTGAGCGCTCGCTTTGTCATGCCGCGCCTCCAACGCTTCACCAAGCTGAATCAGGAAGCTATCGGCACCCTTACCAATCGCGTCACCGAAAGCTTTACACATATCCATGTGATCCAGAGCAATGCAGCTGAAGCGAGCTTTCAGCAACGTATAGCCGAGGAAAATGACAAGGTCTTCGATAGCGATATGCGGGTTCTGGTGCTGCGAACCCTGTTTTTCCCCTTGATGACAAGCCTCACGGGTATCGCTCAGCTCGTGGTTCTGTTTTTTGGGGGCCGTCTCATCATGCAGTCCGAGCTGTCTATAGGGGACATCTTGGCCTTTAATTTTTACCTCGCTTACCTCGCCTTTCCTCTGACCTCGATCGGCCTCGTGCTCGCCATTTACCAACGTTCCAAAACCGCACTCGAACGTCTGGATCCCTTTCTTGACGAAGCTCATGAGGATGCCGCACTCCCAGCCCCCAACGAGTTTACGATACCGGAAGGCTGCGATAGAGTGCTCACGATAGAAAATCTTAATTTTCGCTATGAGCCCCAAGGACCTTGGATCCTGCGCAATCTGAACATCGAAGTAAAGCCTGGCGAGATGATAGGACTCTGCGGACCAGTCGGAAGCGGCAAAAGTACGTTGTTTCAGCTCATCACTCGCCTTTATCCCAAGACCTCTGGGACTATCCGCCTCTGGGGGCAAGATATCGATATGCTCACGACCCAACAGATTCGGACGCGTATCGCCTATGCTCTGCAAAGGGTTCATCTGTTTTCCGCGACGATTCGTGAGAATCTCAGTTTTGGTGTTGAGCCCAAACCGTCCCAGAGCGAACTCGAACATGCTGCTGATGCAGCTCAAGTCCTTAAAGAAATCCTCGGCTTCCCTGCAACCTGGGAGACGGAAATCGGAGAACGAGGGCTCAGGCTTTCAGGTGGTCAAAAGCAAAGGCTCGCTCTAGCCCGAGTCTTCTTACGCAAGGCTGACCTTCTGCTTTTGGATGATGTGCTCTCGGCCGTCGATAATATTACTGAAGCACGTCTCATCAAACAGCTCCGGCGACGACCCTCAGCTATGATTGTCAGTTCCCATCGCACGTCTGTTCTCGAAATGTGTGACCGCGTGATCCTCATGGAAGCGGGAAGCATCAAAGACCAAGGGCTATTTTCTGAGCTCCTGCTACGACACCCTGAACTGAGTGAGGAAATCCATGAAGAGCCAAGTCCTGAATCAATTTAAAAAACTTGGATCTGATTTTCGCGGCTTACCAAGACTCTGGCCTTTTCTCAAAGGTCAGAAAAATCTATTGTTTTGGGCCTGCATACTGATCCCTATGATTTCCATTCTCCAAACCAGTGTCCCCTTCCTTCTCAAGTGGACCATAGATCATGGGATACTCACCCACGACCTCAATGTATTGACCAAGGGGGCTGCCGCCTATTTTTTGGTCCTCTGCCTTGAGTACGGGGCTCGTGCGATGCAAACCATCCTGACTTCGCGCGCTGTCTTTCACATGATACGAACGATGCGGATGCAGCTCGTAGGGCACATCATGAGCCTTTCGGCGCGGTATCACGATAGAACTCTCAGCGGAACTCTGGTCACACGAGCGACCAGCGACTTTGACAATCTGAGTGAATCTCTGAACCAAGGCGTCTTGAGTTCTGTCGTCGATCTTGCCGTGCTGATCGGAGCCCTCGTCGGCCTCTTTCTCCTAAACTGGCGTCTGGCTCTCATCGCCCTGCTCATTTTGCCGATTGTTGTCACGATCATTATCCTCTTTTCACGAGCGCTCAAGCGTTCGATGCTGCTGGCTCGCGTCAAGATCGCTGCACTCAATGCCTATACGCAGGAGTGTTTGTACGGCCACAGTACAATTAAACTCCTGAATGCGCAGAAGGATACTTATCAACGCTTCGATCACATGGCCCTCGAGTACCGAGACGCTCAGATGAAGTCGGTGGTCGTCGATGCGATTCTCTTCGCCTTGCTCGATGGGGTGGCTTCCATCACCATCGGTCTTGTGCTTTGGGTTGCCGTCCGTCGTCTCGGGCTCGATGCTAACCTAAGCGCAGGGGTCATGGTGGCTTTTGTGCAGTATATTCAAAACCTCTTTGATCCTCTCAAACAGTTAGGCAACAAAATCGCCATGCTGCAGGGAGCTTTTACGGCTTTGGATCGCGTCTTTGGAGTGTTTGATGCTCAGGATTTTGTCAAAGGCGAGCAGCAGCCTCAGGGTATTCAAGGAAACATCCGCTTTCAAAACGTATCCTTTTCCTACCGTAGCGAGGGCACCGATCTGAAAGTCCTCAAAAATCTATCCTTTGCTGTCACAGCTGGTCATTCGCTGGCCATTGTTGGAGCCACAGGCTCCGGGAAGTCCACTCTCGTCAAACTTTTGAGCAAAATGTACGACGGTTTTGAAGGGGACATCATCGTTGACGGCCAAAATCTCCGCGAACTCTCAGGCCATGCCCTGCGTCGCCTCTTAGCCATCGTCCCCCAGGATATCGTCATCTTTGAGGGGACTGTAGCCTTTAATATAGGTCTGGGTGACCCATCGATGTCGCGTGAGCGCATTGCTGAAGCCGCTCAGTTTGTAGGCCTAGACCGGTTTTTGGATCAGCTTCCCGGAGGTTTGGATTTTGGCTTGAGAGAAGGTGGCGATAATATTTCTCAGGGCCAACGTCAGCTGATCGTCTTTGCTCGAGCTGTGGTTCGCGATCCACGCATCATCATCCTCGATGAAGCCACATCCAGTGTTGACCCAGCAGCAGAAGCTGCCATCCAGCAGGCTATCGATAAGCTTTTTAGTGGTCGCTCCCTTGTCGTCATCGCCCATCGCCTCTCCACTATCCGTCGCTGTGATCAGATCATGGTGCTGGAGAAAGGACAGCTTTTGGAAATGGGCCGCCATGAGACTTTGATGCAAAATAAGGGCGCTTATTTTGCTCTCCATGAAAAGCTCGCTGAAAGTCATGAGCTTTGATGGCGTAAAAAAAGGCCTCTTCCGCAGAAGAGGCCTTAATTATGATCTTGAATAAACCAAGCTAAAACACTGATATTATTTATTTTTTCTCAGTCTTAGGAGCCGCTTTCGTAGCGTTTTCACTCACGGGCTTGGTGACGGTTGCATCGGCCTTCCCGGTTCCTTCGACCTTGGGGTGGGCTTCACTCACAGCTTTTGCTGCCTCTTTCGCCTTCTCTTGCGCAACGAGTGGCATCTGCGGCTGGCCTTCGAGTTTCTGCTTTTTCAAAAGCTGGACGTAATCCGAAGTGATACGCACCGATTCCTGCAGGTAGATATCGTCTTTGAGGTTAAACTCTGACGACTCGTTCATCGCATCCTCTTCCTGCTTGTTCGCATCCTTTTTAGCTTCTTTTACGTCTTCTTTCTTTTCCTTCAACGAAACGCGCGAACGCTCGTCTTTATTTTTACGAAACTTCTCGATCTCTTCGCGAATCTTCTGAAAGTCCGTATCCTTGGTAAGACGCTGTTCCGATCGTTTCTTGAGTTCGACTGCGTAAGGTTTCGTCAGATTAAACTTCTGATACTTGGCTGGCTTAATCTCTTCGTACGGCAGAGCGTAATCGTAGAACTTCTCTCCGATCTCCAATTCGTCGACGATACTCGGTAGAACGATATCCGAATCAACCCCCTTCATCTGGGTCGATGCACCTGAAGCGCGGTAGAACTGGTTCACCGTGACCTTGACAGCTCCGAGCTTGGGTGCCAAATCGTTTAGATTTTGAACTGTCCCCTTGCCGAAGGTGTGGGTATCACCGACGATCAAACCCCTCTGGTAGTCTTGGATGGCACCAGCGAAAATCTCACTCGCGCTCGCCGAATGGCGGTTGATCATGACGACCAGTGGACCGTCATACCAAGTCAACTCGTCAGGATCGTAATAGGTTTCCGTATCACCCTTAGAATCTTTGACCTGGACGACAGGACCTGAAGGGAAGAAGAGACCTGCCGTGCTGATCGATTCATCCAAGCCCCCACCCCCATTGCTGCGAAGGTCGATGATGATAGCGTCAACATTTTTGGCTTTCAGATTTTTGATCTGCTCTTTGGTATCGTTGGATGAGGAACGGTAATTTTTAAGGCGCTTTTGTCTGCCTTCGAAGTCGATATAGAACGAGGGTAGGGTTATCACCCCGATCTTCATGGGCTTCATCTTGCCACCCTCAGGCACCTGCACATCGACGACATTCGAAGAAGCCTGCTGCTCGACGAGTTGAATTTTCTCGCGGACGATGGGCACCACAAGCTTGCGACTTGCACCTGATTCTTCGCGAATCACTGTAAGCTTGACCGTAGTGGCCCGGGCCCCACGAATCTTCTTCACAACCTCTTGCAGGTCCATGTCGATGACATCAACCGGTTCGCCATTCTCCTGGCCGACCGCAATGATCTTGTCGTTGATCTTGAGCAAGCCACTTTTCTCGGCTGCTCCCCCCTTCACCATACTGGCAACGATCGTAAAGCCATCTTCCGACCGAAGGCTGGCACCGATCCCTTCCAAGGAGAGGGCCGTGCGGATCCGGAAATCTTCGAGCTCCTCGACGGGGAGATAGCTGGAATGGGGATCGAGAGCTGTCGAAAACGCATTCAAAAAGACCCCATAGACACGGTCTTTGTTCAAGTCATTGTGCCGTTTGATGGCCAGCTCGTAGCGTTTCTTTAACTTTTCACGAGCTTTTTCTATGGTCTCGGTACCGGATTTGAGATTGAGCAATTGAAATTTGATGTGCTTACGCCAACGTTCGTTCACTTCCTCGACCGTCTTCGGGTAGGCAAGATTCTTACGGTCGACATTGAGGTACTCATCGATCGTGAAGTCCTGCTTCGCATCAATGGCCTTCATAATGAACTGATTGCGTTCGGTAAAACGCTGAGAGTAACGGTTCATCACATCATCGATCGACGAACAGTTGATGTCGCGACCGATCTGATCGTCCAATTTATTGGCATACTTTGCATTGAATTCGTCGACATCAGATTGATAGAAGTAAAGCTTCCCGGGATCCCAGGACTTGACGAAGTTATCGAGAGTTCTCTTAGAGATCTCGTCGTTAAAGCTCGTAAAGGAAAAGTGCATCTTGAAATAAAGGAGCACCAGCTGCCGAACTTCGGAACATCCCAGTGCCATCGCATTCTGGGCCCCCAGACAGAGCCAAACCGCGATACCCAACGTTCGCACGATAGGTCCAAATCTTTTGCTACGAACCGGCATCCCTACCACCTCCATAAAAAACCAAGCTGCTACAGGAACTTGGATCTCTGTTACAGCATAGACTCGGGGCTATAAAACCATTATACGCGCACTCTCGGTCCCATTAACATGGTACAAAAGTGCTCACCTCCACAGCCCCCCAAAGCGCTTTGCAGATCCTTTGCAAAGCCTTTACCTCAGGCTCTCGGGCCGTCCCATTCTCGCAAGCTCATCATGGGAACTCTCTAAGACTATAAAGAAATTGCCTGCCTGGGCGTGAGCATACTCCGTCGCCAAACAATTTCAAGAGCTAGCTCAAGCATCCGTGGACCCAAAATTTTCTGGGACGGAACAAGATCGAGTGCAGGTGCTCATGGGTGCCAATTGATTCAAATTTTCTTTGCAATAAACAAGGGAGCAGAGGGTCTTACCAAGGAAAGCAGCCTTGCTTCTAGGGCAGGCCCAACCCATCAACGCCAAGGATTGAAGTATGAAACGATTCCTCTTGCTCCCCTGCCTTTTGACAGCTCCATGGCTCCAAGGCGCTCCGTGCGCCACGCTCTTCGAACATCCTGGATATCAGGGTGCAGCTTGGGGCATCGAAGCTGAAACCGAGTCCGATAATATCGATGGCGCCATGATTGAACGCCGCAGCTGGCACGGATATATCCACGGCTGGCATGGGCATGACCGTAGCTGGAATGATGCGATTAGCTCCGTGCAGGTCCAGCCCGGTTGCACTTTACACATCTTCACAGCAGCTGGATTCAGCGAAACCGAACGCATCTTTGATGGCGTATCTTCAGATCAGGTGCCCGATAACGACGCCTACAGCAGCTTTCGCTGCACCTGTTCCCAGCATTCAACGAATTGGGGCACGATACTCTACTTGAGTGCGCCTCTCCCTTGAAACACTCTCACGAAAGGACCTCAACCATGAAACGTATGTTCTTTACCTTGGGCTTAACACTGGCCAGCGTCAGCTCTGCAGCTTTTGCAGATACGACAAGGATTCCAAACTTTCAAGCCTACTGCGACCGTGTGAGTCAGGCCTTCAATACAACGGCTACAGGCCGTCTCATACCTTTTAAGTTTATCAATTATCAAGGATACGAACAAAGCTCGGAATCCATCGTGCAGGTCATCGGCTCGTCCTGTGTGGGCAATGTCACAGATCATTTTTTCAATATCAGACGCACCAATGGAGCTGATATCAATTTCTTCGTCGCCTTTAAAAGTTTGGGTAACGACACCTACGAAGTTTTAGTCGAAGGCTCCGACTGTGAGCGTAAGTTTTATGACTACGCCATACCTCGCATGAAAGAGGCTGGCCTTGTCGTCAATGACGAATTCCTCCGACGTTTTAATGATAACAACCGGCTAGAATACTGCCCTAAATTCGAAAAAGCAGTCAGCCAAGAACTTATCCACGTGATCCAAAGCATACCCTAAGCAAAGCTTTGCTCTATCCCTGAACATGAAAGGGTGACCCCATGAGATTTATCATCTGCTCGGTTTCTTCTATCAGCCTCTCTGCATGTTTGTTTTTGACTGTCGCGTGCGGCCAAACCCATTCCCATGCGAGCGCTCCTCCCCAAGTCAGCACGTTCCTGTTGGCAGGCCAAGAGTATGGCGCTTTCGGATCGCTAAGATATTCGCAAAATCAAGCTGTGGAAGGCTCAGGATCACTCCGAGCTCTCGACCTCCTCAGTCCAAGTCACGAATCCTTTCGATTACACTTTGATCTGAAAGACGCTGAGAGCTCTGTAGCTTTGCATCTTTATACCAAGGCAGGTTTTGCAGATGGACTTAATCTTGAATTTTATCCCAAACAGAATCAGCTGTTTGTGCTTGCCAACACCAGCGATAAGGAAGGCGTGATCACTTCGATCAATGAACCCCTTGGCAAGTATAGTCCAACAGAAAGCCTTGCGCTCAGCGTAGAGGTGACACTTGATCCTCTTAAAGCCCCCCAACTCAAGATCCAGCGTTCGGCAACTGATAGCGAAGTTCAGGAATTTCCCCTGTCCTTTCCAGAAAACAGTAAGCCTCTCGAAAGCAAAGAGCGCAACTGGAGCCTCTACCTTTCCAAAGCTTCCGTTACGACACTTTTTCATGAGGCTTTGCAATAAGGAGGCCTTTCTTGCCTCTTCTCAAGCGAGATGCTCGCTTGAACTTAAACCTTAGTCACGAGATGATGCCATGCGACCAGCTATACTCCTCAGTATGTTCCTCCTCCCTCTCGCCGCCCCGAGCGCGAGAGCTGTCCCGGTTTATCAGTCGTCCCAGACAAGAACGCTCGCCACGCAGCCTCAAGACCTTCTTCAAAGCTGCAAAAAGATAGATTTTATGTATAAAGACTGCGAGTGGTCGAGGTCTTACAGTATCGTGCCTCAGGACTCCATAGAAGTACCGCTCGCATTTCGCAATAGCCCCCTCACAGCCCTGCTAGTCGACGGTCGCTTTGTGAAAAGTTTCGGCGACTTCCATCTGCTGATCGGGGACGTCGCCTATCCCCTTGAAGACCTCGATGGCGTGCAAGTCTTTCCCCTACCCCAAGGTCAGGAGAGCCGCTTACGCGTCACTCTGGAAAGTGAGTTTTCGGGTCGCCAGCTTGCAGAGAGCGATATGACAGCTCTGCTGCGCAGCATTCAGCTACGCCTCGACAATACCGCTCTCATCGACTCTGTTCTGCAAAGCATAGGAACCCAAGCGGAACGCGTTCAATGGGCTCTCGATAGCTATCGCCGCGAAAAAAAGTTCCTGCGCTTTCTCAGCCAGACCGATACTGAAATCGGCCAGATCAAAGAAAATCTCACGGGTCGTGCCGCCAAAGATCTTTCCAATGACTGTGAGAAACCAGATCGCCTCGCTCCGGATGAGTGCGCCTACCTGGTTAGTTTTAATCGCTACCTCGCGGGTGATCACTCGGAATTTAGCGAAGAAACGAAGCAGCGCGCCCTGCAAAAACTTCAAACCGAAACGCAGACTTTGGGCGAACAGATAACGTTCTTAAAGCAAGCTCAAAAGGATATTCGGGCTCGTATGCTCGCGACGTATCAAGAAGCCTTTGACCTTCTCACGAGCGAGCAGAGAGCTCCTTAAGGAAAGACGATGAAACTCCTTCATATAAGTTTATTCGCAAGCCTCACTTGGACAGCCAGCTCAGCCTATGCTTCCTTGCGAGAACTGGCTGACCGCGAGAACAAAGCTCAGGCACTCTCCACTGCATTTTATCGCTACGAGCAGGTGCGGGATCAGATGGTACTTGGAGATAAAGGGTACGTTCAAAAAGTCCGTGCTTATAGCAAGGACGCTGAGACATGGCTGTTCCTATGGCACTCTGAAGCCAATAGCGCAAATCTCTTCAAGGGGGATCTCCTTGCCTCATCCCAAGCCGTTAGCCAGCTCTTGCGCAAGCAGGCTCTGGGATACCAGCGGCTTTCACAAACTTCTGAGCAGCTTGAGACTGAGCTTTCCGCAATTGAAACTCAGCTCGGAAGCACAAAAGGTCTTGTGGCTTCCGAGCAGCTGACTCCGCAAGTTGAGCGACTCCAAAGCCTGATAGGTGGGCTCTTCGGAAAAACGCGAGACTTGCTCAGCTCAATCAAAACCGAACAGCAAGCCATCAAGAAGATGCAGAACCATCTTTCCGCCGATTTCTTTCTGCTTCGCCTCAAAGATCAAGCCATAAGCAAGGGCCTTTCAGAACAGGAGCCGGTCTTTCAAGAAGCCTCAGCATTTCTGACTGCAGAACTTTGGGCTGCACCTTTGCTTGCAGATATCCAAGCTGCTTCCGATAGGGAAGTTCAAGAGATGCTTCGCTTCGAAGTCTTTGCCCTCAAGACATCCCTACCAGCCTTCAGCGCACGCTGCGCTGAAGCTCAAACGAGCCTCACAGCAGCACCCCTAGCAGGAGCTCAGCGAAAGCGTCTTCAATTGGAGCTCAGCGAAATTTGCAGTGGTGTGCAAACACGCTACGAGCAGACCATACGCCCTTATTCTATCCGTGAACTTTTAACAACAATGCACCGCACTAAAATCCGCATCAATCGTCGCTTCTGCGGAGACATCCCCTCAGCGACCCGCTGCGATCTTTATCAGCGCCTCGCTCAGGTCGATATCAAGACATTGCAAACTTACAATGAAGAAAGCCTGGGACTTTTAGAGGGTGAATGGCACAGGTTTGAGGAGTCCATTCGATGAAAATTAGGAGCTCATTCGTCACTTTTTTAGGGAGCATAGGCACGCTTTTCGCTGCCGAACTTCGGGCGAGCTGCCCGCCCCGTCCAAACTTGGAGGCCGCAGCACCACCGCCTCTGCATCTGGACTTTGACAAGACTTCTCCGAGTCTTCCCTTCGTCCCCTTTACACTTGAAGATGCCGAAGGCAGGGCACTGCCCAAAGATAGATCCGCCCTGCTAAAGCTCGAGCCCGAGGAACAGGAGCGGCGCTTAAGAGCTATGCAAGAGCGCCTTCAGACTCTGCGCGCTGAGGGCTTTGAGATGAGCGATAGTCTCTGCCTTGATGCTTTTGCCGAGCGCAGCATGAGTGTCGCGGCGTATGAGAGCGAGATCAATGCCGCCGAACGAGAACTGAATAAAGTCGGGCAAACTCTTCGCCACGGTCAGGATATTCTTGGTCAGGAGCAGCAAGCTTTTGATCACCAAAGCCTGGAGCATCATGTAAAAGAGGGTATAGAAGTCTACACGGGTCGCGCCAAGGAACTTTATGATGAAAGCGTCGCTCGCATCGATAGCCGCATGCAAGAGCTTGCTCAAAAGTATGAGGACTACAAAACCAAGGCCCAGAATCTGACCGTCGAAGATCTCTATCGTGAGGGAGAAAAACATAAGTGTGAACCGAATGCTCAGGGAACTTACACCTCCGAGCAGGCTACATGTTTTCTGAAAGGTGTGGCTGATCCCACTCTGCCTCCGAACGACCCACTCATCGATCCTCGCCGCAATGATTGCGCTGCAGATACTCCGCTGGGACGTGCCTATCTTTTAAGGGAGCATTGGGTCGATGGAGGAGGTGATACCAATTTTGGCTGGACTGGCACGGCAGCCTTTAGCCTAGAAACAGACGCCACAGGCCTGCGGATGCGCGGCGATGCAGATCTCGAGGCACTTGTCTTTGATCACAATGCCAAAATCGTCGCGGGAAAAGCCAGCTTTCTCTCCCCACGGACAGGCAAAACTGCAGGCTCCTTGCACATGAATGTAGCGGGCCAAAAGCTGCTCAATGAAGAGCTGGAGTGGGATTTAAGTCTCATCGACTCGAAAGACAAGGATGGAGCCGAACGCTATCTCATGCATAAAGAGCAGCACCTCCTCACGACGACAATTCCGGTTGGCTTTGTGCCTGTCGTTCTTATGGTCGACATGAAGCTGAGTGCAGGGCCCACCTATGGACTGAATCTTGCTCCCATCAAAGTATGGGGGCGAGCGGAGTGGACACAGTCTGCTGACATCATCGCTTCGGCAGGTCTAGGAGCTGATCTCAATGTTTTCGTTATTCTCGCAGGCGTAAAAGGCTCTTTGGAATTGGCCAAGCTCACACTGGGCGCCTATCCCGAAGCTGGACTTTATCTCGATGACACCCATCGCCCGGTGATCAATGCGCGGCTTTGGGCTGGGTCCAAAATGCGGACTTTGGCTGGATCTTTGAATCTTGGGGTTTGGGCGAAGACGACCTTTGCTGTCCCTCAGCCGAAGGGTGATTTCCCCTTTCTCGAAATGAAGCCTCTCACATACGAGTGGAGTCGCAATCTGGGCAATTTCCCGGGCTATGACTTTCCGCAGGCCGTGCTCTTTGACAAAAAGATTGGCTATGACATCTGCAGTGGACGCAAGACAGTTGAGACCTTGGTCGAAGCGCAGCCTCGAAGCCACGATCAGCGGGAAAGTCTGGAAGTCAAAGAGCTCACGCGCGTGAGCAAACTCGAGCAAGACCTCATCACGCTGCTCGATCAAAAGCTTTATTCTGCAGAAGCGACAGCTTTGATTCCGGAGAGTAGCAAGGCTTTAGACGATTTGGCAGCACTTCGCAAAACTCGCGAGCTGATCCAACAGGAACTTCTGGAAGAGGCCCTGTCCTCTTCGCCGCACTAAGGAAGGGACTTTGCTATGCGAGCTGTCCGCGAAACTATCGAGCCAAGGCTTAGACATCGTTTGGGGCGAGCGACCCTAGCAGGGGTGGGGCTCTTACTTGCAGCAAGCGTCCTTTACCTTTCACTTCGGAGCTCCCTTCAACCCGATACCATTCAGGATCTGCGCTGGGAGACTGGCCGCTATAGCCTGAGCTATCGTGTTCAAAACAGCATTGACCTCAATGCAATCACAGCGCTGAGTGCCGGCCAGAGTTATAGCAGCCATCCCTTAGCGACGAAGATGGGCTTTTCCGGAACCTTGAACATCCTCACCAAAGACTACAGCTCCTTGCACCTCTGGCTCGAAAAAGCCTCAGCCGACGCAATCGAAGTGGGAGCCAACTCCAGTCAGGACATCAGAGCCGTTCTTCCCGAATTAGCTGAGCCGATCTCTCTCGTCCAAGATCAAGAGGGGCGTTTTTTAACGCTAAGTTTCCCCAAAAGCTGTCGCACTATCTGCCAGCAGATGTGGGGAGCCCTCCTTGCTCCTTTGCAGATCGTAGCCCCTCCCTCGGCAGCGATGCAGACCTGGGAGACTGAGGAAAAAAGTCTCGATGCTACCCTCGCCTATCGTTACGAACGAAGCCCCAGCCAAGTGCTCAAAACACGGCTCAGTCTTGCTAGCTTTTATCCTTTGCGCGCTATTGCTTCTAAACTGCAGAGTCAGGCTGAAGGACTCACTCGGATCACGCGGGGAGACAGAGGAGCTCTTCACGAGCTCGAGAGCCACCTGAGCTTTGCCCTCCAAAATCAGGGTCATAGCATCTATAGCCGCGCAGAACAGATGGAGCTCCATTGGCTCGATCAGCGCATTCAAGAACCTCAGACGGCCGAAGTCTCAGCTCCTTTGCCCTGGCAGGCTGGAGCTTTGGATAAACAAGCTGAAGCGATCGCCATCGCCGAGGCCTGGCGTCGTGAACTCGGAACCAGTGGTTTCAGCGAACTTTCCCAACAGCTCACGGCTGACCTCAATCATGAGGAAGAGCTCGCACTTTATAAAAAAATTCGCGCCTTTTTTTGGGTTCATCCTAAGGAGAGCTCGCTGTTTTTAGAGACTCTGGTCCAGGCACCCTACAACAGTCGAACCCATCGCCTGGTTGCCGTCGCCTTGGGACGTGTAGGCCATCCCCAGGCCCAAGCTGTGTTGCGTGAAGCCATTCGCCGACGCCTAGCGGAGAGTAAGGAAGTCCTCAATTTTCTGCCCCTATTGGCTCAAACCGATCAGCCCGATGCAGAGTCCCTCAGCTATCTCGAGGAGCTTGCCCATGGCCAAGGCTCAGAGCAGAGAACCGCCTATCTCAGCTACGGTCAAATCCTCGGCACTTATGCTAAGATCCAGCCCCAGGCAGCTCAGGAAAAACTCCTTCGTATGACTCAAGAGCTGAAGCAAAGCTCCCCGAAACAGCGCCCCCTTATCCTTGATGCCATGGGCAACAGCGGGCAGATCGACTTTTTCCCTGCGATTCGCGAGGTGCTTCAAGGGGACCAAGATCCTTCCGTACTCATTGCAGGACTGCTCGCCTTACGTCGCATGGACAGTCTCGAAGTGAGAAACTACCTGATCGAGAAAACAAGATCGCAAGAGGATGGGGTCGCAGCCGCAGCTTGGAACAGCCTCAGCGATCAAACTTATGATCCTCGCTTGGAACCTAAAGCCCGCGCTCTACTCTTGGGCCATGGGGAATTATCGAGTCAGCTGGCGGCTTTGGAATGGGTTTGGCAGCATCGCAAGGCTCAGCCCGATCGCGCTGAACTCTTCGAGCGCTTACGAAGCGACGCCACACGGGCTGATGTTTTAAAACAAAAAGCCCAGGCCTACGCTGAGGCTCTGGGCAGTCAAGATTAGGGCAAGGAGCAGGAAGCTTTCAAAATCCTGAAGTCACAACCAAACTGCGCGGAGCTTTCCGACGCTTGCGCGGTTTTTCTTCCGTCATAGCCACGCGAGTGGCTTCGCCCCAGACATCACTGTGAACAACAATCGACATGGGATCACGGTGCTGCTCGTAAGAAGTCGTGGCATCCATGTCGCTGGCCCAAATGTCTGTATCCCCGTAAAGACCGCCTTCCGCATCGGCAATGAGACGACTTGCCGAACGTCGACGCAAGATAAGAAACACACACAAGGCGAAGAACACGCCAGCTATACCACCGAGGATGGGGTAAAAGTCAGCATATCGCTTGGGTGCCACACCCTTGAGATCGATGGACATCATCGCATTCCAAGCCTGGGTCATAAACTCGTCATTTTTCTGAAACTCTTCCGTAAGATCGGTGTAGGTCAAGAGCGCGGCTCGTTCGGCACCAGAAACAAAGACATTGAGTTGACTCATCGGTGTTCCATTGAGTTGAAAACTTGTGTAGATGAGGATCGCATCATTTTTTCCGCGGTGATCGGCAAAACGCTGCTCAAGAATTTGAAAGTCGGTTACTCCAGCAGCTTTTCCGAATTCAAGCTCGAGCTTGGTCGCAAGATGCTTGCCCTCGAGAGCATCGATGGGCCGCCCCTCCTGGATCAAGGCTACAGTGATGTTCTTTTGATAGGTGGTCTTACCATAGACCACGGCTCCTTGGGGAACCTGCATAACCATCGCTTTGCCCAGATAGGGGGAGCGATATTCCCAAGACTTCGGAGGCACGAGGCTCACGTCTCTATCTTCAATAGTCACAGCCTGGCCATCACTGATCTTGGCTAGGGTTTGACTGAGAGCGATAGGACTTTGTAGGGACATTTGGCAAAAAAACAGACTCAAGAGGGCTCGATGCAAGCGGGTACCAATCATCATCCACCATCCATTCCACAGCAACATCAACAGAACGCAGCACAGGGGGCATGCAGACACAGCGGCACTATGTCATAGATGATGTGGTGTGTCAATAGGGATGTGAACTGGTCTTTCTTATCCTAAGCAAAGGAAATAATTAAGTATCTAACGCGCAGCAGCAACCGTAGCTAAGCCAAAAAAGGCCTTAAGATCCTGATCGTTAAAACTTAATCCAGCGCCCAGGAAGTAATTGGGCTCCTTACGCCGCTGCCCCGTTTTCGGATCCAGTCGGGTGGGATCGTCTATCCCCGCTGTTGCCATGAGGTGATCGAAAAACAGGATGCTGGCATAGGCCTTGAGATGGGCAAGCCGCCGATCTTCATCGTTTTTCTCTGCAAAATCAAATGCTTCCATACTTATCTTCAGTCTGTCTCGCCAGAGGTATATGTCCCCAGCAACCCCACCGGAGGACTCAAAAAGCCCGAGACGCGCCGCAGCCCACCCCCACCGCTTGGCCATCTGCAGGTTGAACTTCATCTGGCGCTGATCTCGAATCGTTTCTCGGACACGAGTCTGGGCTGTTGAACCTTGAGTGGGATCCAAAGTCTCCGTTTCCGTATCGATAATACGGCGGTTCTTGTCAGTGAAACCGAGCGTATAGTAGGCATCGGGACGAGTCATGAGTCTGATATTGAAGTAGGTCTGACTCGTATTGTCCTGGCGCAATTCCGAGTGAGTATCGACACCGACCTGCAGCTTAGATACTGGCGAAAGAGCTTGGCGAATCTCTTTGACCGCTCCTTCCAGCTCCGTGAGTGTCTTGTCATCATTCACAAGGCGACCAATCGTCCCTTCACCTTTTTCGATCTTCTGAGAAATCAAACGGATATTCTCGGAAGCACCGCGGACTTCCGTCATCGACTCGTCAAACTTGGTGAGGATGCGTTCCACTCGCCCCCGATTTTCATCATTGGCGAGCTGGCGCAGCGAGGCCGAGACGCTGCGAAAGTTTTCGACCGTATCGCGAAGGTTGCTGCGATTTTCCGCGAGGATCAGCTTGGAATTTTCGGTGACTTCGCGGAGATTATCGACGATGTCCTGCATGCGTTTTTCGCCAGACTTATCACCCAGGACGGTCGCCATATTCTCGGTGACCTTCTTGATATCGGCCGCGATAGATCCTACCTGGCGGATGACCTGAGCGATATCCCCATTATCGGTCGCAGGGGGGATGAGGGATTTGGGTTCAAGCATAGCGTCGCTATCGGAAGCACGCACCACGTCGATAAATTTATCGCCCAAGAAACCTACGGTTCGCACGGCGACTGTCGAGCCTTGAGGGATAGGCACAGAGGCTAGCACTTCCAGTTCGACCCGCGTTCCCACCTTATCGAGCTTGACGCTCGCCACGCGACCGATATTCACTCCGTTAGTCTTTACGTGCGTATTTTCCAGGATGCCCGAAGCATCGGTGAGTCGCGTATAGAAGCGAACCTTTTCCTTCCGATCAAAGAGCTCAGGACTCACAAAAAAGATTGCGATCCCAGTTGCTACTAGACCGAGCAAGGTAAATAGTCCGACTTTAAATTCTGTTCCCATTCGGCTCATTCGGAACTCACTCCATCAAGCGGCTCAGAAAAATTCCATAGGTCCTTCGACTCTCCCGGCAAAAAACTGGCGAATCACGGGATCTTTGGATCGCCTAAAATCATCGGGACTTCCTGCCAACTGAACACGTCCCATATAAAGCATCACGACGTGATCTGCGATATCAAGCGCCGCTTTGAGGTCATGGGAGATCACCACCGAGGTGAGATCTGCTTCCCGCCGCGACACATCGGCAATCAAGCGGTCGATCATCTCCGAGACCAAGGGATCCATTCCTGTCGTTGGCTCGTCGTAGAGCACAATCTTAGGATGGTGAACGAGAGCGCGTGCGAGCCCGACTCGCTTCTTCTCGCCCGTCGAAAGCTCAGGGGGGTACTTATGCTGTATCCCTGGCAGTCCGACCTCACTCAAAACCTTTTCTGCTCTCTCCACCATAGCTATTGGGCTCATCTTGCTATGTTCCATCAGGGGAAACATCACATTCTCCCCCACGGTAAGGCTGTCAAACAAAGCGGCCTGTTGAAAGAGCATGCCAAACTTTTTGCGATGCTCGCGCAGCTCTTCTTCTGTGGCGTCCGTGATATCCTGTCCATCCACCAGTACGCGTCCCGAAGTGGGGTGTAAAAGGCCCATCATATGCTTGATCGTGACCGATTTGCCCTCTCCTGACTTTCCTAAGATGACCGTGATCTTTCCCCTTGGAATCGAGAGATCGAGGTTATCGAGCACTCGGAAGCTCCCGAAGATCTTCGTCACCTTTTCAAACGCTATCATTTCCATACGATCTGAACATAGGTCATGAAAAAGTCTACTCCCAGCAAGGCCAACAGCATCGAGACCACCGAATTTGTAGTCGCCCGTCCGACACCTTTAGCTCCTCCACTCGCTGCCAAGCCCACGCGACACGCGATGAGACCAATCAAGGCTCCAAAAACAAAAGCCTTTTGCTGACCGCTCCACAGATCGTGCCAATTGACGACCTTCGCCAACTTATCGAAAAAAATGCCCTGGTCAATATCGAAAATCGTCAAGGCCACAATCAGCGAGGCGATCTGTCCTGTGAAGTTAAACAGTGCCACTAAAAGCGGCAGCATCAGCAGGCTTGCAATGACCCGCGGAACAACGAGATAGCTGATGGGATCGACAGCCATGGCCTCCATGGCATCGATCTGTTCGTTCACTTTCATCGTGCTGATTTCAGCCGTCATGGCTGCGCCGGCGCGTCCAGCAATCAAAAAGCCCGCCATCAAGGGACTGAGTTCGCGAGCTAATGCTTTGGCATTTACGGCTCCGAGCATGCTCTGACCGCCAAAAATCGTAAAGATGGTACCAATCTGAAGGCTGACCGCGGCCCCAATAAAAAAACCGCAAAGGAGTATGATAAAGCTCGATTCGTAGCCTATGAAAGCCATCTGTTGAAGGATGAGCCGCTTACGAAAGGGAGGACGCCGTGCTGCATCCCAGACCTGCTTACCGTAGAGCATGAAGTTCCCAAGGATTTCAACCATCGATACCACGACGTGGCCCACACCGACGAGAGTGTAGCTCAAACTCCGCTGAATATGGGTTTTTGCTGGATTCATGCGCTCTCAACCCTTCCCTGGGTGACCCTTCATGAGGGCCCTCTTCGAGTGTAACGCCAAGCCTAGTCCGAACGAATCCTGCCAAAGGCTTGACAGTCCGACGAATGACTTTAAATAGCTTATCTGACAGTTAGATGTGACTTTTTTCGCCAGCCTGTCGAACCCGTCCCTGC
>CANGNB010000036.1 GCA_947454545.1 Oligoflexaceae bacterium
CCCTTTATCTCAAGTGTGCAGAGGATAAGAGCGGAGACCGATATTATCATTTCGAGACGACGGTTCCTTTAGCAAGGGGAGCTGACTTTCTTGAGGCGACAGCCCCGTTTTATGCCCATCTTCCCCCTGAGCATCTTCTGTTTTTAAGGAGTTGACGGACTTTCGATAGCCCGACCAAAGGCTGCGTTTACTAAGTCTTTTTGTATGTCCGGAGTGTCTGCTATTACAAAATCACGAAACGATTCCCATGCTATAGTCCGGCCCACATTGGCTTCGGCAAAGCGTCGCAAAAGTGGCATCAGACCGCCTTGGTCTTTGCGCAGGGAATTCAGATAGGCCATCAATGAGGGACCGACAGTATACGCTTGGCTATCGGTGAGAGAATCGTAGGGAGAGGCTGAGCCTACAGTTCCCTTGAGGCTTTCTAAGCTTCCGGCTGGCCATGCAGGATACAGGACCCAGGTGGCTAAAGCCTCGTCCAGCCAGCCGTCACGACCTTTTGCCGGCATGACACCGCGACCAAAATAGCTGTGAGCGATTTCGTGATCGAGAGTCCCGAGATCGGAGTAGGCTCCCCCCACATATTCCATAGATTCTTCGCTGGGACCATGAAGACCAGCGATATAGCGTGAGTGGGGAAAGGGCCCTAGGTTCGCCTCCAAGCGGGCTAGCGTTGCTCGTAGGATATCTTCGGCTCGAGGAAGGTCTTCTGCCCTAGATATAGGAGCGTAGAGAGTAAAGGCTAGAGAGCGTGATAGCCCAGAGATGCTCCCTTCACGAACGGCAAAATGTTTGGGATCGAGAATATGGATCCACAAGGCTGAAGAGTTGAAGCTTGCGGGTGTATCAACATGCCATTGACCCTGAGCGTCCAAGGCGACTGAGGCATTGCTCATCACTTTGTGATCATGGCTGGCTCCCTGCAAAACGAAGGTATAATGGCTTGGGAATTGATCCCACTCGTAATTGCTGGGCACATATTTTTCTAAAAATCCCGAAACCATTGGGTCAGGCTTTTGACCTAGTTCTCGAATATCACTGCCTATCGTCATCAGTTGGAGGCCGCCTTGGTCCCACTGGAGAAAAGGTGTGTGGACTTCAAAAGCGATTGTGAGCGTGTGTTCCCCTCGGGCGAGATTTTTTTTTATGAAAGCAAAGGATTCAGCCTTGGGATCTGGTGAGAACTCTTGCCAGAGTCCGAGTGCTTGGGCCTCTCCATCCAGAGTGAGGGATTGGGGAGCATTGCGAAACAAAAGGATAGGGTAGCCTCCCTCTTGCATCACAAAAGTCAGCTGAGCTGTGCCCTCTGCCTTGTGATGAGGGATATCGAAGCTGATCTGATAGCGAGCTTCTTGGATGTCGATAGGAACGAGCCGTGCGCCTGGGCCAGAAAGGGAGCTTGGCATCAAAGTGTTCGTCTGAGGTAATTTCGCAAGGTCCTCACTGGAAGTCTGAGACTGGGGATCGTTGAAACGTTTACACGCGAGAGAGCTTAAGATGAGAGCTAGGCCCAGAGTGAATCGAGTGCTTCTGCTGCGATTTTGCATGATGAAATGAGCCTTTTTTTATGTGATCCCCTTTCTCAGCAAGGAATGTGCCGTCATGAAATTATGAAAGAGACAGATATTTCAATATCTTATAGACTCCTCGAGTGTTCACTTCCTGGCATCGTCAAAAACATAGACCGATGCGAGGACTTTTGCTGTGAGCGAAGTGATTATTGTATCTATCCGATTCTTTTAAAGAAAAGAGACACTCATGAGCTTGGAGCGGCAAGGGTTTTTTAGTAAACAGAGGAGGTCGTCCCGGACCGAGCTGTGGCGTGAGCTCTTGCAACTCGCTTGGCCGTTGGTGGTCGCGAATAGCTTTTGGAATATTCAACTCACCATAGATCGCATGTTTCTTGGTCAATATTCGACGGGAGCGCTTGCGGCAGCCATCGGAGTCATGGGAGTCTACTGGACGCCGATGGCTCTATTACAGCAGACAGCGGCCTATCTCATGACTTTTGTGGCTCAATATTATGGAGCAAACGAGCATCACAAGATTGGCCCCGCCGTTTGGCAAGCCATCTATATCAGTGTTATCGGAGGTCTCCTCTTTTTAGGCTTGATTCCTTGCGCAGGTCCTCTCTTTCGTTTGATGGGACACAGTCCTGAACTGAGAGAGCTCGAGGTGCAATTTTTTCAAGCTCTTTGCTATGGGGCCCTGCCGACAGCACTTGTGGCAGTAGCAAGCAGCTTTTACTCAGGTCTAGGGATGACACGTATGGTCATCGGGATGAACGCCATCGGCCTTATTGTTAATGTTGGCTTTGACTATTTGCTGATCTTTGGTCACGGTGGATTTCCTGCTCTTGGGATTCAAGGGGCAGGTTATGCGACGGCTTTAGCAAGTTGGGCTTCAGCGCTGTATGGCTTGTTCCTGATCTTTCAGAAGAAATACGAACTCTCCTACGGGCTGCGAAGGGCTTGGCGATGGCAGCGGGACCTTATGTATCGCTATCTTCGTTATGGTTTGCCAAGCGGCCTGCAGTGGGCTTTAGAGGGTTTGGCTTTCACGGCTTTTCTGGTGCTTGTAGGGAGGATGAAGCAGGGTGAAGTCGCTCTCGCAAGCAGCAGTATCGCCGTTACCGTCATGATGCTGGCGGCACTGCCTGTGATGGGTATGGCGCAAGCTGCTTCGATTCGATTGGGGCAGTGTCTGGGGGACTCTCAGCCTGAAAAAGCTGAGGCTTTTGCTTATGGTGGGCTGCAGATTTCACTTGTCTATATAACGATCACGGGGTTGAGTTTTCTTCTCTTCCCTGGTTTTTACTTGAGTTGGTTTGAAAATTCATCATCGGCACTTCTTTGGGATCAGGTCAAAGTCGTCGTGCCCTATATTTTAAGGTGTGTTGCTCTGTTTGTCTGCTTTGATTGTATCAATCTCATATTTTCGTTTGCCTTGCGAGGCGCTGGAGATACGCGTTTTGTGAGCGCCGTTGCGCTCTCGCTACCTTGGCCCCTGATGGTTTTGCCTACCTGGTGGGTTAAGGATTGGGAAGCTTCAGTGTACTGGTCCTGGGCCTTTGTCACTGTCTTTGTGATCATTCAGGCCCTGGTGTTTTTGTTTCGCTTTCGCCAAGGAAAATGGAAAAGCATGAGTGTGATCCATTCTCCTCACTGATAGGAAAAGAGTAGCTCTCTATACTGATTGTGAAAGGGATCGAAGCTCGCCAGGGGAACCGACCAGGTAGAGATCAGATCGGGGGCAACAGCTTCGGCTAAAAGCTGCTGCCAAGTAGCCTTAGTCGGACCTTTGCCGGAGGCACAAAGCGCCCCGAGTTTGGCGATGCTTTGAATACGCTCAAGAACTTTGGCACGGGCTTTGGTCGTTTTGGTTTCCGCCAAACTCTCCGCTAAGGTTTCAACGAAAAATTGGGCGATGTGAGCCAGATGAGCAGTTGTTTTGCTTTTGCTGCTAGATGCTGGGCCTTTTAAGCTGATCAATCCGCCGGCACGTTTGGGAGCGATGAGCCAGCGGTGACCGACCCAAGCTCGCAGCCGTAAAAACGAGGAACGAACTTTGCCTTCGTAGTGCGCATCCAGTTCTTTGAGCCTGGCGGAGGTCTGTTCCCTCGACCCTTGCGCCAAGTTGTGAAGAAGGCTCTCAAGCTGTTCCACATAAAGGCTGACTTCCTTGAGCAAGGCTTTACGATGCTGGACTTTGAACTCCCTTGCATAGACCAGATTATTTTCAAGGAGCCACTCCACCTGGAGAGCATAAAAAGCTCGCATCTGCAGCATGCGGCGCATGCGAACACCTTCGATCTGCTCTTGGGTGAGCAGCGCTGCGTGCGGCAAAGCTTGAGCATAAAATTCTTTGAAGTAGAAGCTGAGGTCTTCGGAGGATTGAAGGCTATTGCCGAGCTCGGCAGGGATAAAGGAAGGCAATCCTTCGATGCTACAAAAACGCCGATAAAATTGCGTTAAAGCGCCAAAGCTATTTAGAACAGGGTAAAGCTCGTCAAGATAGCTAAGAGATCCTCTGTAAAAAGCAAAGGCTTGGGCAGCTAGGGAACTGGCTAAAATATGTTCCTCAGGTGATTGCCACAGACGCGTAGGTTGTCCACTAAAACCGTTTAGATAGATGTCGAGAATCTCATTAGGATCGTGAATTTCAGCAGATTGAAAGGCACGGATAGGATGAAAAAGGGCGTTGCTGGGTGATTGTCGATCCAGTGCGAATTCACCATCGGGCAAGCGAACACGAATAGCACTGCTCACATGGATGTCGGTGAAAAAGTAACAGTAACCTTCGGCCATCAGCGAAAAGGCTTGAAACGACTTTCGATTTTTTGGGCACCAGCGACCGACGAAGAAAGGCTCCCAGAGGGCAACATGCATCATCTCATGAGAGAGTATTGTAAAGTTATCGATGGCGAGCTTGAGGGCCGTGAGTTCAGCTCCTAATTCGTCTGCAACCATGGGCGAGAGGACGGCGTGTGGTCTTTGAGCGAGGGGATTCCACTCTTCGTCGCTGGTATCAGGTACGGCTGGAGCGACAGAGCTCATCGTGAGGAACAGATGTTTCATTCCTGGCGTTTGCTGAAGAAAGGGGAGTTCCGGGAGCTTCGCTGGTACAGAGAATTGGCTGTGACCGCTTGCCCCCAAAAACGCGAGCATATCAAAGTAGGATGCAAGGGCATTTTGGCTTCCTGTCGGGGCTTCATCATGGCTCATGTCCGGGTCTCCTCATGCTGCCGTGGCCAGGATTGCTCGGGGCCAAGGGGGGCTTAGCCGCATGGATACCTTAGAGCCCAGCGCGAGTTCAAGTCAGACTCCCAAAAATTGATGGTCCGGGCAGGCTCGTCGCGTTAGAATCAGGAAGAAGACCCATCAGGTCAAAGAGACTGTGATCAACAGGTAGGAAGATATGGGAAGAAAGTCTGCTAAGATTGCTGTTCGCAAGGGCGCTGCTGATAAGGCTCGAGGACAAACCTTCACGCGTGCACTCAAGGATGTGTTCAAAGCATCTAAGAGTGGCAGCGGCGATGTCGCCAACAACTTTTTGCTAAAAGTTGCTGTCGAGCGCGCAAAGAAACTGAACGTCCCCAAAGACAACATAGAAAAGGCCATTAAAAAGGGTCAAGGGTCCGATGGCGTTGGCTTTGAGGATGTGACCTACGAAGGCTACGGACCAGGCGGTGTCGCCGTGTTTGTGGAAACTTCGACAGATAATCCGACCCGGACTGTTGGGAACGTGCGCAGCTATTTTCGCAAGTACGAGGGTTCCCTTGGCACTTCTGGGTCTCTCGAATTTGTATTTCAACGCCTTGCTCTTTTTGTTGTGCCTAAGGAAGCCGTGCGCTCCGAAGATGATTTTACCCTGACGATGATCGATGGGGGAGCCGAGGAGATCGAGCTGATCGATGATCACTACGAAGTGTCTGGGCCTATGGCAGAATTTGGTGCTATTCAAGAAAAGCTTATGGAGCTAGGTATCACTCCTGACGAAGCATCTCTCGTCCGAGTTCCCGTGACCAAGAAAGAAGTGAGCGATGAGAGTGTTCTGATTAAATTGGAACACCTGATCGATGTGCTCTCCGAAGATGATGATGTTGTCACGGTTTATCATAATCTCTTGGATAAAGACGAAGAGTAAGCGGATCTCGCTGTCTCCCACGAAGACTTAAATTTGTGGGGGATAGAATATAAAAAAGCAAAAGGGAGCCTAAAACTGGCTCCCTTTTGCTTTTCTCTGGTCGGGGCGACAGGATTCGAACCTGCGACCTCATGGTCCCAAACCACGCGCGCTACCAACTGCGCTACGCCCCGTTTCGAGAGCTCAGTTTGTATCAAAGTTTCGGAGACTTCGTCAATGAGGGAAATTGGAAATTTCTCTGGTCTTCGCCAGCGGGCTGTTCTATCCATCGCTCGTGGAGGGAAAGTTCATGCAGGAAGCACTCGGATACCTCGTTCAAACTGATGATGGCAGTTTAACGGCATGCCATCCTGATTATGATGAAGCGTTCCATTCGAAACAGGGAGCTTTAACGGAAGCTGAGAGCCTCTATCGAGATGCGAGCGGTTTTGCCGAACATATGACGCGAGCTGCAGAGGATGAGGCGCGCTGGGGAGTCCTCGATCTAGGTTTGGGCCTCGGTTACAATGCCCTTATGACAATAGAGACCTGGTGGCGTTGCGGTGGCCCGGTCGATCTGGAACTGATCAGTCTCGAACACACAGCCCTCCTGGTCAAAGCTCTAGCTGATACAGCCTGTGAGTGGAAACAGGGTTGGTCACCCGAATGGCGCCAATGGTCCCAAAGCTTAGACTGTGTAGATTCGACTCTGTGGAGGGCCTCTTGGCGGCACCCCCAATCGGGTCGCGAACTGAAGTGGCAGGTTCAAGTGGGAGATGCCCGGCAGGCAAATCTGCCTGAAGCTTCCCTGCTCTACATCTGGCAAGATGCTTTTTCACCGAAGAAAAATCCCGAACTTTGGACCCCAGAATGGTTTGCTAAGCTTAGAAGGGCGAGTCGACCAGATGTGTGTCTGGTCACCTACAGTGTCGCACGCGTGGTCAAAGACTCGCTGCATGAGGCAGGCTGGGAGTATCGACTGCTCAAAGCCTCCCAACATAAAAAACAGTGGCTTCGGGCGCAACTCTCGGCGAAAGTGTGAAGGCCGCGAATACGACTTCGCGGCTTCTGCTTGTCCAAGGAGTTTCCTATGATCCGTTGGCTACCAAGAGCTCTTTTCCTAAGTTTAAGCTTGCTTACAGCGTCCTGCACCGCCACCAAATTGTATCAAAACGTCAATGCAGTGGATCGCTGGCGGCTGAATGTTGTCGAAAAGAAGGTTCAGGTGGGTGATTTTAAAATCGCCTACAACGAACGTGGTGAAGGAGAGGCCCTCTTTTTAATCCACGGTTTCGGTTCGGATAAAGAGAGCTGGAACCGTGTGATCGATAAGATCCAAGCTCCCATGCACATTGTGGCACCTGATCTTCCAGGCTGGGGACGGACAACTTTTCTACCCCAAGCGACGTACAGTCTCACCGAACAGGCTCAGCGTCTCGATGATTTTCGGAAAGCTCTTGGCATCGAAAAATTGCACATAGCCGGTATCTCGATGGGAGGAGCTATTGCAGGCACCTATGCCGGGCTTTATCCCGATCACGTATTGAGCTTGAGTCTCATCGATTCGGCAGGTTTGCAAAGTCCAACACCTTCCGATTATTTCAAGGCCCTTCAGGAAGGCGATAATCCCCTGATTCTCAAAAAGCCTGCCGATGTTGATAAACTCGTGCCTTATGTTTTCTATAAAGATCCCAAATGGTCGTCGGTAGTTAAAAAGGTGTTCTTCGAACAAACGGGAACGCGTGCGGATAAGAATGAAAAGCTTTTCGCCGAGCTTGTCGGTTCGGGCCCAATCTTGGAGACCTTACTCCCGAAGGTGAAGGTGCAGACTCAGGTCATTTGGGGAGCTGAGGATAGGATCATCCACATCTCAACGATTGATGTGATCAAATCCCTCAAGCCTGATGTGGATGTACACATCATCCCTGAGTGTGGTCACGCACCCATTGTCGAAAAAGTTGATGAAACCGCTAAGTTTATTCAGTCTTTTGTCTTTAAGTCGACGATATTTCCGACATAAATGCCGCCGTTTTGAATAATCCACTTTACATCAAAATCCAAAACTCGAAACGCAAAGCGCAGCCCCTCACTCTCCCGAGCCCCAATGGGGCTTGCGCGGCGCTGAGATGTTGGTCGCGGATCGAGTTCAAGCATCTGTTCAATGAGGAGTTTCAAGCCTGCCTGTTCCTCTTCGCGCGCGCTTAGGAAGGCCAAACTTTCATCAGACCAGCTCACCGCATGGCGTTGAATATCGCTCAATATCCAGCCTGAATTCGCCTCATCGATACGATCAGCATAGGGTACGTAAGGTTTAATATCTAAAACTGGAGTGCCATCGAGCAGGTCGAGGCCACTGACGTGAATCTGTATCCCTTCGGGCGCCTCGAGATCGACCCTGTCGAGTTTGAGGGCTGACATCCCTATGCAATTGGGTCGATGGGGAGATCGAGTGGCAAAGACACCCATTTTTTCAGCAATTCGTGGTGTATCGATCAAAGGATGCCAGGGCTTATTCAGGCTTTTGTGAAAAACGAAGACGATCCAGATATGACTGAACTGTTCTAGATTGCGAAGCGCTGAGGGGATTGAAACGTCTTTGTGAAGGGTGAGGACTCCCTTGGCCTCGCTCATCATCAAGGATTGCCGCGGCACTCCAAACTTTTCACGAAAGGGTGTCGTCAGTATCCCGATAGACTTGAAAGTAAAGGTGTCCGTCATCATCAGTACCAACGAAAAAGGCGCTGAGCAAGGGCTGCACAGACCACGGTGTAAGCACCCAAAACGCTGATCTCAAAGCCCAAATCCATTAAAGGTAAACCTTCTAGGGCAATTTTTCGTAAACCATCGTTCAAGGCTGTCAGCGGCAAAAAGCTGGTCACCGCTTGCAGCCATTCCGGCAAATTGTTTTTGGAAAAAAATACTCCCGAAAGCATCATCATGGGGAGCGATATCAGGTTGGTGAGACCAGAGATCATGGGGATGCTGCGGGTTCTCGCGGCACAGAGCAGGGCGATTCCAGTAAAAGCTGCAGCCCCAAGTATCGTGAGAACGATATAGCTCAACCAGGAGCCATAGACTTTAAAGTGGAAAATGACAAAACCGGTGATCATCACCGCCAGAAACTCTGCTGTCAGAACCATCATGCGGCCGCAGATGTGCGAAACCACATACTCCCAAGCTCGCATGGGCGTTGCCAGATAGCGCTTGAGGAGGTTTTCCTTTCGATTAGACACGATCGTCATACCCACTCCAAAAAGGCTTGAAGTCATGACACTCAAGCCGAGCAGTCCAGGTATCAAAAAGTCGACGTAGCGTCCCCCTTCGACCGATACGGCCTGATTTTCGGTAGGTACAGGATCAAAGCGTCCTCCGGTAGCCTGGATGAGGCTGTCGACGTAAGCCCTGGCGCGCACCGCTTCGGGATTGCTAGCGTCAAAAAAATAGCGAACCTGCTGCGGAGCTTCCACCTGTACCATGAGGGAAATTTCCCCTCGTTTCATCTTGGTCTCGAGCTCTTCACTTGTTCCTTGACGTACTTTTAGCTGATGATCGACGCTGAGTTTTTCACTCACAATCTCGCGGAAAGAGCTGGTTTCAGAAGCTGGCAGCCAACCGATACCGTAGGTTTCAGGATGGGGTTTGGAAAACGCAAAGCCCAAGGCAAGCATCCAAACGATGGGCATAAAAACGACCCAAAAAAACGCCGAAGGCTCACGGCGAAATTCACGCCAACGGCACTTGATCTGCTCGCGGAGACTGTGACTAAGCATCGCGCATGCTCCTTCCTGTCAGCTTTAAAAAGACATCTTCAAGGGTAGCTCGTCGCATTTCAAGTTCCTCGAGCTTTAGGCCGAGCTGATCCACGCAGCGTTGGAGCTCGCCGATATGCATGATGGTATTCGAGGTTGTGAGTTCGAAGCGATCTCCCACAAGAGTTGCATCTTTGAGCCAAGCGAGTTTGGAAAAAAGCTCGGGACGATGCTGATCAAGTTGGGTCTCGGCAAAGCGAAAGCAGAGAATCTGTTCGCCACAGATCCGGCGAATGAGATCTTGAGGTGTGCCTTCGGCGATAATTTTGCCATGGTCGACGACGGCGACACGATCAGCGAGTTTTTCTGCCTCATCCATATAATGCGTCGTCAAAAGGATCCCTCGATCGCGCCCCTTATGCTTTTCTAAAAGGTCCCAAATCAAACGTCGCGCTTGGGGGTCAAGGCCTGTGGTCGGCTCGTCTAAAAACAGCAGACGGGGTTCGTTGATGAGACTGCAGGCAAGATAAGCGCGCTGCTTTTGACCTCCTGACAGTGATTCGAGGCGAGCATCCGCCTTTTCTTGCATCTCGACGAGTGCAATAGCGTCGTCGACATTCAAGCTCTTGCGAAAAAAGCTGCCAAAAAGACTTAAAGTCTCTCGCACAGTCAGCTTTTTATAGAGCTGAGTATCCTGAAGCATCACACCCACGCTTTCTAGAATAGCGCGGCGTTCGTGCTTAAGGCTCTTTCCAAAAATCTGGATAGTGCCTGAGTCAGGATTCTGAAGCCCTTCTAGCATTTCGACCGTTGTCGTCTTGCCAGCCCCGTTTGGACCAAGTAAAGCGAGACATTCACCCGGCTGAACATTGAGGCTGAGGCCATCTACGGCAGTCACTTTGCCAAAGCTCTTACGCAGTTCTGTTGCTACGAGAAGAGGTTCCATTACAACCCCCTAAATGATAAAAACGGGATTGTACTGTCCGCTTCGTGGGAACTCAAGCCTCAGCCAGGGAAATTGCTAAGACTTCTTCTCACCGTATCGAAAGGAAAAGAGGGATGAATCAAAAAGTCGACGTCATCATTGCGGGGGCAGGTCTTTCGGGGCTGTTGAGTTTGCTGCAACTGAGCCGACAGCATCCCGATTGGACTTTTGCTCTGATCGAGCGCGAGCCTTGGATTGGGGGGCGCATGCGAACGAGCTTGACCCACGAAGGTTCCAGAAGCTGCGGTCTGCATGTGATGGGAACTGAGCTCTGTGATGCCATCATGCCCCTGCTTGCCGAGCAGGTGCCGCACGAGCAGGCTTGGATTCGACCCTGTCGGACAGCAGGAGTTCTCAGTGGACTCAAATTATCGCCCCTGAGTTTCGGGCAACTTTCGACCGCAGATTTAGCGCGTGCCATTGGCGGTAGCGCTGCAGCTAAAGATTGGGGTCTGGTCGAAGAGCTTTTGCAGACGCCCGATGCAAGCCTGGCAGACAATGATCTGCCATGGAATCAGGCCTGGAAAGGGGACAAAAAAAGCGGCGCTCTTATCGTTCTCGAACATCTCGCTCATGTGTGGGGGTTTCCAGAACTTTCGAGCGCATCTTTCAAGACGATGGTGATGCGGGGGCGACAATTCAAGAGCGGTCTATTCACAGGGCGTTGGGATCTTTTTTTCGAAAAACTTCTGGTCGATCTTCGCGAAAGCGATCGACTGAGCGTGAGCACGCGCGCCCAGATTATGGCGGCACGGTATGAAGACCAGGTTTGGCAGGTCGCTAGCACGCGAGGCGTCTTTCAAGGAAGTCGCCTCGTCGTGGCGCAAAGTCCATGGGAAGCTATTTTCTGGCTTCCCAAAGACCTGTGGCCCACCAAACTGCTCAATATTGCGGGAAAGGTAAAGCCGGTAAGTCTCGTCATACTTTCCGATATGCTTGCTAAGCCCTGTCCCGATTTGCCGGATATGGTTTTGATTCCTTCCGAAGAAGTCCAAGCTATTGCGGGTCCTGACTCCGTTTGCTACCAGGCGACTCTCCCTTTCGAGCTTACGGTCCAGGCTCCCGCAGTCGTAAAAGCCGTCAAGCGTCTGAAACGAGCTAAGAAAAAATTACAGGCGGCACTTCCTGATCTGCAGGGTGAGGGTGAGCAGATTGCCTTGCTTCCAAGTGGCTGGGCTCATGCAGCGACTCCGCAGGATGCTCGCTGGTTTGATAAGCTTGACATGGCTCACATTCAGAAAAAGCATCTCGGCTTTTGTGGCGAAAGCTACGGAAGCGAAGGGGACACCGAGCGAAATCTTTGGGGTTCTGTCCAAGGATTGAGCGAGGCCTGGTCGTAAAGACCTTGAGTGACCTCGAAACTTCGGACAAATGGAGAATGCTTCTGTGCAACTGCTTGTCGGCGGCCCTGCTTTCTTCTATATTTCCCGCGTTCTTAAGCCCCGATCACTTTCTTCGCAGAGGTATCCAGCATGAGTGCTCAGATCATCGATGGCAAAGCCATAGCGCAGAGTATCAAGGACAAACTTAAAGCGGAAGTTATCACCCTGCGGGCCGCGGCGGAACGAGCGCCATGCTTGGCAGTCGTCCTCGTTGGCAATGATCCTGCGAGTGAAGTCTATGTCGGGCACAAAAAGAAGGCTTGCGCGGAAGTTGGTATAGAGAGTCGATCCATCACTCTAGCAGGCGATATCACACAGGCGGCTTTGGAGCAGCATCTCAAGCAGCTCAATGAAGATCCTTCAGTCGATGGCATCCTCCTGCAGCTACCTTTACCCGCTCATTTAAACAGTCAGTCGGCCATTGATCTGATATCTCCCCGAAAAGATGTAGATGGCCTCACTCCAGTGAGTCAGGGCCTCTTGATCTGGCGTCGTCCAGCGCATGTGTCCTGCACGCCAGCGGGCATTATGGAGCTGGTTCGCTCGACTGGCATCAACCTTACAGGAAAGCGCGCAGTTGTCATTGGACGCAGTGTACTTGTCGGAGCTCCCGTCGCTACATTGCTCGGACATGCAGGGGCTACCGTCACGGGAGTTCATTCGAAAACCGTAAATCCTGCAGCGATTTGTCGTGAAGCCGATGTCCTCGTGGTTGCGGCTGGAGTCAAGCACTTGGTCGGCAGTGAATGGATCAAACCCGGTGCGGTCGTCATCGATGTTGGTATACACAGGGGCGAGGATGGCAAGCTCACGGGCGATGTCGACTTCAAAGAAGTCGCTGCCAAGGCTGCTTGGATCACTCCTGTCCCAGGTGGTGTTGGACCCATGACTATCGTAAGCCTTTTGCGTAACTGTGTGTCCGCATTCAAGGCACGGAAACCCTAAGCGAAGCCTATCTTTACCAAGCAAGTATGGGTCTCGGAGCCAAAAGGCTTCCGAGATTTTTTTTTACATTCGAGAAACGAAAAGCTGGGGCTCATCGTCTTAGGAAAGCATACCGATAGGGGATTGTTTCCACCGAGGGAAAGGATAGCGCCATGAAAAAGTACATTCAGATTGCATTTCTCTTTACATCTCTGTCACTTACAGCCTGTGGCTCGAGCAGTGGAGGCAGCTCTGGGACAGGGGCTAGTGGAACCCTGAGTGCTGGTTTTGCGGTGAACTGTGCCTCCTGTCACGGGGCCAACGGTGGGGGTGGTCGAGGTCCTGCCTTGGGTGGGAATGTGGGAAGCCTGTCCTCGTTTACAGCGACTGTGCGCAGTGGTCGGGGATCTATGCCTAGCATCAGTTCTTCGTCTTATTCCGATACGGATCTTCAAGCTGATTACAACGCTCTCAAGTAAACTTTAGATCACCAGGCGATGTAAAAGGCTAAGGGATCAAAGTAAACCTGACCCACCTGATCGTCCCGGAGATAGGGTGACACATATTTCAGCGAGGGGCGCCACCAGCCCCAGCGCAAGCCCATAGCTATTTCAAAGCGCCAATCGAGACGATGATCCGTGTAGACTTCACTCCCAATCTGCCGAATAAAGCGTGTCTCGAGACCTGCGTGCACCTGCTCGCTCAGGTGATAGACCTGGTTTTGATTCAGGTAAAGATCGGTCATGAATTTGCTGCGATAGATTCCTAAATTCAGCAGTGATTCGTTGTCAACGCCCCAGATTTTGCCTGGATTTTTGATGAGCCCAATCTCCCCCCAAGACTGATTTCAGAACCTTTCGGTTGATCTGTATAGTCGAGGCCTAAGAGAGTGGAGCCAATGAGTTTATGAAACTCTTGATGGACTTGTTTGCCACCGTGATTGCCGATTTCACCCAGACCAATCGTCCACTGCCAACGCAAAGTTTCCCCGGCACACTCCTGAAGGCCAGCTTCACTGACCTGCAATTCCATCCAGTCCGCATAGCGTCCAACAGGAATCGAGAGACTATTGGTACCAAATTTTTCTTTGAATGTGGGCGTAATGAGGCGCCATTGCGTGCGAACTTCGAGCGAGGTGTGCGACCAGACTTTAAGATAGCCAATCTGCGTTGCGCCAGAGAGCTGTTTGTCTGTGTCACCAAAAACATCATTATAAAAGGGGCGCGAAAAAACGCCTTGTTCTATCAGAAAAAGACTGCCTGTTTCGCCTATCGCACCAGGGGCGTTCGCACCCTGAAAAGTATCGGCCAGAGCCCATCCACTCCAAGTCATGAGAATGAAGGATGCAAGTCCACGATACATGAGCGATCTCCCCTCAGCGTTCCGAGGGAGAGGAGTGCAAAGCCTGTTCCATTAAAATTCTATTCAAATACGAATACTTAGAGATTTTTTGGAGGGTGTTTGTTGAGCTTTTTCGCTATTTTGTGCCAGCTTCCTGACAGGCTTGTGATTATCGACCTTGGACTTTAGCGATAGGTGCGGGGGCCGCAAACCACAGGACTAAAAGGGATTCATCGCCGATGCGTTCCCAATGAGCCTGAAACCAAGTCGCTGTGGGAGAAAGGAGAAGGCGACGATGCTGCGGAGAGGTCCAGAGAAGCCAAGCCATGGTCTCCGTGTCTTTAGCTCGGACGCGATTTTCGCCAAGGAACTTTATTCCCTGGGAGGCGAGGGAGAGTTTTTGCGTTAAGAGCCAAGGACGAGGATGTTTGATGCTTCCCCCTTCTTGCACTGTCGAAGTCAGGGTATCGAGGGCTTTTTGGGTTTGTAGGCGTGGCAACTGAGCTGCCTTGCGCCGCTCTTGAATCCACGCCATCAGATCTGCGTGAGAATGAATGCCTTTGATGTGTGAGGGCATTTTAATCTCTCCCACAGAGATCATGGCCCAGACCTCAGGCCCATGCTGCTCAGGCTGTGGAGGATGACAGGTGAGGCTGATCGTCCCTGAGTCAGAGGGTGGAAGGGAGATAAGCTTATGTTTGCTGAAGTCGATACCTTTGCTCTCCCATTGCTGAGGAAAAAGTTTATCGAACGGGGCAAAGTCAAGTTGGTAGTAAGCACAGGAGGCAGCTAAAGCCGATGCATCGAGAAGCCAGCTACGATCCTGCCGCTGAAAAAGAGCTTGAGGTGCCGGCGTGCTTATCATCCAGGCATGTCTTTTATGGCAAAATCCAAAGGCATAGCCGCGATGTCCCAGAGTTTTCGCTTCTTTGAGTGCAAGGTCCTGAAGCTCGTCTGCGGAAATGTCACGATCTGCGATAACTCGAGCGACTTGCATCTGCATATCGAAGATTTGGGCTGCCCAGAGTGTTTGGGGTGAAGGGTTCTGCGAGCTTTGGCAGAGCTGTGTGGCCAGAGCTTGTTGGATGTCGAGGCGTTGCGTCTGAGCCAAGGCTGTGGCTGCGAAGCAGCTTGAAAGGAGCATTAGGTAGCGAAAGGGGGGCATGAATGGCTCCTCTCGAAAGCACAAGATCTGAGATCTATCTTACCTCAAGAGAGCCAGATTCGGATATTTTTACGATCGTGAGTTAAAGGCCCGGTTTCGACAGGCCTTGATTCTTTAGCCTTCGAGAAGCCTAAAGATAGTCTGGAGCTGCATGTTTGAAGTGCCCTCGTACAGCTTACCGATCTTGGCATCACGGTAAAACTTTTCTGCAGGGAATTCTTTAATGAATCCGTAGCCTCCGTAAATTTCAAGCGACTTCGAGGCCACTTTTTCGGCAACTTCTGCTACGAAATATTTAGCCATGGCGGCTTCCTTCACAAAGGGAAGACCCGCGTCTTTCAAACGTGCTGCGTTATAGACCATGAGGCGAGCTGCTTCGACCTCAGTCGCCATCTCTGCGAGCTGAAACTGAACGCCTTGAAAATCGTTCAGGGCTTTGCCGAACTGCTCACGTTCCCTGGCGTATTTCAAGGCACCTTCCAAAGCTCCTTGGGCCAAGCCGAGCATTTGCGAGGCAATCCCAATGCGGCCTTCATTCAAAGTTTCGATAGCGATTTTGTAGCCTTTGCCATATTCGCCTACGAGGTTTTCTTTGGGAATTTTGACGTTATCAAGCAAGACTTCACAGGTCGACGACGCACGGATGCCGAGCTTGACTTCTTTTTTCCCAACAGCAAAACCAGGTGTGCCGCGTTCGACAACAAAAGCAGTGATGCCCTTGTAACCTTTTTCGGGTTCGGCATTGGCGAAGACAACGAAGATATCAGCTTCTTTGGCATTGGTGATGAAGATCTTTTTACCTTCCAATCGCCAGTGGCTGCCTTCGTCATAAGCGCGAGCTTTCATCGCGAAAGCATCCGAGCCTGAGTTGGGCTCTGTCAAACAGTAGCTACCGACCTTCTGCGACGCCAGAAGGGGGCCGTACTTTTTCTTCTGGGCCTCGGTACCCCAGCGGAGGAAAATATTGTTCACCAGAGTGTTCTGAACGTCGACAAGGACCGAGACCGACGGGTCAACTTTGGCAAGGGCTTCGATGGCAAGAATGGCCATGAAAAAGCTGCCACCAGCTCCGCCGTATTGGTCGGGTAATTCGATGCCCATGAGGCCAGTCTCAAAGAGCTGCTTGATGAGACCGGGATCCATGGTTTCGGTTTCGTCCATCTGCAAGACTTTGGGCTTTATGACGGTCTGTGCAAATCTTTCGATCTCGCTTTGGAAAAGTTTTTCGTCTTCACTTAAGAGTGTGAGGGGTCGAACTTCAGTCATGATTTCTTACTCCGGTGCTTCTCATTCTTTGATGCTAGCTCTAAGGTTCTAGCTGGTTTCTGGGTTTTTTTCACTAGCAATGAGGGGACTTCCTCGTGTATCGCAGTCATCACGACGTGCTTTGGGCTGAGACATGGAAATGTCGCTCTGCAGACGCTTGAACTTCTGGTAAGCTCGAGAATCTTCTGGACCGCTCGTGGGGTCGAGCTTGGGTCCCAGGTATGAGGAGATAAGGCATTGAGTAAGAAGACTTTGGTAGAAGTAGCTCAAGGACGGCGTACAGATCGCATTCCCGTCTGGTTTTTACGTCAGGCAGGTCGCTACCTTCCCGAGTACATGGCGATAAGAAAAAACTTGGAGTTCGTCGAACTCTGCCAAAATCCTAAGCTTGCTGCTGAAGTGACTCTTCAGCCTTTGCGCCGCTATGATGTCGATGCTTCCATCATCTTCTCCGATATTTTGATTCCTTGTACAGCGATGGGACAGACATTGACCTTCGACAAGGGGCACGGACCTCAGCTTACGCAGCCCGTTCGTGGGGCAGATACGCTGAAAAGATTGGTCAAGCCAGATGCGGAGCGAGATCTAGGATACGTAGGTCAAGCCATCGTTGAAACGAAGAAGCATATGCGCCCGGATCAAACAATGATTGGGTTTGCAGGAGCTCCTTTTACCGTCGCCAGCTACATGATTGAGGGTGCAGGTAGTAAGAACTTTACTGAAGTCAAAAAGTTGCGTCTTCAAGAACCGGAGACTTTTCGGGGCCTGTTACAGCTTCTTACTGAGACGACTGTCGACTACTTACTTATGCAGGTTAAGGCTGGGGCAGACTGTCTCATGCTCTTTGATACTTGGGCCAACCAATTGACCTGTGCTGATTACCGGGATTTTATTTTTCCTGCAGTGAACGAAGTGATCGCTCAGGTCAAAGCTCATTGGGATGGACCTATCATTTATTATCCTGGGCAAAGTCTGGAGCTCATCTTTGAGTTGGCTGGATTTCGTGGCGATGTCCTGGCTATAGACTGGCGTTCTCGACTGCCTCGCGCCATAGCATTGATTGAAAATCTGGGCTTGAATTTAGCTGTCCAAGGCAATCTTGATCCCCAGTCTTTACTGGCGCCAGAAGCGGTCTTGCGGCAGCAGGTGCGCGACATATTGGAAGCGGGAACGAAAGCGAAGGGGCATATCTTCAATGTCGGCCATGGTCTCCAGCCTCATACACCACCGGATGCTGTGACCAAGGTGATCGAAGAAGTGAGAGCCTTCGAACAGAGTCTGCGACAAGAAAAGATGCACTGATAATTAAAAGAATGGGACCAAGCATGGCTGAACACCTCTTCACCTATATAAACCCCACCTCAGAACGGGACTTGGTAAGGGCTTGTCAGGTGTTGGAACACGACGGTGTTTTAGCATATCCCATGGACGTGAACTGGGCCTTTGGTTGCGATGCAGCAAGCGTCAAAGCCCTGGATCGTATTCGCCGTCTAAAGCCAACACATCCTAAAGAACAGCCTTTTTCACTGATCTGTGCTGATATCTCGATGGCGGCCTCTATAGGCAACATTGACAATTACCATTACCGCGTTTTGAAACGATGTTGGCCCGGACCATATACAGTCATTTTGAAACGGCATAGAAATCTGGCACGGCAGATTAAGGACAAGCGGGCTGTCGTAGGGATACGCATACCTGAAAGTCCTTTGATTCGTGACTTAGTAACCCGATTAGGGCGTCCCATTGCAACAACTTCAGTTCCCCTTTTGCCGGATGGATCTGTAGCTAAGATGGGATATGAAGTTATGGATGCCTTCGGTCACGGTATTGACATGCTGCTCGATCTAGGAGAAGAGCTTCCAGGACTCGATTCTACGGTGATAGATTACAGTGAAGAACAGCCCGTCCTGGTGCGAATGGGTGTTGGCGATCCAAGTATATTTGGGGCTTAAGATAGTGAGCTATTTTCCTTTTCCTCAGCGTCGAGGTATGTCCTCTCTACATCCTTTTGTGCAGCCAAGTCCGCTGTTGAAGCGCGATCTTAAGCGTTTACTCGAGCTCGCTCAGCTCAGTTTTTCGCGTGCCTGGAATCCTGGTACTGGCGGTAACTTTTCTTTGCGTCAGGATCAGAATCTTTGCTGGGTGAGCGCGAGTGGCAAGCACAAGGGCCTTCTGACTGTGGAAGATTTTTTGCCCATCGGCATCAACGACGCTCAGCCTGTTGCACCGTGTTTAAGAAAGCCTTCGGATGAAACGGCCTTACACTGTGCTATCTATCGAGCTAGCGAAGAAGCTCGTGCCGTGCTCCATGTGCACACGCCCCACACCGTGGCTATGGTCAAAAAGCCTTTGCTCCTCTCCGACAATGAAATGCTGAAGGTGTTTGGCTTTCCAACGCACGAGACAGAAATCGAAGTACCCTCACTGCCCAACACCCAGGATATGCAAAATCTCGGCTTATCTGTCGCACCTTATCTCAACCATCAGCTAAAAGTCCTTGTGCTCGAGGGCCATGGAGTTTATGCCTGGGGGCGGACTGCCGATGAAGCCATGTACCGAATCGAAGCTCTGGAATATTTATGCACCCTCAATCACCTTCGCCTATCCAGCTCATCCGTTTAGGGGTCGAGACGTACGACTCAGCCTGGCGGTGTCAGCTACGTGAGCACCAACGTGTACGGGACGAGGGACATGCAGGTTCGCTTTTGCTTTTGGAGCACAAGCCAGTGCTAACTATGGGCAAAAATGCTCAGAGCTCATATGTCTTAATGCAGAGTGAAGAGCTGAAGAATCGTGGGATTGATCTTCAGCATATCGATCGTGGCGGAGAAGTGACGGCTCATATGCCCGGTCAGCTCGTTATCTATCCCATTTTGCCTTTACAGCGCCTCAAGCTAGCGCCCAAAGTCTATGTCGAACGCTTGTTAGAGACCGTCATCAGCACGCTACGCGAGTTTGGAATTGAAGGGCGCGTCGATCCTGACTATCCAGGTGTCTGGGTTGGACAGAGTAAAATTTGCGCTATTGGTATTCGGATCAAAGAACGTGTAAGCTTGCATGGACTGGCATTGAATATAGACAACGACCTGAGTCTCTTCGAAGCCATTGTCCCTTGTGGGATACAGGGGCGTAGCGTGACCTCAATGAAGGCGTTAGTGCGTGATGGCGTAACACCTTCACGAAAGCAAGTTGAAGAGACCTTTGTGAAGTATTTTTGTGAAGTATTTGGCTTCCAGCTCGCAACGGAGTCCCAGAGTGTAGTCGAATAGGTTCCTGAGTTTTGTATCCCTGTGCTTGCTATTTCAAGATGAGCTTCGTAAAATAGTCGTCCCGAGAGACGCGTGTAGATATAGGAGTGTCCTTCCATGGAGAATTTGGAAACGGTAGATTGCAAGAGTGACAGAGTTTTGCAAGCTCACCTGCCCTCATTGGATCGCCTGGAGGATAATCCAGAGCTCTTGGAGTGCTGTCGTCGCACGATCGTCATGCATGCCAAAAACAATCCGATGATGGTGTGTGGAGAGTGCAAAAAAATTATCAAAGTTTTTGATAATGATAAGGCCTATCGAAATTATCAGCGCTTCTGTCAATCG
>CANGNB010000037.1 GCA_947454545.1 Oligoflexaceae bacterium
AAATTTCCCAACCCATAGCTGTGTAGCGCAGAGGATCTTTCATCGCCTCTTTTTCGGCGGGACCACGGTCCCCAAGAACCGCACGGGAGTAGTAGTTCACGCCCAAAAAGTCGATAGGCTGAGCGATGATCTGGGTATCACCTTCTTTGATAAAGCCCCAACCTTCCTCATCCAGATGCCCCTGGGCAGCATGATCGCGCAGCATATCTTCAGGGTAGCGCGCTTTAAAAACGGGATCGAGATACCAGCGATTGAAATCGCCATCGAACCAGCGTGTCGCATCAAGATCAGCAGGGTTTTCAGGACGCGCGGGATAGGCCGGATTGAGATTTAAAGTGATCCCGGCCGTCGCCTTCGGTGCCAGCGCACGAATCTTTTGCATCGCAAGTCCATGGGAAAGCAAAACGTGATGCGAAGTTCTCAGCGTCGCATTCTGATCCCGAAGACCCGGCGCATGTTCACCTGTGCGATGGCCAAGAACGGCGACACACCAGGGTTCGTTGTGCGTGATCCAATGATTCACGCGATCCCCGAGAGCTTTGACGACAACCGCAGCATAGTCAGCAAAAGCATAAGCAGTATCACGGTTCCGCCAACCGCCCTTTTCTTCGAGGGCCAAGGGAAGATCCCAGTGGTAGAGAGTCACCCAAGGCGTGATACCTTTGGCCAAAAGCTCGTCGACGAGAGCGCTATAAAACTCTATACCCTTAGGATTGACCTCACCACGGCCTTGCGGAATGATCCGGGGCCAGGCGATCGAGAAACGATAGGCCTTGCAGCCCATCTCTGCGAGCAGAGCGACGTCCTCTTTGAAGCGGTGGATATGATCGCAGGCTACTTGCCCATTGGAACCATCTGCGATCTTACCAGGCTGTTCACAGAAGTGATCCCAGATCGAAAGGCCGCGTCCGTCTTCAGGATCGGTACCTTCGATCTGAAACGAAGAGCTTGCAGCTCCCCAGAGAAAATCTTTTGGAAAACTTTTGCTGTGGTTCATAGTCATCCTTTTTGGTCGCTACACTGGACCATAACGCAGGAGTCGGCGCGACTCGTTGGAAGTATGCGAAACGACTTTTAGCAGCTTTTCCTATAGCACATCAGGCGAAGTCAGCAAGCTGCCAGAAAAGCCCTGTGTTCCCGGGGGCTTTCCGAAATCAAACCAATCTTTGTTAGTTTGGTTAACAATTAGGATCTAACAGGTAGGTCTTGCTTGGTCAAGCTTTCTTAGATAGGTGCGAGCACTTTCAAGGACGAGATGTATCAGGACTTTTCTTGAAGCGCACACACCTTCAAATAAACACAATAGGTATGGATACTTATGAAAAATACCCACAAAGTCTTCTTTGTAAAATGACTAAATTAAGCCCCACGCCCGATGATGCGATCGAGTTCACTTTCTTCCCCTCCCTCGAGGTCCTCTTGCAGAATATCGCGCACTTCGTGCAAGGGAGAAGAATCGTCCAAGTTTTCGAGTTCAATGGCTTTAGAGCCAGAATGCAGACCATTCCCCTTGTGCTGCTGAGCCATCAAAACCCGCCGGTTCGTTGCGGCCTGATCGAGACTGGGATCGAGCGTGATCGCCTTGTCAAACATCTGGATAGCCTCGTCGGGTCGTTCGAATTTAAAAAAAGCTAAACCCTTATTGAAGTAGACGCGAGCCGACAGTTCATGCTGCTTTTCGATATACTGCAAAGCCTGATTGTACAGTTTGAGACCCAGCTCGTACTGCTGGGAGCGAGCGGCAATCACCCCGGCAAGATTAAAGACGGCTCCCAACTCGCGATGAAGCGTTGGAGTTCGCATCATATCGAGGACTTCGTTCACTTCATCCATCAAAATATGGCTCACAGCCTGCCCCATTTTGGCCTCTTTCGACTGGGGGGCGAGCTGAGCGGCTTCTTTATAAACCTGGGCAGCCTTAGCCACCTGATGATCTTGAATCAGAATCGATCCGAGTTCGAGGAGCCGTTCCATATTGTTCGGATTCAAAAACTTAGCACGTTCCATCATCTGAATGGCACCTGCCGTATCCCCAAGGCGCAAGAGACTGCGAGCATAGAGCTGAAGCACCCGAGGGCTCTGGAGTTCGGGAGTCAGCAGAGCTTCGAGACACTGCCTCACCTCTTGCCAGCGATTCAGATGAGCGAGAGCTTCCGCCAGCTCCGTATGCAGCCGGAGGCTCTCGGGATACTGCTCGTGCAGGGACTCGAGAATGCTGAGCGCTTGCATGGCATCACCATCCCGTTGCGCTTTACCGGCAGCTATCAGCTGATCTTTGATAGGGTTGATTTCGAAGTAGAGCTTTGCCATCTGAGCTAAGCTCTTTTTGATGAGATCAAGGCTCAGCTCACCCATAAGCACCTTAGAAATCAGGTATTCGCGAGCGAAGCCAGGGAGCCCTTTATCTTCAAAGGACGAAAGCAGCAGCACAGGATGCGACTCGATCTTGCCTTCTTGCCGAATATCACTGAGGACCTCGGTAAGAGCTTCCATACCCAGCTGCCAGTCGAGAACGCAAAGAGCTGAGGCTGAGTTTTGCAGAGCCTTTTGAAATTCACGGGGACTGGTGATCGTGTGAAGGCTCTCGGTCGTGAAGCTATGAGCTTTGAGGCCCTGCCTCACCAGATCGCGCAACTCGGGACGCTTTACAAAAATGAGAGCTGTGCATTCTTTAACCGTCGTCATGCCCCTAAACTCCACTGCAGCTTGAACTTTTATGACCTATTCTAAAGGGTCACGTTGTGTTTTGACAGAGTTTTGCCCATACTTTCGAAAAAGGACTTGCCAAAGTCCTCCTTCGACCGCGCCAGGAGCTCCTATGACTTTGACCCTTACGATGGCCCTCTGGGGCCTTGTCTCCACGACCTTAGCCTGTTTGATTCATCGTTATATGTGGGTGCGTTGGGTACGGGACATGCACTGGCCTCCCTTGGTGCACCGGCTCGCAACGGCGTTTCTCGTAGTCATGAGCGCGGCCCTCCCGGCTGTCATGGCCTTAGGTCGTAAGCTCCCGAGCACTTGGGGCCCCTACTTTGCCATCCCGCTCTATATGTGGATCGGTATCATCTTTTACTTTCTGCTGCTCATGGGCAGTGCCGACATCGGACGGTGGATTGCCGCGCGACGCCGAAGCAGCACCTCAGTCCACCCTGATCCTGAGGCGCGCCGCCGCTTTATTGGGCGAGCTGTCGGTGGCGGTGTGGGCTTGCTCAGCTCATCGCTGGCCAGTGCGGCCTTTTTGGAAGCCAAGGCTGGTCCGACGATCGAGCGTGTCGAGGTGCCCCTCGCGCGCTTTCCCAAGGCCCTCTCCGGCCTTAAAATTGTGCAGATCTCTGACCTTCACGTCGGGCCAACTATCGATAAAGCTTATGTGGAGAACGTGGTCCGCCTGGCCATGGAATGTCAGCCTGACCTGATTGCGGTGACGGGAGATCTTGTCGATGGTACGGTCGAAGGCTTGCGCGACGCCGTCGCGCCTCTCGCGGGACTCAAGGCTCCCCTGGGCACCTACTATGTAAGCGGGAATCACGAATACTACAGCGGCATCGAACCCTGGCTGGCCCATGTGAGCAGCTTAGGGATGGAAGTGCTCGCCAATGCTCACAAGCTGATCAGCGTCAACGGTGCTTTGTTTTATATTGCAGGCATTCACGATTACAGTGCGGGGCGCTTTGGTCATGTTTCGGATATCGATCTGGCGCTCAAAGAGAGCGATGCCTCGATTCCTACGCTGTTACTCGCTCATCAGCCGCGCAGCATCCTAGACCTCAAGCATCCTCAGGTCTGCCTGCAGCTTTCGGGACACACCCATGCCGGACAGATTTGGCCGTTTACCTATCTGGTGCAGCTCGTTCAGCCCTATGTTCAAGGACTGCACGCCCACGGCGATTGTATGATTTACGTCAATCGCGGCACAGGCTACTGGGGCCCACCCATGCGTCTGCCTCAGCGATCGGAAATCACTGAGCTCACGCTCCGCGGTCAAGCTTGAGGAGCCAAGGATCGCTCCAGGTATCTTCTGATCGCTCTTCTTTCGGGTTTTCGTTCATAAAAGAGAGCAAAGTCTGAACGGAATGCACAAGTTTTGAGAGCAGCTTGGGTTCACGCAAGCTTTGGATGTGACGCTCTAAGACACGGGTGTGCTGAGGGGCTTCTTGGAGAGTCGCCAAGCGCTCATGCACACTCTGCAAGAGTGGAGTCCATGGCAGAACCTGCGGCCAATGCTTATCAGCCGAACGTTCGTAAGGCCTCAGATCAAAGCGTAGGCTCAAAGGATCGATGTGCCGTAAAAAAAGATTTTGGGAAAAATCGCGCCAATCTTTTTCTTCAAAACGTAGGCCAAAGCCCAAGTTCGCAAAGCCCATCCGATGCCAGTACTGCTTTTGAGCTTGGCGTTCGCCCTGAGCTTCCGCCGTCAAGAGATGGCGACGATAAAGGGCTTGGGATTTTTGCTGACGCGGCACGCACCAGTGCGGCGCGAGGCCCAAGCGTGTCGCCTGCTCGGCTTCGGAGAGTTCCGCAGCCTTTCGATAAAGCTCATCCCAAATGTGTCCTTCACGTCCCAGCTTGGCCTCACGGCTGAGCTGTATCACCTGCTGACGCACTCCATAGGAATGAAAACGATTGATACGGCCCTCACGTTGCTCTAAGGCTTCTCTTTGCGCGGGCAAATCCCAGTGAATGATATCGCGACAGTAGAGATGAAAGTCGAGGCCTTCATCAGCACGCGATTGAGTGATGAGTACAAAGGGCCAAAAGGGTGAGTTAAAAGCTTCTCGCTGAGCATCTCGAGAGCTTGCAAGCTCATCGTATTTGCCAAAAGGTAGCACCTGCTGACAGCAAACCACCTGCACCTTCTGGGGTCCAGTAGCAATTCGAAAGCGAGCCATAGGAGCGCCTAAGGCTAGACTCAGTCGGCGCATCAGCTCGGGGAGTGCCATTCCACTTTTGCTCTGAGCGAGATGATAGAGATATTCATCCAGCATCGCTTGCATATTGCCCTCGAGAGCATAGCGGAGAAACGCTTGACTTGCCGATTCGCCCTTTTGCATCTGGGTCTTCAGCAGGGCAATTGTGCTATCCCGTCCAGCAAAGCGCAGCCAGATACGGGCGCAAAAATCGACAAATGTCAGCCATTGCGGATCTTTTTCTGGCCCGTTTCTATCTATAAAATTCTTGGCCTGCAGAGCTCGCAAGAGGCAGACAGCTGGTGAACCAAGGGCGATACGCGCCAGCTCTTTGACCTGCTGCTGTGAGAAGATTCGTGACAGCGAAGGTCGCTGGAGATGGCGACACTGTGTTGCTGAGAGTGCTGGCTTTTTTTCCTGAGCGGCTTTATCCCAAGGATGCAGATCGCGCTGATAGCGTCGCGTTAAAGCTTGGCCCCATTTGCTTTCACCTTGCGATTCGAGCGCCAGCAGCAAGGCTGCTGAGGAGAGTTTGCTGGGGCCGAGCTGCCAGCCCTTAGCGATCAGACGCGAACGAATCTGGGCCTCGATCATCGCAAGCACTTGCTTTTGTGTCTTTGCTTGGCTCGTTCGCACTTCGGCTTCCGAAAACACGCTGCTCAAAAAGGGGCTAGGAAAGAGCAGCTGGGCCCAGGTCGAAAACTGTGCATTCAAGACCCGCTTTCCCTTAGGCTTTTGCGGCAGGCCAGCTGAAAGTTCAGCAGCCAAAAAACGGGGCACATAGCTCAGCTCGCTGCAGATCATAGCTTTTTGTGGCTGAAACGTCCGCAAGCGAGCAGGGGCATAGTGCCCAGAACCTATGTAGTAGGGACGCGTCGGCGGCAGCCAGAGATAATCCTCACTGCGCCCTTTTCCCAAAAACTTATCGAATATCTGAGCAAGTCGTGGGTTGCGCTTCACCTCTTGAAAACTCGTGTAGAGAGGCAGCTGTTTCGGGAAGCGACGTGTGCGCAGCACCTGTTTGATCTGCTGAGCTTGGGGAGCATAACTGAGACAGGGGGCCTGCGAAAATAGCAGATCGCGTTGCGCTTTGTGATCGCGCAAGCGATTTCGTAAAAGCAGCCAGACTTTGAGCTGATCTTTTTGCCAAAGGTCTTGACTTGGGTAGCTTCCAGACAAAGATTCAGGTTGAGCTTCACGACCAAGCAGCAGACTTCTTTCGGTCCTCGACAGACAGCGCAGGAGCTGCTGTTCAACCTCTTGCTTTTGCAGTAAGACCTTAGCAAAGCTCTGCGGGTTCATATGCAGAAGAGATTCTTGCAAGTTCCGAATCTTGATAACCAACTGCTTAGCAGCCGCGTGTGTCCCATGGAGAAAACTCAGCAGGGCTTCCATGCGCTGAGCTTCCGTCGCTTCGGGGCGAAAGTGCAAAGGGGTCGCCGAGAGCAAAAGAGTCGGCCGCTGGGATGGCCAGAGCCATCGTGCAAGTTGGGCTTTGCGGGGAGAGCGCGCATCTTCGAGCCATAATTCTGCATACTCATGCACCTCATCCATGACCAAAACATCGCACGGCGCATGTTTGAGAAAGCAGTCAAAGAAGAGTTCACGCACCGATCGAACCCAAGCTTCCTGATCTTTCAGGCTGAGACGCTTCGCACTGAGTTGACTCAGGCTTTCACTCGCTGCGAGTCGCTTATCGAGATCTCGCCCCACAGCTTCTGGGAGGGGCGGTAGAACTTTCAGAAGGTGATGCAAGCGCTGCTGAAACAACTTCTTGCTGCGTTGCCCCTTGAACAGTTGGATCGTCAGGCTTTCAGGTAAGAGCTGCCGTCGGCACAGAGTATGTGCCATGATGAGGCGCTCATCACTGCGCACCGAATGCCCCGCAGGCTCAAGGGCATGCGTGGGCAGAACGGTTAGCTGCAAGGAAGCAGATCCCCAAGCCCTTGTAAAAAGGTGTAAAAGGCTCGGCACCTCATGAAGATCGGCCTGAAGGGCAGACGCAAGGCTTTGCCCATTCTGTCGGCACATATCGTTGCGAGGCGCAAGATAGAGAACCCTGAGCGGTCCTGGTTCCGAACGAAAGGAATCGACCACAGCGGCCGCAATGCGCGTTTTACCAAGACCGACTTCATCAGCAATCAGATAGCGTCGCGCTGTCCGGGTCGCAAGCTTCATCTGGCGAGCAGCCCACCGCGCCGAGGCATCCTGAAACGACAGTAGATCAAACGGCTTCATCAGAGAGCTCCTCCTGAGCGGTGAGCAGCTTTTGCCAAAGGCTTAAGGCCCAGGCAGCTTCGCGAGCCGAGCGCGGCAATTTCTGGGCCGCTTTTAACAGGCTCGTGATGAGATCGACAAGATGAGCTTGGGAAAGATCAGCCCCTAAGATCAGCTCTTCGAGAGAGAGTTTCGCCCAATCCCCATGAACAGGCACGAGCGGTACAAAGAGCCGTCGCAAGTCTTGGCGCTCCAAGAGCTGGCGTAAAAGCTGCTGACGCTTTTGCCCTGTAGAGCCTACGCGCAGATCTTTTGAAGTGCTGAGCGAAGGCTGTTCTTCTTGCTGGGGAAAAGTGGCTTTCAAAAGCTTTTGAGCCTGACTCAGTGGGCCTTCCAGCTGCAGATCCAAGGACCAAGACCGATCTGTGGAAGCGCGCGGTTTGCTGCCCCCACAGAGAACACTCGCCTTTTGGCCCTGCTGAGTGAGAGCAATGACGAGTGGATTCTGAAGCTTTCGCCATGCGCTAGCATCGGTGAGCTCTTGGGAGCCGACAAAGACTTTTCGATAACGATGGAGCTGTTTCGAAGGGAGCATCTGAGCAGAGCGTCGCAAGTTCCAAGTGACACTTTGATAGCCTTTGGGAGCGTGAAAATGAAGCGTGCTCAGGTCCGTAAGAATTTCTCGACTCAGTGCACCTGCTGGCAGAAACTGCTTGCAAAAGGGGACGAGAGCTTGACCGTGTGCCGTAGCCTTTTTCTTGAGTTCGCCCTCTGCGACCCACCATTCAAAATTGTTGCGAAGACTATGATTGTGGGCTGGTCGCACGGCGAGACGCCACATCTTTCGCTGCGCATGGCGTCGATCAATAAAGCAGACGAGCCAAAACTCAGGAGCCGCATAGGCGATCTTTGCTTTACGAACGAGCTGAGCCCCAAAAGCTTGGACAAAGCTCGAGCCCAAGGCTATAGGAACAGGCGACTCTTCCTGAGCCAGACGTCCCCAAAGATAGGTAGACTGCTCCAGAAGCGACCAAGCCAAGAACTGGGATAAGGGTGCGTTTTCCGCATGCGGCAAAACTCTTTGACCAAGCTGCGTAAGATCCGTAAGCGAGAGCCGACAATCCCATGCGAGTGCATAGTGCCACCGCCAGTTCGCAGGCACATCGCAGATCGGAGGGAGCCCTAAAACACCTGTCATACTCTTCCTCTAAGATGATGAGCTACGCTCGTCTAAGAAAGTGCCTTCGCGACCTAAATGCCTCAAAGCAACTCGCAAGGCTGCTTGAACCAGTTCGCTGTCGTCAGTACCACGCGTGTCACAGCCTTCCAATTCTTGGCGAAAGGTCGGATCTACAGCAGCCTCCTGCAGATCGCCGGGCAAAAAGTAGAGCACCTGCAACTTATGGCAAAACTTTTTAGCCTTTTTATCAACGCCAAGATTTTGAATGACGACCATATAGCGCTGATTCTGATCGCGCATCGCCCAATCCAACATGTCATCAGCCACCTTCACATCGCGCCCGCTGTCTTTGGCTATGCGAGAAAAATAAGCTAAGAGCCCAGCATCATTCGCCATCGGCCCTGAGGCATGTCCTTCTTTCAGAACCAAAAAGCGTGGGCTTTGAGCCTCCATACGCCCACCATTCCGCACTGTCACAGCAATGCCGGAACGGCCCTTGGGCTTTTCGAGCGTGGTGCAAGCGGCCACGAAAGCCAGCAAAATAAGCAGTCGGCGCATGGGGTCTCCCTCTTGATTGGTCCAAGTTGACATCGGTAAACCCCCGTATTTCCTGAGGCAATACCTCGCAAACTGGGTCCTTTAACTGTGGTTTTTGAAAAAAATATCAATGTTTTCAGAAGGATATGGCGCACCTCTTCTTTTTTGGGTAAGCTTCTTTGATTCTTGCGCTTTCAGGGGCAAACCAACAGTTTGCGGAGCCAGTTTGCGAATCTTACCTTTTTGCAGGTCTTTTTGACCTAGAAGGTCTTTCCCCCTTGTTGTTCCCCTCGGGCTCCCGTAAAAGTCAGAGGATCACACTCAGTCCTTTTTCTTCCGGGGCGTACCGATGGAATACGAACTTCTCAAAGAAATTCTCAAAGCTCGCGTCTATGACGTCGCCAAGCATACACCCCTAGAACCTGCGCCAGGACTGTCTTTGGAGTGGAAGAACGAAATTCGTATCAAGCGCGAAGACCTGCAGCCCATTTTTTCTTTTAAAATTCGGGGTGCCTACAACAAGATTGCGCAGCTTTCGCCTGAAGATCGCGCACGGGGTGTGATCTGCGCATCAGCCGGCAATCACGGACAGGGCGTGGCTCTTGCTGCTAAAGCTATGGGGATACCGGCTTGGATCGTCATGCCGACGACGACTCCTGAAATTAAAGTTAAGGCTGTGGCTCGCTTTGGAGCAGAGATTATTCTCGCGGGCGACCACTATTCGCAGGCTTGGGATCGCTGTCAAAGCTTGGCCGTAGAGCTCGGGGCGACGATGGTACATCCCTTCGACGATCTCCTGGTCATGGCAGGTCAAGGGACTGTTGGCAAGGAGCTGGTCGAAGATTGGCCGGACCTCGATTACGTCTTTATCCCAGTCGGGGGCGGTGGACTGATCGCTGGAGTGGCAGCCTATATCAAATCCCTCTATCCAAAAGTCAAAGTTATTGGCGTCGAACCTTACGACAGTGATGCGATGACTCGATCGTTCGAAGAAGGACAAAGGGTTTCTCTCGAAACTGTCGGGGTTTTTGCCGATGGCGTTGCCGTGCGTGAAGTGGGAGTTCACACCTTTCGCGTCGTGCAAGATTCCGTCGATGCTTTCATTCGTGTCACCACCGATGAAATCTGTTCGGCGATCCATGATCTCTATCGCGAGACTCGCACGATTGCCGAACCTGCAGGAGCCCTGTCTTGGGCTGGAGCTAAGGCTTACATTCAGCAGCATGCGCTGCGAGGCAAGCGCATCGTGACCATCAATTCAGGCGCAAATATGAACTTTCAGCGCCTGCAATTTGCGGCTGGGCGCGCGCTCACAGGAGCAGGCTTAGAAAGCATCTTTGCGATTCGACTTCACGAGCGCAAAGGGGCTCTGAAGGATTTTTGCACGCGAGTGATTCGGGGCCAAAACATCACCGAGTTCAATTACCGCAGCAATGGAACGCAACAGGCCTATATCTTACTCGGCATTGGAACTCAGGATAGAGAGGAAGTGCCGCAGCTCTACCAGGTCTTGAGCGAACAGGGCTACTGGTTCCAGGATATGACGGACAATGAGCTTGCCAAAGAGCATATCCGCCACATGGTGGGAGGACTGGCGCCGCAGAGCTTTCATGAGGAGCTTTATAGTTTCGCTTTTCCTGAGCGCCCCGGAGCTCTTGCAAACTTCCTCGCTGTGATGAGTGAACGCTGGAATATTTCCCTCTTCCACTATCGTTCTCAGGGAGCTGACTTTGGCCGCGTGCTGATTGCGTTTGAGGTCCAGGGCTACGAACACCATGATTTCGAAGATAGCCTTCGCCAGGTCGGATACTCCTTTGTTCGCGAGACAGAAAATCCAGCCTTCAAACTCTTTTTGCAAACACCGTGGCAAGGGGCGAGCGGCCACGATGCTCTGACCCCATCCTCAGCTCGAAGCCAGGAAGCTCCGCGGCTTTAAAGCTGAGACTCGACAGAGGCCAAGCAGTTCGGTGATAATAGCCCATCGAACTCATCTGTCAGCACGAGGCTCAGAACCATGGTCACGCCCCTTGGACGCTTGGCAACCGGTTTACGCTACTCTTCTATTTTGGCCAAAACTGCAGCCCTCGGCATGTGGGATAAGACGGCCAGCCGTCGCTATCTCATGGAATCCCTCGGCAGTGTTCCTGGTCTCAGCGCAAAGGCCGCACAGTTTTTGTCGATGCGCTTGGGAGAAGAACCCAATCAAAACCCTGTCTGCTTAGAGCCCATGCCCCTCGAATACGTCAAGGCCCGTATCGAAAGGGAAAGCCCGGCTCTCCATGCTGAACTAGAGCAGCTGGCTCCAGCGACCAAGGTCGCCTCGCTCGGGCAAGTGCATCGAGCTACCCTCCGCTCTGGAGAGGAGGTGGCGATCAAAATTCAGTTCCCAGATCTCAAGGCTGGGATGTCTGAACATTTGCAACTTCTGCGCACAGTGAGCAAGGTCGGACCACCGCGAAAATTTCAATTTGAAATGGACTCCATTTTAGACTTTTTCAGTGAGTCCCTGACCGCAGAACTCGACTATCGTCGCGAAGCGCAGCAGCAGATGGAAGCTGCCAAAGCTTTACCTATGGGCTGGCCCATTCGCATCGCTCAGGTCTATCCGCAGTTCAGTTCCTCGACGATTTTAGTGCAAAGCTACGAGGAAGCAGAGGATCTTGCGAATATTCGCAAGAGCTGGTCCTATGAAGCCCGCTCGGATATGGCCCAGAGCCTCATGGTCTATGCTCTGTCAGCCCTCTTTGGTCACGGCCTCCTGCATACCGATCCCCATCCTGGCAATTTGGGCTTTCGCCGCGTATCAGGTCTCAGTGCGCGCTATGCTCATGAGCTCGTCCTCTATGATTTTGGCTCTATGATGCGCATTCCTCAAAAAGAGCGCACCCTGCTTCTGCAACTGATAAGGGCATATCAAGATGGGGGCGATACGGTGCCCTTTGATTATCTCGTCGCATTGGGTTTTGATCCTCAAAAACTTTTGAGTACGTCCCACAAACTCCCTGCTGTGCTGCAAAAACTGTTTGAGCCCTTCTGCACCGAAGCCGCTTTTGATTTTGCGCAATGGGGCCTGAAAGAACATTTTCATAGGGTTCTAGGGGACGAACGCTGGTGGTTTCGCTCGGCGGGTCCGGCCTGGTTTTTAATGCTGATGCGTTCGGTACAGGGTCTTTTGCATGCCGTTGATGAGTTAGGGTGTCGTGTACCCGTCAAACATCTGCTGCGTGAACTGGATCTTCCTTTGTACCCCCTACCCGTTCCAGCGATGCTTGCTGGCTTAGATCCAAAGAGTCTGGGGCGCCTGAGTGATCTTGCCCAAGCGCTTTGTATTCTCGTCTGCGATAGCCAAGGCGAAGAGCTTGTCCGTCTCGAACTCCCTGCTCGGTCTGTTGATGAGATTGAAGAGTTGATCCCCACCGAAACTCTGGCCCGGATGCAGGAGCAAAAGCTCGACATTCAGGCGATGAAACAACGGGTACAGAGTTCCGCCTACCATCCTCAGGAGATCTTCGCTTTGCAAACTACCGATCGATCCTATCGGGTGTGGCTGCGTTAGCTCGGAAAAGAGAAATCGCGAATCGGAAGGCGTCGGATTCTCTGCCCGGTCGCGCGAAAGATCGCGTTACAAACCGCAGGGGCAGCGAGGGGCACAGCCACTTCACCCAAGCCGCCCATTGCGGCGTCGCTGGGCATGAACACAACTTCGACGCGGGGACTGTCAGCGAGCTTTAAAAAAGGTAGATCACTGAAATAGGCCTGTTCAATCTGTCCGTCCTTGACAGTAATCTTGCCGTTGAGGGCTGCTGCTAATCCGAAGAGAGCGCCTCCCTGCACCTGAGCCTCTGCACCTTTGGGATGAACAACCAAACCACAGTCGACAACACACCAGAGTTGCTCAACCTTGAGCCGCTTATCCACCACAGAAACTTTGGCAGCCATAGCCGCTAGCGATCCAAAGCCTTCGAGCAAGGCCATACCCATGCGCTGACGATCGGGCGAGGTCTCCCACTGACTGACTTCACGCAGTCTCTCTAAGAGTTTTTGCAGCCGTGGCTTTCCCTTTAGGAGACTGAGTCGTAGGGCCAAGGGATCACGCCCAGCGGCAAAAGCGATCTCATCGAGAAAGCTTTCCGTAAAAAAGAGGTTCTGCGAGAGCCCGACGGAACGCCAATACCCCAAAGGAACACCCAGCTCCAGATCTTCATGCTCGGCTTCAAAATGAGCGATATCGTAGGGTGTTTCGGCAAAGCCTTCGACCGAACTGCGATCAAGTTCGAGCGAGGGTCGTTTGCGTTTCGCGATAGAAGGCCCAGCATTTTTACCGGACCACACCCGCAGCTCTTGGCCACTGAGGCCACCTTTAAGCTTGGCGGCAAAGGCGGGACGATAGAAATCGTGCTGCGTATCCTCAGGCCGTGACCAGATCAGCTGCACAGGGACACCGATATTCTTGGCGACAAAGATAAGCTGTTCGACGTAATCGATTTCTATACGACGCCCAAAACCACCGCCCATAGCCGTGATATGCACTTGCACAGTGTCCGGAGCCCGTTCTAAAGTCTGCGCTATGAGAGCCAGACTGCTTTCGCCGTCCTGGGTGGGCAACCAAAATTCGCAGTGCTGGGCATCGACCCATGCGGTTCCATTCATAGGTTCCATGGTGTGGTGCGCGAGCAGAGGCCCGAAGTATTCGGCTTCGAGAGTTTGCTCGCAAAGGCCCAAGGCCCCCTTACCATCGCCCGCTTTGCTGACTGAGATGCCCCCCTCGCGGCGCACGGCGGCCATCAGTTTGGCTTCGATCAGGTCCTGCTGACTCTCGCGCACAACGTTGGGGACATCGTACCGAACCGGAAGGGCTTGGATGAGATTTTGAGCTTGCCAATAGCTCGGACCGACCACAAACAGGGTCTGATCTTTTTGCAAAAGGCGATAGGGAGCTGCAATCTTATCTTGAAGCTCGGCAGCGTTGGCGATCCGAGCTCCGAACACCCGTGGCTGGCGCACGGCAGCGTAGAGCATTCCCGGCAGACGCGTGTCGATGCCATAGCTCACACGCCCTTCAGCTTTGGCACGCGAGCCTTTGCTGGCGGTATCTTTCCCAATGAGCGTCCACTGCTCGGGAGACTTAAGGCTCACAGCTGTCGGCAGAGGAATGTGAGCGGCGAACGCACAGAGTTCCCCAAAGCTAGCCAAGCGCTGACCATTTTTGTCGAAGACATAGGAACGTTCGGCGCGCAGATCCTGGTGAGGAATACCAAACTGCTGCGAGGCAGCGGACAGCAGCAGAGCGCGAACATTAGCTCCGACCTTACGCAAGCGTTTGAACTGGGTGCGAACAGAGGTGCTGCCTGCCGTTCCGCCCCAACCATTGGGATCTTTATAGGCCGCAAGCTCAGCTTCGAGTCTGACACTCACCAATTCCCAATCAGCATCCATCTCATCGGCGATGAGGAGTGCGAGACTTGAGCTAACGCCCTGCCCCATCTCAGATTTCGCCACGACGATTTCGATGCGATTGTCTTGAAACACGCGAACGAAAGTTTGCAGGACGAGACCATCGGTGCGCGGCACACCCTCGATATGCGGCACGGGCAAGCTGATCACAAGGCCGAGGCCCACCGTGAGACCCGCAGCATTTTTCAAGAGCTCACGGCGACTGATGAGGGGACGTTCCATAGTCTCGACTCTCCTTGAGTAGACAGCTTGCCTGCAAGAATTTAGGGTGAAGGGCGCTCAGCGTGGACGGCCTCAATCGCGCGACGCATGCGCTCGTAAGTAGCACAGCGACAGAGATTGCTGATGGACTCCCACTTGAGGCTCTGACCGGGCGGCGTTTGGCTCAGGAGGCGATGGCTTGCCAGGATAAAACCCGGTTGGCAATAGCCACACTGAGCCACTTCAAAACGTTCCCAAGCCGCTTTGAGGCGTTGTCCCAGTTCGTCATCGAGGCCCGAGATTGTCCTCACGACTTTATTCTGCACTGTACTGATGGGAAGCACACAGGAGCGCACCAGCTTATCGTCGACATACACTGAACAGGCTCCACAGAGTCCTGCACCGCAGCCAAATTTAGTTTGGGTCTGGCCGAGATCTTCGCGCAAGACCCAGAGCAAAGGTTTTTTCTCATCGCCAGCATAGCGCGCGCCGGAGCTGTCTACAGTAAAGTTGACTTCCGTCATGACTCGTCCTTGGTCCGCCCGATGCCTCTTCTTTTAAAGAGCAGCGCAGGCGGTACGCAAAAAGTTTTGAGCTTCCGCATCAAGATGAGGAGAAAGCGTGGCGAAGACCTGCTGATGATAGCGATCGACCTGAGCTCTCTCTTCCTCTGAGAGATACGATAGCTCAATCAGGCGTCGATCGTAAGGGAATACTGTGAGGTCTTCAAATCCTAGAAACTCGCCAAAGGCGGAAGTAGATTTGGGAACCACAGTGAGTAAGTTTTCGATACGCACCCCGAACTCTCCCACAAGATAGCAGGCGGGTTCGTTGGAGAGGACATGCCCCACTTCCAAGGCAATCATATTTTTACGCAAGGACACGCTAAAGGGTCCCTCATGCACACAGAGCGCTGCCCCCACGCCGTGACCTGTACCATGGCCATAGTCCAGAGCATACTGCCAGAGCGGTTGGCGCGCGAGCACATCGAGCTGATAGCCATTCGTTCCTTTAGGAAAGGCGCTGCGGGCTAGCAAAAGATGGCCTTTGAGCACGCGCGTATAGACTTCCTTTTGCTGAGCTGTTGGTGTGCCTAGAGCAAAGGTTCGCGTGATATCCGTCGTTCCATCGCTATACTGTCCCCCCGAATCCAAAAGGAAGATGCCGGGACTTGTGAGCTCGACATTGCTCTGTTCGGTCGCACGATAGTGTGGAAGCGCCCCGTGCGCGCCAAAACCAGCGATCGTCGCAAAGCTCGCTCCGAGGTAATGCGAGCCTTTGGTTCGAAAGCCTTCAAGGACCTCGGCGATCTTGATTTCATCGATGCCGCCCCGTGGCACCTCCGCTTCAAACCACTTCCAAAAATGAGTCAGTGCGATCCCATCGCGAATATGGGCCTGGCGCATGCCCTCAAGCTCTGCTGCATTTTTCTTAGCCTTCCACGCAGGGATAGGTGAAGTCTCCGTGAGAACCGGCACAGAGGCTGCCGTCAGGATCTGACAGACCGCGGCACTCGTCGTTGTGGGATCGAGCCAGACGGGAGCTTCCCCTTTCAGCTGTTGCAGGACTTCACCCAAGGCCTCGTAAGGCTTGACGAGAGTGTTCTCACCAAGAGCTTTGGTCACAGCCGGATGGATTTTGCGAGGATCAACAAAGAGTGTGAGACGCTGTTCTTCGATCAGCAGATAGCCGTAAAATACTGGATTATACTCAACGTCAGCACCCCGAAGATTTAGGACCCAAGCGAGCTCGTCAAGAGCGGAGACCAGCAAAGCCTGCGCTTTACGCAGCTTGATGGCGCTGCGCAGGCGCTGCAATTTTTGAGTGAGACTCTCGCCTGCGTGGACCGCAGGATGCTCCCTTAAAGCTGCAGAGGGAAGCTCAGGACGTTCCACCCCCCAGACCTGATCGACCAGATCGGGGTGGCAGTTGACAATCTCGATGCCTGCAGCTTTCAAGACCGCATCTAAAGCTTGATACTGGTCTATGGAAAAGAGTTCGGCATTGAGACCAACGCGATCTCCCCGCTTAAGTTTGGCAGCAAACCACTGCTTCCAATCGAGAACATCGGGGGCGCCCTGCTTAAACAGAGCAATTCCACTTGCCTCGAGCTCAACTTCGGCTTGAACCCAATAGCGACCATCGGTCCAGAGCCCGGCTTCACTTTGGGTGCAAGCAAACACGCCGGCCGAACCGCTAAAACCGCTGATAAACTCGCGCCGCTTCCAGGCACTCGCTACGTACTCGCTCTGATGCGGATCCGCACTGGGAACGACGTAGGCTTGCAATGATTTTTCACGGAGCAAGGCCTGCAAGCGAACCACTCGATCTTTTACGTGCATCATCGGGGAACTCCTAAACGTCCGCAGCGGGCTCACGGCAACCCTAAGCCCGTCATAATTTTATGGCCCAAACTACTCGCTTTTTCCGGACGAAACCATAGGCCTTTGTGTCGCTCTGTGGGGGGCTTGAGACGGAAACGAGACACGACAGCAGCGCAGGTTTGCGCTACACTTCTAGGGTTGGGTACGACGGGCCCGTTTTGCCTGAACGCAGGCCTAGCAGGAGAAGGGGAAGAGCATGGGACAAAGCGTTGCTATTGTGGGCAGTGGAATGGCTGGTTTAGCGAGCGCATACCTTCTGCAAAAAGCCGGCTGTCATGTCACAGTGTACGAGGCTCAAAGCTCGCGTGGCATGGATGCCCACACCTTGGACGTTGAACAGGCGCAAGGTTCCGGATGGGTTGACGTGCCCCTTCGCGTCATGAGCCCTGAGGCCTGGGGCAGTGTGATCGACCTAGCTGCCGAGGTCGGTGTGGGCACCTTCGGGGTCGACACCTTTGTCAGCTGCATGGGCCTTGACCAGAAGACTTGGTTCCGCAGCACGCGTCTAGGTATCGGCGGACTCCCTTGGGTCGGGAGCTGGCGTTACCTTCACAGCAAAACGGCTCGCATCGCCCTTGGACTTTGGCGCCTCTCTCAGGCCATTCAAAAACTCGAAAAAACCCCTGACACCCGGGAAGATCTCGCGACTTTTGCACGCAAGGAAGGCTTCGACCCTCTGTTTTGGCGGGGACTGGTTCTCCCCCTATTGCAGACTATCTGCACCTGTAAGGAGGAGCATCTCCAAGCTTGGCCGGCGCGTGAGCTCATGGCCCTGTTTCGTAAAATCGTTTACGGCGAGCAGCTGCTGCGTCTGACGGGAGGCACGAGGGCACTGGTCAAAGGCTTGAGCACGGATCTGAACTTTGTCAGCGGCAGTCCGGTGCAAACTGTACGACCCATCGAAGGCGGCATCGAGCTCCGCAATGCGCGCGGCGAGGGAGGCATCTACGATCGCGTGGTGATTGCGACGCAAGCCAACCAGCTGAGTTTTCTGGATGCCGCGATTTACAGTCGCGAGCATGCAGCGCTCGCGGACATTCGCTACGATACGGGCGAACTTGTTGTGCACAGCGACACGCGCTTTATGCCTCGCCATGAAAAGGATTGGTCTGCACTCAACTACATGCTGGATCCTGATCTCGCCCAGTCCATGTTCACCGTCTGGGTCAATGCCGTCGAGCCTTCGCTCGCTCCGGATCGTCCGATCTTTCAAACCTGGAATCCCATCATGCCGATAGAAGAAAGTAAAGTTCTCTCGCGGGTACCCTTGCAGCGCGCTGTTGTGCATCCGGGGACAGCACGAGCCTTAGCAACGCTGAAGGCGATGCATGAAGAAAAGGATAGACGGCTGTTTTTTGCTGGGTCGTGGGCGTATCCGGGAGTGCCTTTGCTGGAATCGGCGGTCCGTTCGGCGTATGCCGTTAACTCCTCAATAACTGGTTCCCTTAACTGTTGAGACTTCGTTTGGACTTCACTTGCGACATGAGATGTCGCTCGCAAAAATCTTAAAACAAGACACAATGCCCCTGAACTTTATAGGAGGGGGTATGGTCTGTCCCTATTGCAAAAGCCAAGAAAAACCAGCAAAATACGGCAAATACATTCGAGAATCAGATGGAAAGAAATGTCAGAGGTATCGCTGCAAGGCATGCAAGAAGACATTTTCAGAGACACACTTTGGAATCGATTATCGACTGCGCAAAAGATATTTAAATCAAAATGTCTTTCGCAGCCTATGTTCTGGGGTTTCTCAACGCCGTCTTGCTATCATTCTTGGTGTTCAGAGAGCCGTGATTGCAAGGCGTTTGCTTCGCTTTGGAAGATGTGCGCAGCACAACCTTGAGGTCTATCGAAAGAATCGAGAGAAAGTTTCCAGACTCGATTTTGATGAACTCGAAACTTTTGAACATACAAAATGTAAGCCTATCACTGCAGCTATTGCTGTCGAAGACAAAACCAGAAAAGTGCTCGCCATAGCTGTTGGAAAAATTCCAGCAAAGGGACCGCTCGTCGCCATGGCTCGCAAAAAATACGGTCCTAGACCTTGCGAACGGCGCAAATGCCTCAACGCACTCTTTCAGGATTTAAAGGACTGCTTAGGCCCTACAGGGCTTGTAAAAACCGATCAGAGTAAGGCTTATCCTCCGTTTATTCGTTCTTATCTTCCTGGGTGGAACCATGAGGCAACACCTGGACGACGAGGCTGTGTCGTAGGTCAAGGCGAGCTTAAAGAAGGTGCTTGGGACCCTTTATTCAGCCTCAATCACACCTACGCTATGTTTCGCGATGGTTTGAAACGCTTGGCTCGTCGCACGTGGTGTACCACGAAAAAAATAGAGAATTTGAGCTTAGCTCTCTCCATGTATGCCTGGTTTCACAATCTTTATCTGGACTCTAAACGAAGAGATCAGTTGAAACTCATCTGGAACCATTGAAACTCAATGGTTTGAATTTAAACCAACAATTAAAGGATCCCGTTTTAGGGGGGCTGGGTATGATTTGCCGGGCTCATTCTACTGCAACGTTTACTCGCATTCAGTTAAACTAGAGTGTGATATGTCTCACAGTAAGTCGCGTGACCCCAGTCCAAGGACCTTGGGTAAGCGGCACTCGTTGTGGGTTAGATTACAACACGGTCTGCGACTCCCATCCAGGGTCAAGCATGCAATTCCCATTGGCCTTCCATTGCTTATCACCCTTGTGGGCTCAGAGCTGCATTCTGCGCGTCGTACTGAGTTTTTTTGTTTACCTCTACTGGCCATGCCCCAATCTAGAAGCTGCCATCCCCTTACAGGATCTGCCACGTGAGCCCTGGCAGGAGGCTATGCTCGATAATCCAAGAAAGCTCTTAGGTGAACTCGAGCTGAAGCATCAGAGCCTTTCGCGGGAGTCTGACCCCGCTGCCTGGATAGAAAATTTGGAACGCCTCCTTTTGGTCAGGCGTCGCTTGATATTGAATACCGACGAGCCCGAGGCTTTGCTCCTTGCTTTGCAAAATGATATGAAGTGGGCCCAGGTCTGGGCGAAGAGTCAGGGAAGGACGCGCGAGAGGTTGCGGCTATGGTATCTCGAAGTTTTTTTTAAATA
>CANGNB010000038.1 GCA_947454545.1 Oligoflexaceae bacterium
AAAGATCGAGGCCAAGGAAAACGATCCCATCACAATTCCCGTGGCAGCCCCGCGCAACTGAGGAGCAATGGCATCTCCAACAATCGCAAAGACCTGTGAGCCTAAAAGGCCGCCGAAGGCTCCCGTGAGGCAACGAGCCAAAAGGAGAGTGGAAAACCTATCCGTCAAAGCACACGCCAAGGTTCCTATTCCAAAGCCGATAAAACACACAATCAAACTTCGCTTGCGATCGAAGTGATCAAGAACGAGAGCACTGATTAAGCCAGTGGCTCCTGCACAAAATGTGTAAGATGAGACGAGAAGGGAAAACTCGGAGGGACTGATTTGCAGAAGGCGCATCAGCTGGGGACCGAGCGGCATGATAATCATGAAATCGACGATATGAGCAAATTGGACTGCTGCAAGCAGAGCGAGAATTTTCCATTCGGTGAGACTGAAGCGAAGTCGTGACACGAAGGCTCCTGTGTGGCGAGGCCTTGACATTTCATGATGCCAAGAAGCAAATCGTACCTTATATTTGAGCTCGTGACCACTCTTCCCCTACCCTGCCTCTTCTTGGCAGCTTGAAGCCTATGTAGGTCCTTGCCCGGAAACAGCCTCTCCAAGCAGAACCCATAAGGAGCGCAAACCCTGTCTATATCCCGATCACGCTCATGCGAGCGTACGCGGATCAGTACCAGCAACTTCTGGCTGACCATGATGTTCGGCCAAAAATTTATGCAGAGCCTGAGGTACTTCTTCTTTAGTCAGCATCTCCCGGAAGAGGGCCCAGTCGAGCAGGGTATAAAGGCTCATGGCAGGATAATCCCAGTTATGCAGCTTGCCCAAAGAGACAGCCGACGCCAAAAACTGCAGAGTCTCCTTTTTACGCGATGCAAAGCGGGCAAAATAGGCATTGCTGAGGTCAACGGGATGATCGAAGCGCCGCATGAGATAGATTTGAATCAGCTGGTCTAAGAGTGCATCGGCAGCGCTGATCAGATTTTCCTCATCGAGGCTGAGCTCGTGCCTGCCAAATCGTTTTTGGATATAGGAAAAAATTACACGGGACTCAAAGAGGGGATTATTGTCAATCAAAAGCAGAGGAATCCGCTTGATCGGGCTTATTTTTGTGAGGCGTGCATCACCCTCTGCGTCCAGTATATTAAGAGGCTCGAAGGTATAGGGCGCATCTTGCAGATAGAGTCTCAAGCGTCTAACATAGGGCGAGGTGGCAGAGCCAATCAGAGTCAGCGACATGGGCTTTCCTTTCTTTGAGAGTACCCATCGGTACTTTACGCGAGCTGTGATTCTAGTCATTTTTGGGGCAACGGGAAGTGGAAAGCTTCAAGCGCGATTTTTTTCACCATCGACTGTCGATGGCCACCGGGGATATACAAAGGCTTTCCCTATGGATTATCCTTTAAAAGCCGGCCCCTTTCAGGGACGGTAGCTCACTTCTGTCGAAGCACAACCCTGACAGCACCTACTCTAAGAGGTCTCGCATGAAAAGTCGCCGACTGCCACCCATGATGTCCCTAGCAGCTCATTCACTGGCAGCTCTTGCTAGCATTCTACTCCTGAGCTGCCGCACGGCACAGACGAGCGATCCCAAGATCATTGGCGGCTCGAAAACGAGCGGTGATCCGGCTGTTGTGGCCATTTACGTCGAGATCATGGCGCGAGAAAAACGGTTTATGTGCACCGGCGCACTCATTGCCCCGGATACGGTGCTGACCGCTGCTCATTGCCTCGATCAACCGCGTCTTGGGTTTGCCCATGTGTTCCGCGTCTATGCAGGCGACGATCTTAGCGATAAGAACAATCGTCCAAAAATGTTTACGGGTCGGAAGGCATTTTTCCATCCGAAGTTCAATTTCAAGGATCCTAAGGGTGGCTATGACATCGGCCTCCTGAAACTCAATGAGCCCATGGATATTGAGCCTATTCCCTATCTTCGCGGAGCGATGCCAAGTGGCATGCTTGGCGAAAAAGCTCGCGTCGTCGGATTCGGCCAAAGTAACAGCTTGATAGGAACTGGATCGGAGGTCAAGCGCACCGCAAGCGTAAAACTCGAAGGGCTGGATGAAAAATTTCTTAGGATCGGAGGCTTTTTTCATAACGTCTGTAATGGTGACTCCGGAGGGCCCGTGATGATGATCATTGATGGGGTAGAGACTATTGTCGGAGTCAATTCTTTTGGTGATGGGAGTTGCCATAGCGAATCCTATGCGACTCGCCTGGACCAATACAGCACGGAGTTTATGGAACCGATACTGAGCGGCAGCTAGTGCCACACTATGAGCAGAATCCAAGCCTAGTTTTTTTAAACTGAGCAGCTAGGCAGACCTGCTCACCCCCTTAACTATCCGCATTTTCTCCTACAAATCGCTTCAAAAGGTCTTAAGTGCAAAGCGCAACCGGTAAAGACTGCCGGCTACCCGCCTATAACATCCTGCATTTTAAAGAAAAAAATAGGGCTTAGTTCTTGCAGCATAAGAGCAGATAGGCATTAAGTAAAAATCTCTTACAAAGACTAAGGTAGGGACTTATGCTGCTGAGAAACGCCCTGTTTTTCCTGAGTTTCGTAACTCTCATGGCCTGCCATAGCCAGGCATGGAAGTCCCAGACCAAAGGCTCCCCCAGCGGGTCAGCCCTTTCAAAGCTGAGCTTTATTGAGAACGCTCAATTTTTTGCGAGTCTTTCGGAAGCTGTCTACTGTGGGGAAGGCAGTGATTGCGAGGTGATGAACAGCTATGAAAGTCACCGCAAGTTCTTTGGTCTTCCCATTGAACTCGAGGGCTGGGAGATCGCCTTTGTGAGTGCCCGCGATGGGGTGAAAGATGTCGAGGGCTATGTCTTCTATCATCCCGACCAAGAAGATGTTTTCCTTGCCTTTCGTGGATCAGAGAGCTTGGAGCAAGCCGGTGGACTGCAAGATTGGCTTTCAACCAATGCTCGAGTCTTTCCTGCTTATTATGGTGGCGCTCACTTTAAAGGTACCTTGCACCAAGGTTTTCTCGAGGCAATGTATGGGGTGTGGCATCCGAATGAAACGGGGCTTCTCAAAGTTTTGAATGAGAAAAAACTCTGGAACAAGCGCTTTTACCTGACCGGACATAGCTTGGGAGGGGCCTTAGCGACCCTGATTGGCATGCGCCTCAAGGAAGAAGGCCAAGACGTTGCAGGCATCTATACTTTTGGTGCGCCTCGGCTTTCCTATTGGGATTTTCAGGGTTCCTTCAATGAAAGTCTCAAGTCTAAGACCCATAACTTCGTCCAACCGAAAGATCCCGTTCCCCGTATCCTCCTGACCTTCGTTGGTGTCGGTCAGACCTGGGCTCTCGAGGGTGATGGGGCCACCCTGGTCGATAAAGATGGGATCGGCACCTGGGATCTGCTCACCGCCTTAGCGTTTGGTGATCCCATGTCCCATTCGCTCAATGAGAGAGTGGGACAAGGGTATTTACAGGCTCTTAAGCGGCTTAAGCACGTAGCAAAGCCCGAAGCCGAACCGAATACTCCCTCCGTTCCGCCGGGGCGCATGGAGCCGGAAGAAGGAACCTACGTCCTCATCAATCAGCACAGCGGCAAGTGTCTCAACCTCAATGTCGCAGTCCTCGATCAAACTGGCTTTGATAACTTTGAAAAGATTCAGCAGTATGATTGTCCCGAGGCAAATGCTCCCGCGTGGCCCAATAGTTTTTGGGAGCTAAAAAAAGAGGGCGAGCAGCAGTATCGACTTGAGTCGAGCTATTCGCATAAATGCGTGGATCTCGACACGGGCCGCGGAGGTCGTAACAATGGCGATAAAATCCAGCAGTACGATTGTCTGCAAAGAACCGAGATGCGCAATCGCAATTGGTACTTCGTAAGCAGCGGCACACCCGATGTGTATTTTCTCGAGAGTGCTTGGAGTGGCAAATGCCTCGAGACAAGTGTTTCCAACCCTGCCACGGATGGTTTTGCAAACAGTCAAGGGCTTCAGCAATGGCAGTGCCGGGTACGCCCCTATCAGAAAAATCAGCTCTGGCGCCTTGAAAAGCGTCCGTAAGGGGCCAGAGTACCTGCGTTCTTTGATCGCGGGCACTCTTCCTTCTCTCAAGGGAAATCTCAGGAAACTTCACGCTTTTCTCCTTGCTCGCCTGGCCTAAACGAGGGTAGGACTTGGGCTGCTATCCCTTAGGACTAGGCGCCTTTTTTGCGCCCCATGAGACACATTATTAGGACCTCCCATCATGATCTTTAAGAGCAAAAGCCTCTCTCTTCTCGCCTGTGCTATTTTCATGAACTCATGCCTCACTGTCACGGCCGATCATTTGGAAAAAATATCTCCATCACAGCTCAAGACCAAAAATGTGCAAAAGGTCAAAATATTTAGCCGCTGGTCAGCAGATGTTTCTGTCGATTTTCAGAAGGAACAAGTGGAGGTGATGAAGGCGGCTCTCTATAAACACGCTTTCGAAAAGAATTTAAAATCTCTGGACTGCTGTCAGCTGGTTGAAGGTCCTACGGAAGCCGACGTTATTGTGGAAGGAAAAGCCTTTGAAGATCCTCAAACTTGGAGCCTCTTCTTTGCTTTGCTCACAGGGGTTACCCTTTATATCGTCCCTTCCTGGGCAAAAGGGGAGATCAATATGGAGGTCAAAGTTTCTGAAAAAGGGAATGAAAGATCGTACAAGCTCTACGACTCCTTTACTCTTGTTCAATGGCTTCCCTTTATTGTTGCGGTCCCCTTCCAGCCATCTCTATCAAACGTAGCCGACACGATGACAGAAAACGCCTACTTCAATCTTTTGTCAAAGATGCAGAAGGATGGCTTCCTAGGAGCCGTTTCGCCGAGCACCTGATGGAGCGGATTCCTTGGGTTTTCTAAGCTCGAAAGTATCCGCTCGAGCGGATACTTTCGGAGCTAAAGTCTTCGGTCGCCACACCCTGTCCTCCTCATTACGCCAAAAAAGCAAATTTTCTTTGTTTTTAAATTGAGAATAATTATCATAATCATTATTGTGTCCATGTTCGTACCTATTTTTCAAGGAGCCTCACACATGACATACATTTATCAGCTGACACTTGCAGGATTGCTCACGTCTCAAAAACTCTTTGCAGCCGATGCGCCTCTAGCCGAGTCGATTCGTAGCTACCTTGTTTTGGCTGAATCCGTGCTCTCTCAGCTGGAAGCGGAGGGAGGGGGCGATGCCCCCCTGATCGTGAATACCATAGATGCCCTTCTCGACGAGGCAAAGCCGGTGGTGCTTGCCTATGGAGCAAAGTATACTCAGTGTTCCGAGCAACTCACGGCACTCGTCAATCTCTATCCGAGCCTCGCCCAATGGTCTGCTCAAGAAATTCGGCAGAATGTTGAAGTCGGCAAAGCTTTGCCCTCAGCCAAGGGCTGCTATCCAGCGCGAGATATTGTTGCCCATCCTGCCATCGTGAGAGTTTTGGCTCGCGAAGGACTCGATCCTGAAAAAAGTAAGGAGTTAATCGAAGAGATGAGGGAGGCTGTAGAGCATATGGAAGAGATTGGTCAGGACCTAGTCCACTGATTCAAAATTTAGAATGCGCCCTCCTCCCCTTCGATGAAACAGGCGGGGCGCAAGCTTCATGGATGTCATAAATTTCTCATAAAGACCTTATCGCCCTTTGCTTTCAAGCATTGCATCCTATATGTGCTTCCTTATTCCCTGCGTAAGGAAGTTCGAAATGTTCCATCGGTTTTTTTGCACCTTCGCTCGCGCGCGCAGCTTGAACGCGATCTTAGGCACCAGCCTCCTCCTTTCAACACTTCTAGCCTGTCAGCCTGCAAAGCCCGAAGCCCTGTCTCAACTGCGGCATGAAGCAGGTGAACCTGTGCGCGATCGCTCTGGATGGAACTGGGTCAGCTTAAGCGCCGAGGCCTATGTTTCGAACCTTATGCAACTTTTGGGTTTCAAAGCTGAACTCTTAGAGGATCCTTCTTCACCGCGTACTCAGCGACTTCAGTATTGGCTAGATCAGATCGATACCCGCTTGCGTCAGCGCTTTCCAGACCAGCTGGCAGCCGTACCGCACCCCCAGGCTCGAGTGATCCGCATGCAAGAGTCCAATGCCTTAGTAGCCCATGTTTGGACCTGCATAGACAACCCCATAGTCTGGGACGAAAGTGAGTCTGGCGACGTGATAGACTCCGTTATGATAGACGCACACAGCGGCAGAATTGCGTTAGCACCCCCCTCGCAACTGCCCTGCCAAGCTGCAGGTGAAGCAGGCCCGCAGCTGCTACGCGAAATGGCCGCAAGCTTTGCTGCCCAGGCTCAGAGCTGTCAGTTCCTGTTTGGCGAGGATGGGACCTTGCACGCTCAAAAAGGCTGCGAAAAATCTCCTGAGCTCGCAGGCAAAAAAGCTGCCAAGCGTCTCTATATGCTGCGCACAGCCAATTACGTAACAGTATTTTCTGGACTCATCGAACGCATGGATGAGATGGAAATCGTATCGATACTCACGCACGAATTGGGGCATTTCTATCGCTCACATGCGACCGCTCCCATACATCGCTACAATTTCTTTTATAAACTCAACGAGGAACCATCCCCTCACCGCCCCGAAGCCGATGCTGCGATGAAAGAGATTGGCGGACAAGCAGGTATGGGTTCACTCGTTTTGCAGGCAAGGGAGCAGCTGCAGCAACTTCCCGATCAGCGCCTCCACCCCGGGCTGATCTTGGCTGCGGGCAACGTGATCACAAACAGCTGTCAAACGCAAAACTGCGAAGCGCCTTGTCAGGAGACAACAGCACTGATGGCAGATACAGCGTTTCGAACGAAGCTGGGTACCTTTCCCTTCGGACCTTTGCAGGAAGGGTCTGCTGCGAGCTACCCCCAGTTTGAAGCCCTCGCGCTCCAGTGCCTTGCAACGCTAAAACTGCCCGTAAAAGAGGGCGCTCCGTCGTTTCCTGAGGATGTGACCAAAGCCTTTAAACAGCCGAGCTGGCCTGAATGGGTCCAGCAGCCTGAGCAGGCCCAGAGGCTTCACCTCAACTTTGTGAACAGTATGATCTTCGATCGAGTTCGACAGATCCCCATCAAAGACCAAGACTATCTCAAGCTCTTCTTAGCGATGAGTGAGCGCCTAAACGCCCAAGATAAAAATGGTGAGGCCGCTTTACGCAAAGCTTTCGAAGCCCATCTTGGCCACTACACGAGCGAACAGGAGGCTGACGAACTCTCTTTAGAGTGGATGGCCATGCTCGGGATTGATCCTCATGTCTTTGACCGAGCGATCTTTCATATCGCGGACAATGCTAAAGGCGGCATGAAGGGCATCAATCTGGGCAAAGAAGATTGTCAGGTTTTTCAAGAGCAAGAGTGGCATCATCCCGACGGAACCTGGGCATTTGTTCCGATAGGCCCTCTGACCGATCCCCATCATAATTTTTGCTATCGCATCTTCAACGCCGAGCGAGAGATGGCGGCTCACCATTATCAAAAAGAGGGGGACTTCCTGCAGCTTGTACCCAAGGACAGGACATGGGAGCAACTGCAGGAGAAGACACCCCCACTGATCGAGGCCAAGCCCTAGACTTATTTGGCATGGAGCAGCGCCCTACAGCTCCAATCCTGCTTGCCATGTCGTCTGTATCTGGCGTAAAAACAGGGTTTAACGTAAGCATTGCGGGGTGTCCATGGAGGCGTATCAATCAGGTGTAGGCGTCAAAACTGGGGACATGGCTGACGAGTACTATAGTAAGCTCAGGCCTGAGATGGCTGATCTTCTCCCTAAGGAAGCACGCACTGTTATCGATATCGGGTGCGGAGCCGGACGCTTTGCCGCTTCCTTGAAGTCTTCAGAGCGTGAAGTCTGGGGCGTCGAAATTAACAGAGAAGAAGGTCAGAAAGCTCTTCAGCTTTTGGATAGGGTCCTGATTGGCGACATTCGTCAAGTCCTGACAGAACTCCCGAATCAGTATTTCGATGCCATCTACTTTAATGACGTTCTGGAACACATGGTCGATCCCTACAGCCTCCTCCAAGACATTCAAGCTAAGCTGAGCGAAAACGGAGTGATACTCGTTTCCTTGCCGAATGTTCGCTACATTCGCAACCTGTTCCAGCTCTTGGTCAAGAAGGACTGGGCCTATGTTGATCACGGAGTCTTGGACAGAACCCACTTACGCTTTTTTACACTCAAGAGCGCTCAAGAGGTCTTCAAGAATGCCGGCCTCAAAGTCGAGACTTGGCATGGCATCGAACCAAGCCGTAAGTGGTATTTGCCTGTGCTCAATGCTCTGACTTTGGGCTACTTTACGGACACCAAATACCTTCAGTACGTTTTTCGCTTGCGCAGAGCTTGAGTCCTAACCGTTCCAAGAACTCTTTTTAAAAGCCGCAGGCTCGCCAGGGAATGCTGCCATTCCAACGATCCGAACCCGGTATATTCACGTCATCAGCCGGCTCATAGCGCACATGGCTGATATAGGCGCGCATCGGACGCCCGAAGCGGGCATCCCAAAATCCTGTAAAACTGGTCTGAAGACCTCTGTCAAAGCTAGTCCATAGCGAGAGCGCGAGGTAGAGGGGGCGATTGGGCCACTGTTCGCTCTGCGGCGTTAAAGTGAAACGTCGCAGGACCTTGCCTTCGTCATCGGCCACCTGATAGGTGATCGCATCTTTCTGGTAGTCGAGCGAATACGTATAGTAACGCCCATCATTGAAGTCAAAGCCCAGAAAGTTTTCTCCGCGATCGACTCCAGGGAGGACATGGCGATCGAACAGATTCCTATCACTGGTTTTTACCTCCTTTAAGGCCAAAAGACTTCCTCCTGCTGTATCCCCCTGATAGCGCGGCAAGATCAGAGAACCATGATGATAGTAAGCATTAAACCAGGTTGCATCATCGCCAAGCGCTTGCCCCTCACGCCATAGGGTCTTCACAAGTTCGATATCGATCTCATCATGATAGGAAAAATAAGCTGGATTATCCCGCTGACTCGACTCAACCCCCATCAGATAGAAGGCCACCACAGACCCTGCACCAACATCCGTTCTCATACGAGCTGAGTAATGTCCGTACGACAAAGCGGTCACTGTCTGCAGACCTGTGGAACGGGCATCTTGCATGGTCAGAACGAGCTCTTGGCTGGGTGCTAGCCAAGACGCAAGAGCTGAGCGTCGCAAGCAAGAATTTTGACCAAATTGATCCTCAAATATGGGAGCTGCTTCCAGGTTTTTTGAGAATGAACCAAGGAGAATAAGGCTCATAGCAGCGCGCAAAATCCAGATCCCGCGAGTTTGTTGCATCATAGAAAGCCTCCGCAAAGCAATGCAGGTTCGATCGAGCGAGGATAGGTTTAGCAATTTTTCTTAGAAGAACCAAGGCAACACTGAGAGGACACACCTTTGTAAAGATGCATAAGAAAGGTGATGGATGGAGTTATTTCGAAAAGGGGGGGTGAAGCAACGCACCATCCTTACTCAGCTTTTACGAATCTGTTCGAAAAGTAAGAAACAATGTGTTCACTCCTTGAAGGTGCTAGTCGATGGAGAGAATCGGAAGGCCGGAAGGTCTTGGGAGGAAGAGTCGATGTTTGAAGCTCTGCTAACAAAATTCAGTGTTGTCGCTGTCCTGACTGCTACAGGAGCTCCCCTCGATCTCATGCAGCAGCCTCTGCAGACGGTGTCCGTCGCAGAATCGGCTAGCCCCGATCAGATCCTCGAAGCCTTTACGAACATGAGCACAACACCACCTTCTTCCGAGGCTTCTGCCACGGCTCTTCTGGTGCATCTTCGCAACGAATCGGAAGCGGATCATCTTCTCCTTGAAGCGGGCCCCCAACTCCGGGGCAGCGTAGAACTCTGGCGTTTGGACCCCACAGGACCGACCCGCCTTGGAATCTTACACTCGAGTCAGAATCCTGAGCTCCGTGTTGTCCACAGTCGCCTACCCAACCTAGGCTTCGAACTCCCCAAGGGACACGAGACTATACTCCTGGCAAAGCTCCAGGGTACTCAGAGAGCCCACCTCCGCCTGCACGCGCAGGAAGAGTTCGTCAGTCTCGAAAATCGCAGTGTGATCTATTACTGTTTTCTCCTGGGAAGCCTTCTTGTTCTCGGTGCCTATCACACTCTGATCTGGTTCAGTGTTCGCGAGTCGATTTATCTCCTTTACGCTCTGCTCTGCACGACTGCTTTTTTGGCCACAGCAGGACAGTCGGGATATCTTACGCTCTACGGTGCTCAGCTGGCCAACTCCCTGGCCTTTCCCCTCACCCAGCTGCGCCCTTGGTCTTTGCTGGTCCTCACCTTTTACCTCACGAGCTTTCTCTCCCTGCAAAACGTTAAGGGTTGGGTGAGCAGAGCTGTGGCTCCGACTCAGCTGCTTTGCGTGGGACTCGGCCTTGGGGGGCTTCTAGCCCCTGGACTTTCTCCCTGGGTCGCTCTGGGCTGTCTGCTCGTTCTAAGTGTTCTCACAGCTATCACCTACCAATCCCATCGTTCCGGGAGTCGGGTCGCCGGTCTTGTGGTGCCAGGGATATTCTTCGCCGCTCTGACCCAAGCCATTTTCATTTTGCAAGACCTTCAAGTGTTCCCCTCTCTTTGGGCTCACGTTTCGCTGGCTCCCCTTGGAAGCACTGTGATGATAGCCTTTTTAGCCTTTGGCTTGGGCGCTCGCCTACGTTATCTGGAAGAGCAGCAAAAAGAGGCTGAAGCGCATCGTCAACGTGAAGAAGAGGAGCATAAAGCGGAAGTCCTCGAACTCAATCGCCAGTTGGAAGCACGAGTGGAAGAGCAAACGCGTGACATCCGCTCCATGCTCGAAAACACGAAGATAGGGATCCTTTCGGTCGTCGACGATCTTTCGGTGCACAAAGATTATGCTCGCTATCTGGAAACGATTCTGGAAGAGCAAGAGATCGCGGGACGCTCGTTTTTTGACATCATGCTGGAAAAAGCCAAACTGGGTGCCGATGAAAAGGACCGCATTGCAACGGCTATGGAGTACTCGATCGGCGAGGACCAGATTTTCTTCGAGGCCAACGCCAGTTGCCTACCGCCCTCACTGGTTGTTGGCATGAAAGATGGCCATAAACACCTCGACCTCGATTGGTCTCCGATACCCGATCGTGATGGCTCTGTAGAAAAAATTCTCGTCAGTGTCCGGGATATGACCGAAGTGCTTGAGCTCAAAGCCCAAGCTGATGCCGGCAAGCGCATGCTCAATCTTATCTCAGAGCTCATTGATCTGGGCCCAAGACGCTTTCAGAAATTCGAAAAAGCCTGCGATGAAGCCTGTCACAAAATTGCTCCCTACGTTCACAAAGGTCTTACGGAGCAGACTCTCCTGGGAGATGACATTCGTCAGATCTATGTTGTTCTTCATACCATCAAGGGCATCTCAAGGATGTACAAGCTCAGCGAGCTCACCAATGCGATCCATCTGGCTGAGGACATCGTCGACAAGCGCCCAACACTCACCCCCGAGGAAATCCACGCTCTCGACGCGGCCCTTCAGTTGATTCAGGAACGGCGCAAAGAATATCAGCTTGCCATGCAGCCTTTGCTCAAATTGCAGAGCGAACTCAAAGAGGCATCACAGACGAGCCTAAGTAATCTCCATGTCGTCTTACAGGACCTTGGGCAAACCGCAGATATCCTCGCTCGCGAACTGGGCAAACAGGGCTGCCGCTTCTCCATCGATATTCGTGAGGGTCTCGAGCTCTCCCCTGATTTTATCCAAGCTTTGCAGAAATCTTTGGTTCACATCATTCGCAATGCTATCGACCATGGTCTCGAATCCCCGGAAGTGCGAAAGCAAAAAGGGAAAGACCCCATTGGATCCCTTCGCGTTTTTCAAGACAGTGAAGGTCGCCTTTGTTTTGAGGACGATGGGCAGGGTCTGCGTTTAGACCTGATCCGTAACAAATCAAAAGAGCTGCTGGGACGCGAACCTGCACACGCGAGCGAAGCAGCTGAAGTCATATTTTTGCCAGGATTTTCTACCAAGGCCACGGCCGATGAGATTTCAGGGCGCGGTGTAGGGATGGACGCCATTCGCGAGTTTATGCGAGCTGTTGGTTCCGATGTAAATTTGGTACCCAAGCAGACAGATGAGCATTTTATGCAGTTTTATCTGGCGATTGAACTCCCCCTAGCCAGTCACGACAGCAGTCTACGCAAGGCTTCTTAAACCGGTTTTCTGTGAGTGAGGGTGTAAACGATGTTTGCTGAACTGCTTTTAAAACTGAGCTTTATCCTTCCAACCCCAATGGCAGTTGAACAGCCGGTTAACTTGAGCCGTAATATTTACTGGATGGAGCAAGCAAGCCCGGAGGAATCTCCCGAGCAGGCGCTCGAACGTTTTGCTCAAGATCGCCAAGGCCCAGCGGTGCGGAGTTTGAACTTAGGCTTCACTTCAAAAACCTACTGGTTTGTCACGCGCCTGCAAAATCCAACCGATATCGATGAAATCGTGCTCTCTTCGACCTTTCCTGGTATCGATCACCTCCAGCTCTGGAGTATCACGGAAGCTGGCTGGAAGACTCATGCCATGCAGGGAGATCATTACCCCGCTTCCCATCGCGCTTTTGACAGCCGCACGGCTAATGTTAAAATTGAACTCCCCAAAGGCCAAGAAGTTATTGTCCTCTATAAGATCTGGGGCAATTGCCCAACGCAGGCGGGATTTATCGCCTCGACCGTCGGGACATTTACCCGAACTCAGAACACCGAAAACACCCTACTGTGGTTATGTTTCGGGGTTGCGGGGGTTATGTTTGCCTACCAGATGTTTCTCTGGAAATCGACGCGCAACCAGCTCGATCTCCTCTATGCCGTCTTCATTTTTTATTCGACTCTGGTCAACATGCTAGTTCAGGGACATGTTTTTCAGTACTTTCTGCCAGATGCCCTTGCGGCACACTCAGATGGTCTGATTGTAGCTCCCATCGGCCCTGTTCTCTTTCTGGTCATGATGGAATTTTCCCTCAACTTTTTGGCTCTCAAACGTTTTAGTCCCCGATCCTACAAGGTTCTCCGAGGCATGCAGGTCGCCATACTGGGGATCCTAGTTCTAGCCTTTGTCCCCCCCTTTCGTATCTTCAACCAGCTCTTCCAGCTTTCGGGACTCATTTTCCCTATAGCCACTCTCACTGTTGCCATCATAGCTCAGCGAAATGGTCAAAAGGCAGCACGCTTTTTTATCATCGCCTTTCTTTCCTATCTGGTGACTGTTGTTCTCTTCTTAGCATCTAATGTCGGAATTTTGCCCTCAAATGCTTTCTTCACTGCTGCACCTGTCGTCGGCTCAGCCCTTCAGATCACCCTTCTGGCTTTGGCTATGGGAGATCGCATGAATATTCTGAAAACGATCGCTAAGGAAGCTGAAGACAAACGTCGCGAAGACGAGGCCAAGCATAAAGCTGAAGTGCAAGCATGGAATGAATCTCTCGAACGTCGCATCGAAGACCAGACTCGAGACATACGCTCTCTTTTGGAAAACACCAAAGTGGGCCTGATGTCGGTGACTCAGGATCTAGCCGTTCATAAAGACTATGCTCGCTATCTCGAAAGTATTTTTGAAGAGGCTGGGCTTGCCAATCGCCCATTCACAGAGCTCCTACTTGAGAAGATGGACCTCAATGTCGACGATCGCGAGAAGATCCTGACCGCCATGGAGTATACCATCGGTGAAGATGAGTGTATGTTTGAAGCCAATGCCAGCGTCTTCCCCCGCGAAGTCAAGGTCACCATCGCAGGCAAGACCAAAATCCTCGACTTTGACTGGTCACCGATGATCAACAAAGACGGGAACGTCGAACGCATCTTAGTCAGTCTCCGTGATATGACCGAAAATCAAAAGCTTCGCGAACAGGCTGCCGAGGGTGCACGCAATCTTAAACTCTTGGGCGAACTCTTGGAAATTGGACCCGTGCGTTTTCAAAAATTTGACAAGGCGGCAGAGGATACCTGGAAATCAATTGAGAAAATCCTCAGCGAGACCAAGGACCAACTTGCTTTTGAATGTCTTCGTAAGATCTATGTAGGGCTCCACACCATGAAGGGCGTTGCCCGCATGTATAAGCTTTCCGAGCTAACTAGCAGGATCCATCTTGCGGAAGAGATCGTAGCCCAAAAGAAAAGTCTCGAGAGCGACGCTATCGTTGCTCTCTCCGAGCACATGAAAGCTATCCAAGAAGCTCATCTTGCCTATAAAGAGGCCATCAAACCTCTCTATAAGATCCAAGGTCAACTTGATCTCTTGGATGCCGAAGGAAATCCTCATGAACTGCGCAACATCCTCAATGAAATGACGGAAACAGCTGATATGCTCGCCCGCGAACTCGGCAAATCAGGCTGCAAAGTTCAGGTTGAGGTACCTCAAGACTTTGTCCTTGATGAGGCCTTCGCTAAGGCGCTGCAGGATTCCCTGGTCCATCTCATTCGAAACTCTGTGGACCATGGGCTCGAGGCGACTTCAGAACGTGAAGCCAAAGGAAAACCTACTCTCGGTACTATCCGTATGTATGTTGATGGCAAAGGCAACCTTTGCATTGAAGATGATGGTCGAGGTCTTGACCTCAGACGCATAGCCAACAAAGCTGAAACACTCGGCAAGACTGTCCGCGACACAACCGAGCTCGCCAACCTGATTTTTGACAGTGGTTTTAGCACAAAAGACAGTGCCAATGAGATCTCGGGTCGAGGCATCGGTATGGATGCGGTCAGGGAATTTATGCGCGGTGTTGGTTCGAACATTCATATTGTACCGAAGGGGACTGAGGGTGATTTTTTAAAATTCTATTTTGAAATCGCTCTACCTTCATCTCACAAATTTGCTGGGTGAGTGTCTCACTGATGCGCGTATTTTTTCGGCCCAGCCAATGGATTTTTGTTTTCAGTATCTTGCTGAAAACCTCTTTCCTTTTTGCCGAACAGAGTGAAGCTGAATGGGACCAGCTCCTTCTTGACGATCCACGCAGCGAAAAAATAGCTCTTGAAAGTGTCTTAGAAAATCTTGATCATCAGCGTGAACCGAACCTATGGATGCACAGCTACTGGAAGTGGCAGCGTAGCCTTGCAGAACTTGGTGAGCCGCTCGATGTAGATGGCTTGATGGAATTTGCTAAAGAGGCAAGAAAGCAGAACTTAACTGATATCGCATGGGATCTTGAAAGGCTCTATCTTGACACACGTCCAGCCACGAACCTTGAACAACAAATAAAAAAGACTCAAGATATTCTTGATTATATTCAAAGACTCGAGTCCACAGAAAATCCCAAACTCAAGGCCAATGCTTTACTATCTCTGGGACTCCATTACGATGCAATTGGCAAAGCCCCTTTGGCGATGCAAGCTTATCAAAAGGCGATGAATCTTCTCCGAGACCAACCACAAGCGAGTGCTTTGACCCGGATGAACCTCATGAGCAGCATCTCAGTAAACCTCTACAATGACGGCAAAGTAGAGAAAGCAGAGGATATCAAAAAGCAGATTTTAGATCTCTGCAAGCAACACCTCTGGAGGAATTTTTGTGCAGATGCCGCATATAACCTGGGAAGTATTCTTGCAAGCTCCCATGATATAGAAAAAATTCGTCAAGCAGCCCCCTATTTTTTTAGAACCGAAGAGCTGGCAAAGGATTTACAGTCACCTCTATACCTTGCTCGTTTTGATTACGGAATGATGAAATACTATGCAGCTCTCGATCAAAATCAATTAGCCCAAGCTCATGGTGAAAAGGCTCTAGAACATTTCCGAGCTTTAGCTGATCGTGCCTTTACCAGTGCAACTCTTGAGCGTTTGGCGCGTATTTACGAAAAGCAGCACAAAAATGACCTTGCACTCCGTTATGCAAGAGAGGCCATCGATTCACTTCATGATCGAGATTTTGGGCGGCGAAAGGACATGCTCTATCTCGTTTACACTTTAGAAAAAAATCAAGGACACCTCACCGAAGCACTTTTAGTTCTTGAAGAATATACAGCTACTATTGCAAAGCTTTCGCAGTTAAAAGATCAGACGAACTACAACAAGCTCGCGGTTGATTTAGGTCTGACTTTCGAAGAAGAAAAGTCAAAAATTTTGGCATCGGAATTGAAACTTCAGAATATACTACGTCAGGTTTTTTTTGGTCTCTTTTTTATCTCTCTCATCACGCTGGTATTATTTTACAAGTTTTTTCATCAATATCGTCAGATTCAAAGACTGAGACGAGCAGAAAAAGACATCAAAAATCAGGAGCGAAGCAACAAAATTCTCCATCTAGAGACTGGGCTTCGATTGAATCTAGCTTCTGCTGTTGCTCATCGTGTAAACAATCCTTTGAATCACATGAGCCTTGCTCTGGAACAGGTCCATTCTAACCAGAAACGCTTAGAAGAGACCGTTTCGGCACTCTTTATCACAGCAAGTGACGATGACCCCGAAATTCAAAATATAAAGAAACATTTCCATGATATCTTTCAGGATTTTCACAGTCACTCTGGGATCATACAAGCCTCGATACAGAATACGCGGCAGGCGGTAAGCGAATTGCGTATCCTGAGTGGCATCGATGGGTATCAGCAAGAAACGTTCGCCCTTGAGCAGGTTATCCAAGACACCCAGCGGCGCCTAGAAGAGCTATTGAATGCGGCCCAGTTTTCCAGGATAGAGATGCGCCTACCTGAAAGGCCTGAAGTCTGTATGCTGCTTGGGAATAAGTTTGTGCTTAAGAATGCCCTTGAACTTTTACTCCTAAGCTTTGTGAAAGAAGGCGAAGGCTCTGTTTGTGCTATCTTCGAATGGACAGATAGCAAACACCTCCAAGTTCGATGTGATTTGGGTTTCACCCCCAATCCCATTCTCTGGGAAGCCCTAGAACTGAGTCTAGGCAATGTACTGAAACAGGCCTTGGTTAAAGTTACAAAAGTGGACCTCTACACTTTTGCTTTTAGCCATGTAGGCGAGTCCCAATCTCTGCAAATAGCTGCTTAGTGAGATGATATAAGTTAAGAAAGCCATCGCTTCACATGTTCATACACTTTGGGATGACTCAAAAGATCCAGATGATGGGATCCATAGATGATCATGTGATCCTTCTCCGCAATTTCTAGACGAAGATCTTTTTTCCTGTGCTGACCCAGCGCACTTTCAACGGGAACTAAGCCATCACTTAAAAGTTTTTTACCTGGAACCAAGGAACGCGTGCCGGCAATGACGCAGGTCCTAAGAGCTTTAGGCAAAGCCAAGTAGCTTCGAGGATCCGGACCTTTTGCAAAACGATCACGCCCACGCCAGTGTTCCTCGAGAAAAAAGCCAAAGCGAAGATCTGTGACCCCTGCACTGCGAATTTTTCCCAATCGGGCCAAAGGTTCGGTATAGGAATAAGCCCCCAAAGCCACATCAAACCAATTACCTGTGCGCTCCAGCGGCGAACCATGGTAGGGGGTCCCTAGGCTAACAAGATTTTGCAAGGCCTCTGGCCAGTTAAGCTTTTGTTCGCTCGCTTGATGGATAGCACTCAAGGCGACGAGCCCCCCCATGCTATGCCCTAAAAAGGCCAGCTTTTCCCATGGCCAAGGCCATTTCTTAAGATAGTGTTCCAAAAGCTCCGCGAGGAGGCGACCATTCTCCGAGATATGTAATCCGGTGTTATAGCGTAGGTAAAGCGGGGCATACCCACATTCCTCGGCCAAGGAGCGGCCGTAGTTCATACCCTTACGTTCCCAACTTTGCTCATCGAGCGAGGAACCATGGAGCAGGAGGAGGAGGGGCTGAGGCTTGGGAAACATCTGTTTCAGTCGCTCTGGGTCATCCGAAAGACTTTGTCCCTGAAAACAGATCTGCATAGAAATCGCTAAGGAACTTTGCTGAGCAGCCAAATGGTCACCTAAAACCCCGTTTAGAGCCGCCAGAAAGGTGCCTCGTTCGAGCCCCTTGTAGGGCAACCACTCATGCATAGGCTCAATCAAGGTATCAACACTTTTTGAGACCAGGCGTGTGATCAATCGCACTGTTTCGTAAGTAGGGCTTGTAAGCGCTTTGACAAGGGGAGCCAGAGGCTTTCCCAAAAACTCAGGACCTGAGGCGATACGCTGGTGCATACTCTGAACTATATAACTCGCACCCTCTGTGGCCTCGGCCAGAAGGCGCATAGAATCCTGGAGCTGCTTGGTAAGCTTTCTTGAGGACTTCATAGATTATCCTCCTTGGGTTCAGTCTATCCCGCCCACATGAAGGAGGACCAGATATTTTCTTGGTCTCCAACTTTTTTGTGCGACTTAGGTACCCAACTCAGATGTCCATGAGCGGCTCCGGTCCCCAAGATCGAGGACATCTCAGGGCTCATTAGGATAGAAACTGGCTGCTTAAGCGTTTTACGATGTCCTCAGCCAAGTTACCAGCCCACTGCCGCACCAAAGGATTGTCTTTGAACTGCTGCAAGACTGTATCAACTCCTGCAGTCTCGCTACTCACACTGCTGGCCAGCGAAGTAAACAGAGCGAATATTTGGGCTTTCTGGGCTGCATCCATGGTGCTAAAGCTTTGAAACAAGATGCCAAGGAAGGTTTCTGCACTTTGCTCTGAGGAGGCGCCCACTTTTTCCGCGAGCGCATCGGTTGCCATTTTCTTACCAGTGTCAAGGAGAGTATTCAAAAGATCCATACAGTCAACTCACTCATGGTGGATAGATTTCAATCACGGGTTTGTAACAAAGTTTGACAAGACTGGCTACTCCCTTTCCTAATTCTCCAAAGCCAAGCTCAGCTCCTCTCATCGGCTCTGACTATCTTTTCTTTCTCTCTAATTTTCGTATCATGTTGACTAACGATACGTTTCCTTTGACTAGCCAAGAGGTCCCCGATGCGACGCCTTCTCACTTTGCTTGCACTCTTTTCCCCGTCTGCCTTTGCTGGCAATCTTCCAACACTCACTCGCTTTCAACAAGACATTCGAGAGTCCAATTACTTCAGCGGAAGCCCAGCAACTTTTGCAAGTTTTTGCATCAAAGACAGCTGTCTTTCCACAGTGGCTGGTTACACAGACTTCACACGGAAACAGCCCGTAGATGCTTATTCCTTAAGCAGCGTAGGCAGTCTCTCCAAGTACATGACGGCCGTCCTGACCCTCAAGCTGATAGAAGAGGGATATCTGCATCTTGACGATACTTTGGCCCAGTTCTTTCCTGAGTACGAGCATTGGCAAGGTGTCACGGTCCGCGATCTGCTGAGTCACTCCTCGGGTATCCCTGATTACCTCTTTACTCCAGAGGGAACCAAGCGAACTCTCTACAGCGTCTTCGACTGGCACCAAAAGATCTGGCGTCCTCGGGAAATCCTTGATCTCGTCATCAAAGAGCCCTCGGTTTTCCCTGCAGGTACCAAGGTCGAATACAACAACACCAACTACGTCCTGCTCGGCATGATACTCGAAAAGGCGACCCGGCGTTCCCTCGATGCTTTACTGGAACGAGAAATCTTTGCTCCCCTTGGGATGCACGACACTTACCTGACGCTCCCTGAATCCCAAAAACATCGGCGCGTCGCTGGCTTTTTTCCTATGGAACTCCCGCTCCCTGATTGGCTGTTTAATCTCATCGCTCATAAGGTCGAAAAAGCCGGCTCTTACATCGAGACCACCAAGATCTTCGATCCGTCCTTGACCTGGTCGGCAGGGGCTGTGGTGTCAACGGCTGAGGACCTGACGCGTTTCACCAAAGGTCTGTTCTCTGGCAAAATCCTGAGCGCTGCCTCCCTCGAGGCTATGCAGGAATTTCGTGCTGGTACAGTCCTGGGTATGCCCTTTGAGTATGGACTAGGCCTGATGCGCCAAACCACGG
>CANGNB010000039.1 GCA_947454545.1 Oligoflexaceae bacterium
CTACGGTCTCATAGGTTTTACCGATGACTATCTCAAGGTTTCCAAGAAAAATACCAAGGGCCTAGCTGGCAAGAAAAAGCTCTTGGGCCAGTTTTCCATCGCCGCCATCGTCTGCACCATTCATTACTTCATCTATCAGAACGGCGAACTCCATTTTCCGTTCTTTAAATCCTGGGTCATAGATCTTGGATGGCTGTATATTCCGTTTGCGATGTTCGTGATTGTCGGAGCCAGCAACGCTGTAAATCTAACAGATGGTCTTGATGGTTTGGCCATCGGCCCCGTGATGACAACGGCAGGATGCTTTGCTGTCCTCGCCTATGTTGGAGGCCACTTTCGAATCGCCGAATACCTTCAACTCCACTATCTCCGTGACACAGCGGAACTCTCAATATTCTGCACTTGTCTCATAGGGGCGGGTATGGGCTTTCTTTGGTACAACACTTACCCTGCTCAGGTTTTCATGGGTGATGTTGGATCTCTTCCCCTCGGTGGAGCCCTTGGCGCTATTGCCGTGTTTACTAAGAATGAAATCTTACTCGTGATAGTTGGCGGCATCTTTGTCGTCGAAGCTCTGTCCGTAATCACCCAGGTTGCTTCCTTTAAGCTAAGAGGGAAACGGATTTTCCGTATGGCTCCCATTCATCACCATTTTGAGCTTAAAGGATGGCCCGAACCAAGAGTCATCGTGAGATTTTGGATTATCTCGGTGATTCTCGCTATTGTTGGTCTGATGAGTCTCAAGTTACGTTAAGGATGGTTTATGTCAAAGACTCTCATCATTGGTGCAGGTCGGTCTAGTTTGGGTGCCGCCAAGCTTCTAAACAAGCTAGGTAAAGAGATTCTTGTATCAGACATATCCGAAAAATATCCTGATCAAATCCAGTCCATTCGCAATGCTGGCTTTCCCTTAATTATAGGACCTCAGACGGATGATCTTTTAGAAGGTGTCGATCAACTGATCGTCAGTCCAGGTCTTCCCTCTCAGCTTCCCATTCTGGAAGCAGCTCGAAATCTCAAGATTCCCATTCGCAGTGAAATTGATCTTGCTCTTGAAAACTTTCATGGACCTGTCATTGGGATTACTGGAACAAACGGTAAATCAACGACAACAACGCTCATCGCTCACCTCCTCGATAAGCTCGGAGTCGGAGCCATAGCGAGTGGCAACATTGGCATTCCACCCAGTTTTATCCTTGCCGATGACGTGAGAGTTGAGGCCTTTGTCTTAGAACTCTCTTCCTATCAGCTAGAGTTTTCGCAGCAAATCCGAAATAAATGTAGTGTCTTTACCTCGTTCTCAGAAGATCACATGGAACGGCACAAAAATATGCGTTCCTACTTTCTTGCTAAGTGGCGCCTCATGATGGCGACCGAGCCAAGTGGCTTTTGTATCATGCCCAGAGTTGTCGTAGAAGCGGCTCGCGCCTTTAAAGCACCGATTCCCAAGGCTACCCTCGTCCAGGTGATCGTTGACAGAGAAAAACCAGTTCGCTGGAGTGGTCCGCAGCTTGTGATCCATTTGGACACAAAAAAAGGCCTTCTCAAGGGCGATGGTATTTTAGGTGCAAGACCCATTCCTGAAGACCTTGGCTTTCATAATAAGCTTAATCTCATCTATTCAGTGCTGGCCGTACAGTCCCTTAGAAAAACAAGCTGGGATCGCTGTGTGGAGGCCCTATCGTCCTATGCCTGGCTACCGTATCGGTTTCAAAATATTGGTACCTGGAATGGCTTCCCTGTTTACAATGACAGCAAATCGACCAATGTCGAATCAACTCTTGTAGCTCTCCAAAGTGTGACCCAGCCCTGTGTTCTTCTCTTGGGAGGGCTTCCTAAAGGTGAATCCTATAAACCCATCAAGGCTTTTAAAAGCAAGATTGCCACTCTCATCACATTTGGAGCCGCTTCAGAGAAAATTTCTGAGGAACTTGAAGAGCTGCATCCCTTCGCTTTTTCTACCTTAAAAGAAGCTCTGCAAGAACTCCCTAGATTTTTCGAACGGACTCCTGGACCCCTTGTCTTTTCGCCAGCGTGTTCAAGTTTTGATGAGTTTCTCAATTTTGAGGATCGTGGCGAATTCTTTAATCGCAATTATAGAAAAATCTAGGCGAGCCCTGTATCCACGCGTGACTGCAAAGTCTTTATCCGAAGAGGTGCTTCGTGACCGACCCTTCTGCTGCTGGACGCTTTTACAGGAATGCCCTTTTCTTTGTGGTCCTACTTCTAACGGGTCTCGGATTGCTCGTTATTTTCTCTTCATCGAGCATTCCTGCAGAAATACGCTTTGGTGACACTTTGTACTTCGTACGAAGACAGGCTATGTTCGCTGCCATGGGCTTCACAATGATACTCATTCTTCAGATTATACCTCTGCGCTTTGTTGAAAAACTGACTCTCCCCATGCTTGGTCTCTCCGCAGCACTCTTGGCTCTTACCCTTATTCCTGGCTTCCAGCACAAAGCCAATGGAGCTAGTCGCTGGGTTAAAATCGCATGGCTTAGTTTTCAGCCCTCCGAACTTGGTAAAGTTGCATTAATCCTCTTTCTCGCTAAAAATTTGAGCCGTCCGTCCTCACAAATTGACTCCAAACCTCTGCATATTCTGCCAAATCTCCTCGTGCTAGGCTTATTTTCTTGCCTGCTGATGCTGCAACCTGATTTTGGATCCACTGTGATCTATGTCTCTATCTGCTTCTTCATGCTCTTTGTGGCTGGTTTGCCTCTGCATTATATAGCCGGAGCCTTTCTTTTAGGCCTCATTGGCGCTGTTGCTGCGATTCTTCACGCACCCTATCGCCTTGCTCGGGTAACGAGCTTTCTCAATCCTTGGGATACCATTCAAACGGGTGGTTTTCAGATTGTTCAGAGTTACCTCGGGTTTCATAACGGTGGTTTTTGGGGTGCAGGTTTGGGAGAGTCCAGGCAAAAACTTTTTTTCCTTCCTGAAGCACACACCGACTTCATACTATCGGTCGTCGGGGAAGAGATGGGGCTCCTGGGAGTGTTCCTGGTTATCTCCTGTTTTGCCTATATTGCGTGGCTTGGGTTAAAAATTACATCTTTGCAGTCCGACACCTACCGAAAGTTCTTGGGTCTCGGAGTAAGCGCTTTAATTTCTATTCAAGCTATCGTAAATATGGGGGTCGCGATGGGACTACTACCGACCAAAGGTATGTCACTTCCCTTCGTGAGCTTCGGCTCTAGCTCTCTCTTGAGTTTCCTGCTTCTCGTTGGCATTCTTGCTAAACTTGCCAAGGTCCCCAGCACCCACGGTTCGCCTCAGGGCAAATTGAATTAAAGGCGAAGGGAATAAGAGCAAGACGAGAACACTTGAGGGGTCCAGAACGAAGAGAGCTTTCAAGTTGGGCCCTTATTCGGCGGATATTTAGATGCAAAACACTCTCCCCAGGCACCTGCACTTTATTGGTATTGGTGGCACGGGTATGCGCCCCTTGGCGGAGATAGCCTTGTCTCAGGGCTATGAGGTTTCCGGCTCAGATCAGGCCGACTCGAAAAGCACGCAAGCCCTCACCCAATTAGGGGCCAAAATCAGCATTGGTCACGAAGAGGCAGCTTTACCCAACGTCAAAGATGCCGTGGTGATCGTCTCTAGTGCTATTCGCGATGGAAACCCAGAGCTCTTCGCTGCGCAAAGCAAAGGCTGGCCTATATTTCATCGCTCTGACCTCCTAGCCGCCTTCATGAACGGTAAAAAATCTATTTGCGTGAGTGGAACTCACGGTAAGACCTCCACCACTGCTATGCTCGCTCATATGTTTGAGGCTATGGGTTTGGATCCTATAGCCGCCATCGGTGGAGAGCTTGTTGGACGCGGAACTTATTCGCTCAGAGGAAAGGGCGAGTACTTCATTGCTGAATGCGATGAATCCGATGGCACTTTTCACAAATACAACCCTTTTGTCAGTATCGTCACCAATATCGACCTCGACCATCTCGATTTCTATAAAGATCTCGAAGGATTGAAAGAGGGCTTCCTCAATTTCATGAAGAAGACGGACCCAGAAGGCTGGACTATTGTGGGCTGGGACAATCTTGCGGCTCGTGACACAGCTCACTTGTATGAGGGACAAAGACTTAGCTTTGGAACCCGGATAGGTTCAGAGGTTCGAGGCCTTAAATGTAAAAATGAAGGACCTATCGCTCATTATGAAGCCATCGTTGATAAAACGATGGTCCAAGACTCCTCTCCTGTCGTAGGGAAACACAGCTTCCAGAATATCCTTTGCTGTCTTGCCGTGGCTCATGCATTGCAGCTTGACCTTCACAAAGCAGCGGCGGCTCTACGTACTTTCCCAGGCGTCAAGCGACGCTTCACTCCGATCGGTTCCATCGCCGGTATAAAAATATTTGATGACTACGCTCACAACCCTGGAAAAATTCGTTCATGTATCGAAGGGGCAAGGGCGGCCTTTCCTCATGACAGAATCATCGTCATCTTCCAGCCTCACCGATACTCACGTCTTGAAACCATGTATAATGAACTCATGAGTTCCTTTTCAGCTGCTAACGAGGTTTATGTTCTGCCCGTCTATGCAGCAGGGGAAGTCAGTCAACGAGAATTTACACCCCATAGTATTGCTGAGGATATGAGTCGTGAGAGTCATGTGAGTGCTGTGGCTTACGATAGCGACACGCTTGCGCTGTCTCTCCAGCAATCCTCGCCTACAGTTCTCATAACAATTGGTGCGGGAGACGTCTCCCAGCTTAGTCTTGAATGGAAGGAAAGACTTGATGAGCAAGCGGCGCAAGAAAAAGGGGCTCTTAGCCGATCAAAAACCTAAAAGACGTTGGGTTTTCCTTGCACGTTTTGCCAAACCTGTTCTCCTTCTCCTCGCAGCAGCCCTTGTCATCTTCCTAGGCTTTCGCATCAGTTCAAATCTCCACATCTCTTTGAGCTCCTTACAAAAACAGGATGAGCGTCCTCAACTCTCGCCCATCGATGCGATCGAACCCTCTGAAGAGGATAAAATTCGAATCTCCTACCGGAAACAAGATCAAGTCGATGCATCAAGCATGCGCTCGATGGCTGTTCAAATTCAAGAGGGTCTTGGTCTTCGTAAGATTGATCTCATTCAGACAACACCGTACAAGATTATGATAGCTTCCCACCCTTTCGTTCCTACCTTCGTTGCTGAACTCGATAGCCTCCGCTACGTCAGCGAAGATGGCATTATCTTCGGACGAGCCCCAGAAAGCGAAAGCTCAAATCTCCCCCTACTTCGAGGTTTAGATCGCAAGGCCCCCATGAATAAAAACAATAACGGCACTTTCGTGACAAGTTCGGGCAATCAAAGGATAATAGAAGAAGCACTTCTTGCTGTACGGATCGGTCAAACCCATCAAGTCCACTTCCGCACGCTGCAATACGATGATTTTCGTGGCTTAAGTGGTGAGATCTTAGACCCTCCCTATCGCGTCATACTCGGATTTAAGCCTTTTGAAAGTAAATATTTAAAGCTCGACAAAATCCTCGGAACTCTTCGCCAACGCGGCATCACCTCGGCCTCTATAGAATTAGATTACAAAGGGAAAGCCTTTGTTAAAGAGAGTGTACTCTAGACATTAGGATACGATCGTGCAGCCAAAGAACCTTTTTGCACTCGACCTTGGTACGACAAAGTTCTGTATCGCGGCTCTGCTTTGGGAGCATAATAAGCCCAAGCTTCGTATTATTGATGTCCCTGCGGATGGCATGCACCGCGGGATGGTTTGTGATTTTACAAAGGCAGAAAAATGTCTCAAAGAGCTCATCGAGAAGGTGGAGCGCGAGCTCGATATCACTCTAGAGAGAGTCGTCGTAGGTGTTGCAGGCTCTCATCTGCGGAGTCGCATCGTACAACACTCCCTTCCCATTCAGAGACACCCCTGTCAATCGAGGCACCTTCGTCGCCTCCTAGAAGAAGTTGAAGTTGCAGAGGAAAATCCCTTTAGAGAATTGCTTCACTGTGTGCCTATTGGCTATAAGATCGATCAAAGAGAAGAAACTGACAACCCCCTTGGCTTCACAGGCTCTCAGGTAAGCGGTCGCTACTTTGTCATAGACTCGGACAAAGATTATCTAAAAGATCTGATTCGCATTTGTAATGCGAATGGTCTAGAAGTTCAACGCCTCTACTCCGAACCCTTTGCCAGCGCCTCGGTCTCTGTTGATGACGAAGCTAAGAGACTAGGACTTGCTGTCGCAGACATCGGCGGCGGCACAACCGACGGGATAGTGTTTCAGAACGGTAAGCCAGTGTCGGCATTTACAATCAATATTGCTGGCTCCATGATGAGCAAAGATCTTGCTGTCGGTCTTAATACGACACTTAGCGAAGCTGAAGCTATCAAGCATCGCTTTGGTATCTCCTTTTACAGCGAACCAAAAGAACTCCGACACGAACTGGATCCTCTCGCCAAAAAAGTCTTTGTCATCCTAGGATCAAGAATCCACGAACTGGGTTCTCATCTTGCCAATGATCTCAAAGATTTTCGTGGCCTTTTGGGTGCTGGCATCCAACTTACGGGTGGTGGATCGCAGGTTATAGGTATCGACAAATTCTTGAGCGATCGCTTCAAAGTTCAAGTCAGTGTCCAAAAACCCCAACTTCCTCTTAAGGATTGTGAAAATCTTGCTCTTAATTCCCGTTATGCTACGGCCATAGGTCTCCTGAACCTTGAGCTGGGACGTTCCAAAACACTTGAATCTGAGCATGGTTCCTGGTCAAAGCGTTATCTAGACCAGTTCGTCAATTGGATTCGAGAGCTTTCCTGAAAAGAGCTTTGGTCAAAAATTTGACAGGCACACTCCTTCATTCTTATAATTTTTCTGAGGCCTTTCGCGAGCAACTGCCACACACCCCAGCACCTATGAAGGAGTACCACACATGGCTCTTGACCATGATCGTTTTGTGCCGCCTGGAGCTAATATTAAGGTCATAGGTGTCGGTGGAGGCGGCGGTAACGCAGTCAACACGATGATCCGAACAAGTATCGAAGGTGTTGACTTCATTGCTGCCAACACCGATGTTCAAGCTCTGCGCTTTTCCCTTGCAGAGAGAAAAATTCAGATTGGACGCGAACTCACCAAGGGTTTGGGAGCTGGAGCTGACCCAGATATCGGTCGAGATGCAATGCTCGAAGATCGTCATGCTATTACCGAAGCCTTGAGCGGTGCTCACATGGTTTTCATCACTGCTGGCATGGGCGGTGGCACTGGTACAGGTGGAGCAGCCATCGTCGCGCAAATCGCGAGAGAGATGGGCGCACTCACTGTTGCCGTTGTAACAAAGCCGTTCGCTTTCGAAGGCAAGCGTAGAATGCTGTATGCGGAAGAAGGCATTCGTCGCTTGGAAGAGAGTGTCGATACACTTATCACAATTCCTAATCAACGCCTGCTTGAGGTTGCATCCCCTGACCTCAGCATGATTGATGCCTTCCGTATGGCAGATAACGTTCTTGTCAACGCTGTCAAAGGTATCTCAGACATTATCAACATCCCTGGCCAGATAAATGTTGATTTTGCTGACGTCAAAACAGTGATGTCCTCTATGGGACTGGCGCTTATGGGTATCGGTATTTCCGAAGGCCCGAATCGTGCTCAGGAAGCAGCTCAGCGAGCCATATCTTCCCCTCTTCTCGAAGATATCAGCATCGAAGGCGCTACGGGCATCCTCATCAACATCACTGCTGGCGAGAGTCTTTCTATCCTGGAAGTCAATATCGCTTGCTCAATCATTCAGGAAGCTGCCCACGACGAAGCTAATATCATCTTCGGAACCGTTATCGACGAAAACATCGGCCAACAATTGCGTGTTACTGTGATCGCTACTGGCTTCTCCCATCGCGATGCTGAAGTAGCCCGCGAAACGGCTCCTAGCAAGTCGAAGCGTAGTCTTTACGGGTCCCCCAAGACCCCTGCCCCCTCTCTTCACACCAATCATTCTAGGCACGTAGAATCTCAAAGAGCGCCTGAAGTGAAGCGTGAAGTTTTTGCTGAAAAGGCACCAGCTCCAAGCTTTGAACACTCAGAACCAAAGGCTCGTCTCGAAGAAAGCCTAACTCGTCTCACTCTGACTCACCTAGAAAAGTCTAGTGACCACGAGATGGTCGAGCAAGACCTTGCCAAAATTGAGCCACGCATCGAAGGTGCCTCGGCATCTCAGCTTCATGGCGAGCTGGATTTTGATGCTTTCGAACCTATGATTGCACCTATCACAGAACATAAAGCATCCGCATCGCTTTTGTCTGATGAGATGGACCGCAAACTGGACGAAGCTCTCAAGATAGCCGAGCAGCTGAGCAAAAACCCCATGCAGTCCCATGAGGACGATGACCTCGATATCCCATCTTTTCTAAGGAAAAGTGGCAAGGATCTGTCTCTCTCGTAATCATTCGCTCGAGAAAGAACAACCCGTAGTCCTTCATTTGGACTACGGGTTTTTTTTTAAGGTCAAGTGACTTTAATGTGCTTTAGATACCATAGTTTCTTGAAAGCGATGCGTTCCTGAAGGGAGATCCTTGAGGATTGGATTATCAATCTCAACGGCTTTATCTCTGCTGTTCCCCACGGTGAGCAGGTCACGAAGGTCTGGGGATGTTTCACTCCGGCGCTTTTGCATCTGCTCAAACAGTGGTGTCAATGCTTGCCCTAATAGGCCTTTCAAGGCGATATGAGCCCCTTTTCCAATTCCGACAGAAACAAAGCGAAAGACATCCTCAATATCGAGCGCTTCCAAGCCTGAAACTTCGATCAGGTTAGCAGGCTCCATGATGGCGATGTCAATAAGCCGATATATGATCTCTGCTAGATCCGAAACATGAATGGGAGCCAATTTTTCTTGGCATTTGGGAACAGGGTAGAACCAAGGAAAGCGCATCAGTCTCTCGATTGCGGCTACAAGACGATCTTTAGCCCCAAGGTCAGCATAGGCTAGCGAAGAACGCAGGATAATTTTTTCGGGAATTTTCGAGTTTAGAATCAGGGCTTCAGCGAAATACTTTTCCTGCAAATACCATGACTCTGCAGTCCGCGAGGCTCCTAAAGCACTCACAAAAATGATCCGCCGAGTACCCGCCTCTTCCATGGCACTCACAAGGTTCTTGACCATGGCAATATTTCTGCCGTCTTGGCGGACGCCTTCCTGGGCCCAGAAGGCTTCTTCCCAGCGTGCTCGAAAGGATTGAGACCAAGCGAGATGCACAACAGTCCCAACGCCAGCCAGGGTAGAAATGATGTGCTCACGTCGCATCATATCAGCAAACGTGGGAGTCATATGAGGCACGGGATCTGGAAGGTGAGCATGGTAGAGGCAATTCATAGCTCGACCTGCATCGGAGAGCTTGCGAATCAGTGCCTTACCGATAAAACCAGCGGAACCCGCAACCAGGATGGAGTCTTCACCGCCGGTCTTGTCGTTCGGAACTTGCTTCATGGCGTCAGCCCCCGGAGAGTGTGGGTTCTCTTTCCCAAAATGTGGACATATAGCTAGATCTTATCATAAAGCTGGTGGGTACGGGTAGCTACATCCTTCCAATTCGACGCATCCCTTTGCCTGTGCTCAACTCTCTTTTGAAATTCCACGCGTGAAGCGGAGATCATCTCGATCGATTGAGCCCAATCTGCTGGACTTTGATGACTCCCAAGGCCAAGACCTGCTGATTGGACGACCTCATCAATCCCTGATCCTCTGCAGTAGAGGACAGGCAAACCATGAGCTATGGCTTGAGCAGCTGGTAAACAGAATCCTTCGTAAAGACTCGGATGAAGATATAAACTCGAGGTTTCGAAGAGTTTTTCTAGCTGTTCATGAGAAATACGCTTGTGAAACCTGAGGTTCCTCTTCAGACGATCGTCGCTAAGACCTTCAAGAATTAGTTTTTCGCCTTTGTCATCAGTGACGATATTCCACTCGACTGGGTGAGCCAATTGCTGTGCTATCTTCGGTATAAGATCAAGCCTTTTATAGGCTTCGTAGCGAGCAACAGTCAGAATACTGGGCTTCTCCTGAGCTTCCGAAATCCGATGACTTTTGATCTCGGGAAAACCATTCGGAATGACTACAGTGCGCGTACTCACACTTGGATAGCGTTCTTCGAGGGCATCCCGTGTCCATTGAGAGACACAGATGATGGCGTCGGCTCTTTCGAGAGTCTTTGGCATCTGACGACGCAAAAACGAACGCAATGTGCGCGACACACCTTGGGGATAGATATCAGGAATAAGATCATGAACTGTGATTACACGCTTCCCATGAGCTCTCCTACCGATGTCTCGGGGGAGATTGAAATTACTCAAACCATGGATGACAAAACGATCTATATGTCCGTATTTTCTAAAGAATTCCTGAAATTTGAGGTCTGCTAAAGTCAGAGCAATCGGCTTGAAACGAGTAACGAAACTCAATGGATGAGCCTTAAGTGCAGTTGGAATTCCCGTAGCATTTTCGTCAATGGCCTGAGAAGGGATTACTTGAGGAGTACAGCCCATCTGCTTTAGAGCTGAATAGAGTTGCAGGCCATAATAACCTATACCCGAATAGGGGTTTTGGAGCCCGTAACTATCCCAAAGTACTACAGGGCCTGGACTTGCGTTCGTCATGTCTTTGGAAGCACATTCTACGTCCATAAAAAAAGCCCCTCTTCACCGGAACTACATCGCAATCAAGTGTTGCGATGAGAGCTTAGCGCTTGAATCGTCACGTCTGCCACCCTTAAATATTGGGTCGGCCTAGCGAGATTCATCCGAAGAAGAGAGGCCCTCTGTCTGTAATCTTTTCAGTGCTTTGTTTCGCGAGCCACAGAGGCCATCGTCTCAGCAACCATGATACGTACATCTGCACGCTTCTTAGACCTACTTGCCCGATCGATGTCGGTTGTACCGTCTATGGTCCCAAGGCGACCTGAAGCTCTTTTGCGGGCTTCTACCGCGCGATTTACGTCGATTTCTTTGGCTTTCTCGACGACGTCAGCCAAGACTTTTACCCGTCCATGATCGACTTCAACATAACCACCGGCTACGAAAAGTCGCTCCGTTTGGGTCGAGGTCTGGACCAAAACTTCGCCAATGTCCAGCTCGGCAATCATAGCAGCATGACCAGGGAGTATGGTCATGTAGCCTTCTGTTCCAGGCAAAGTAACTGCTTGTGCCTGGACAGATACGACTTGGCGGCTTGGTGACAGAACTTTAAGTTCAAATTGAGCTGCCATTATTTCATCCGAAAAATTTAAAGTTTCTTAGCTTTTTCAAGAGCTTCTTCTATCGTACCGACGTACAAGAAGGCCTGCTCTGGAATGTTGTCATACTCACCGTCACAGATTCCCTTGAATCCACGGATTGTATCTTGGCGTTTCACGTACTTACCTGGGTTACCCGTGAACTGCTCTGCCACGAAGAACGGCTGGCTCATGAAACGTTGGATTTTACGTGCGCGAGCAACGGTCAACTTGTCTTCTTCAGACAGTTCGTCCATACCCAAAATCGCAATGATATCAAGAAGTTCCTTGTATCTTTGAAGAATCGACTGAACGCGGCGTGCAGTCGAATAGTGCTCTTCACCAACTATGGCAGCGTCAAGGATACGTGAGTTCGATCCCAGTGGATCTACCGCAGGATAGATACCAAGCTCTGCGATCTGACGTGACAATACAGTCGAGGCATCCAAGTGAGCAAATGTTGTCGCTGGAGCAGGGTCAGTATAGTCATCCGCAGGTACGTAAACAGCCTGTACGGAGGTGATCGAACCATTCTTCGTGGTTGTGATACGTTCTTGCAACTCACCCATCTCACTTGCAAGCGTAGGCTGGTAACCTACGGCTGAAGGGATACGACCGAGAAGAGCCGACACTTCCGAACCTGCTTGAGTAAAGCGGAAGATGTTATCGATGAAGAGAAGAACGTCTTGATTCTCTTCGTCACGGAAGTATTCCGCGATAGAAAGAGCGCTAAGAGCAACACGAGCACGAGCTCCTGGTGGCTCATTCATCTGGCCGTAAACGAGAGCTGTCTTGTCGATAACGCCAGAATCTTTCATTTCGTGATAGAGATCGTTACCTTCACGGGTACGTTCCCCTACACCACCGAAAACCGAAAAACCACCGTGCTGAGTCGCAACGTTGTTGATCAGCTCCATGATGAGAACAGTCTTGCCTACACCGGCACCGCCGAATAGACCGATCTTACCACCTTTTGCGTAAGGAGCGATGAGGTCGACAACCTTGATACCTGTTTCAAGAACTTCAGTCTGAGTAGAAAGCTCGGTGAATTCTGGAGCTTTTCTATGGATTGGATAGCGCTTCTCAGCTTTGATTGGACCAGCTTCGTCAACAGGCTCACCGATAACGTTGAGAATGCGACCCAGAGCAGCTTTACCGACGGGAACAGTGATCTGCTCGCCGGTGTCTTTAACTGCAACACCGCGAGTGAGACCTTCGGTGCTGTCCATAGCAATGGTCCGAACAACGTTCTGACCAAGATGCTGCGCAACTTCGAGAACAAGATTGTCCTCGTTCTTGTTGATCAATGGGTTGGTCAATTTCAATGCATTATAGATGGGAGGGAGGACGCCTGAGGGAAACTCAACGTCTACGACTGGTCCCATGACCTGTACTACATTACCCGTTTGCATGATATCTCCTTGACGTATTCTGTCGGTTTTTCGTTACAAAGCTTCCGCACCGCTGATGATTTCAATCAGCTCTTTAGTAATCGCGGCCTGACGTGCACGGTTGTACTGCAAGGTCAGTTTGCGGATTACTTCTTTCGCATTATTTGTTGCCGAATCCATCGCGGTCATGCGGGCTCCGTGTTCCGATGCAACAGCGCTCAGCAGAGCCGCGAACACATTACTCACCAAACGACGCTCAAGCAGCCGATCCAGCATGACTTCGACGCTTGGTTCGATGATCAGATTCGCAGATTCAACTTCAGCAGCAGTGCTGTGCGAGCCTTCAAGTGGGACCGGCAAAAGCTGATCAATCTTGGGAGCTTGATCAAGAGCGGATTTATAATAGGGATACACGATGTAAACCCTATCGTACTTACCGTCCTTGAAGGCGTCTGCAAGATCTTTGGCAATAACGCGAGCGGTATCGATATTTCCGCGTTCCAGAACCTTCTCAACCTGCTGGGCCATGGTGAGTTTTGCTTTGCGACCGAAAGACATGGCTTTGCGACCACACGCGTAGAGCTCACACTCAACGCCCTGCTTCGACTTTTTATTTACGAACTGTTGAGTCGCTTTCCAGAGGTTTGCATTCAAGCCCCCACAAAGTCCACGGTCTGTGGCCAGCATGAGGATGAGAACCTTCTTCTCCGCTGTATCGCGCAGGAAAACCGACTCAAGTTCGGAATGACCAACCAATAGCTTACCGACGAGCTTGTCTAGCGCTTGCGAATAGGGTCTTGCAGCATCAACCGCATGACTCGCGCGAGCGAACTTAGCTGCAGACACAAGCTTCATCGCGTTTGTGATCTTCTGCGTACTCTTAACGCTTCCGATGCGCCGCTTGATGTCCTTTAGGTTAGCCATGTGCCTGGTATCCCTTGTCGTAGGCAGCGATTGCCTGCTTAAGTTCCTCTTCAACGTCACTCAACTTCGCGCGCTTCTCGATCTTGTCGAGCATAGCTTGGTGCTGCGAGCGCAAGTGAGCGACGAAACCTTTTTCCCAACCTTTGAGTTGGTTGAGCTCGTATTTGTCGAGGAAACCTTTGGTACCTGCGTAAATCACAGCAACTTGAACGCCAACTTCGAATGGAGCGTACTGAATCTGCTTCAAGAGCTCAGTCAAGCGAGCACCACGAGCCAGTGTCTTTTGAGTTGAAGCATCAAGGTCAGAGCCGAACTGGGCAAAAGCAGCCAACTCACGGTACTGCGCAAGATCCAATCGGAGTGAACCTGCGACAGATTTCATGGCTGGAACTTGGGCCGAACCACCTACACGGGAAACCGAAAGACCTGCGTTGATTGCAGGGCGGATACCGCTGTGGAAAAGGTCAGCTTCCAAGAAGATCTGGCCGTCTGTGATCGAAATCACGTTTGTTGGAATATAAGCAGAGATATCGCCTGCTTGAGTTTCGATAACAGGGAACGCCGTGATGGAGCCAGCTCCAAGCTCGTCGTTCAGCTTACAGGCGCGTTCGAGTAAACGGCTGTGTAGATAGAATACGTCACCAGGATAAGCTTCACGACCTGGAGGACGTCTTAGGAGCAGGGAAAGCTCACGGTATGCAGCTGCTTGCTTGGAAAGGTCATCGTAGAAGATAACGGCGTGCTGACCGCGATCACGGAAATATTCGGCCATACGGCAGCCAGAATAAGGTGCAAGGAATTGCATTGGGGCGGGATCAAGAGCGGAAGCCGTTACAACGATGGTGTATTCCATCGCGCCTTCGCGCTTCAAGCGATCCACAACCTGCGCTACTGTCGACGCCTTCTGACCGATAGCGACGTAAACACAGATAACGCCTTTGCCCTTCTGGTTCAAAATCGTATCAACACAGATAGTTGTCTTACCTGTTTGACGGTCGCCAATGATAAGCTCCCGTTGCCCACGTCCGATTGGAACCATTGCATCAATCGCTTTTAGACCTGTTTGCAAAGGTTCGTGAACAGATTTTCTAGCAATAATTCCAGGGGCTTTCACTTCGACGATGCCGATTTCGGCAGAATTGATGGGACCTTGTCCATCAACAGGCTGACCCAGAGCGTTCACGACTCGACCAACCAGTCCAGGTCCGACGGGTACAGAGTTGATCTCACGGGTTCTTTTAACCTGCTCGCCTTCTTTGATGGCTTCGTAGGCACCAAGAATAGCAACACCAACGTTGTCTTCTTCGAGGTTGAGAACAACCCCACGAACACCGTTTGAAAACTCAATGAGTTCTCCGGCCATGACTTTATCAAGGCCGTAGATACGAGCAATACCGTCACCGATAGAAAGGACAGTACCCGTTTCTTCGAGTGCGACTTTCTGGTCGAAATTCTTGATGCGATCGCTGATGATTTTACTGACTTCGTCTACACGGATTTTTTCCATGACTGTCACGTTCTCCTTAGCTGACGGCTGTCTTAATCATATGGTCGAGTTTAGTTTTCAAGCTCATGTCGAGAAGGTTATTCTCGATACGGATCACAAATCCGCCCAATAGAGACGGATTGAGGCGCGTGCTAATTTTGACCTTTTTACCCAACATTTTCTCGAGTTTGGCTTGAACCTCTGAAAGTTCGGCAGAACCGAGATTGACAGCCGTCTCTACTGTTGCGTCCACGACGCCTCGCTCTTCTTGGAGCTTTTTGTAAAAGGTCTTCGCTATTTCGGGGATAATAGCCGTTCTTCTGTTCTCAATGAGAAGTCTTACGAGATCAGTGAGGCTTTTATCTGGTGTAAGTTTGCTGAGGGCATAATCGAAAACAGCCTTCAGAACATCTTTCCCAACCACAGGACTTGAAAGGACTTTTCGGACTTCTTTATTGTCATAAAGTTTCGAAAGCTCCAAAAGGGATTCTGAAAGTGAATCCCTCTTAGCATCTTGACCTTTCGAAAGGTCCAAAAGCGCTACAGCGTAGCGATTTGCGATCTTTGCCGTGCTCACTGGCGCTCCTCCACTTTCACCTGGTCCAAAGACTTAAGCCCACTTTGGACTATTTTCTGCTGCTTACCTTCGTCCAGAGTTTTTTGAATTTCTGATATCGAAAGCGCATACACTTGCTTGATGATTTCTTGTTGCAACGTAGCTTTTGCAGCGGAGACTTCAGCTTCTGCGATCCGCTTTGCTTCCTTCTTTAGATGCTCAGCCAATTGTTGTGCGTTTTGAAGAATGGCCTGCGCCTCTTGCTCCGCCTGATCTTTTGACTGCTTTTTGATCTGATCGACTTCTTGGTCGAGCTGATCAAGTCTACGCTTGAGCTCCTGATTACGCTTTTCAGCCTCTTCTTTGGCTGCGCCAGCTTTCTTCATAAGCTCGTTGAATGCCTCTCGTTTCGCTGCAATTGCGCCGACGAAAGGCTTCTTTAGCATCCAGTACGCCAAAACAACAAAGATAATAAGGTTGATATAGGGGAATAAAAAGCTGTTCAGAAAATCGAAGTGTTCCAAGGGATACCTCAGCTTTGACGCGGCATTTAGGCCGGAACAAGTTTATCGAGAAGTTGACGCGTTAAATCCGTCACGAGACCAGGGATTTTTGTACGCTGCAGCTCTACCTCTGCCGTAAGCTCTTTTCTCAGCGCTTCGATAGTCTTACGAGCATCGTTAGAAGCCGTGTCGACAATCTCGTCTCTCTTGGTTCTGGCACTTGCCAAAAGGTCGTCTCGAACCTTGCGGCCTTCCTCTGCCGCGCTCTGGACTCGGACTTGAATCGTATCGATAACTTTTATGTTATCTGCGTCAAGTTTTTCGGCCAGATCTTGGTTGCCTTTTGTGAGTTGGATGCGTCGGCTGTATACGCCTAGATATGGGTCAAGGAAAAGCTTCTTGACTACGATCGTGTTCGCAAAAAAAATCCCCGCCTGTATGGCCATGACTGTGGGGTTTGGGACCAGGTTAAGAGAGGACATCTCGGATAAACCTCATAGGTTTGGGTATGAGAATCCTTTATACAAGGGACCATCTAAGTAACTTATAACGGTACGATTCTCAAGAATTGATTTGTAATCTATCGTTTTTGTCTGAATTTCTCCGAAGTTTTATCGCTCGAAACTCACTTGTTTTTGAGGGTGTAAGCTCAAAATGTACCGCCGCCGATCATCTGCAGTAGGCGCTCCAATTCGGCTGGGGAAAAAAATGAAATTTCTATCTTCCCTCGGCTTCCCGAACCTACCAATTTGACCTTTGTTCTAAGATGACTGCGGAGCGTGTCTGCCAGATAGTCTAGGTCAGCGGATTGTGGGCGCTCCGATTCGCTCGGAATGTTTGCCTCTTGGCGCTTCATTTTTTTGACGAGCTGTTCTGTTTGCCGGACTGATAGCTTTTTGCTCAGGGCGATGTCTCGAGCATTGATGATGAGCTGCTTGTCTTCCAATGCCAGAAGTGCTCGGCCATGCCCCATACTGAGGCGTTCGTTCATCAGATCGTCCTGAACCTCTTGGGGCAGAGCCAGGATCCTGAGAAGATTGGTGATCGTACTACGGTCCTTGCCGACTTTTCGTGCACAGTCGTCCTGCGTTAAGCCGTAGTCTTTGATGAGCAAAGCATAGGCTTCTGCCTCTTCGATGACGTTGAGGTTTGCTCTTTGTACGTTTTCAATGATCGCAAGACGTAACATATCTTCGGGTGTGACTTCTTTGATAATCACTGGAACTTTTGCAAAGCCTGCCATCTGAGAGGCTCTCCACCGTCTTTCGCCAGCGATGATCATGTAATTATCACCGTCTTTTGAAACTACGAGAGGTTGGATAACTCCGTCCTGCTTCAAACTCTGGGCTAAGGATATCAGTTCGCTATCGCGAAATATCTTTCTAGGCTGACGAGGGTTTGGATGGATGCGGGCTATATCTATTTCGACAATATTTTGAATCGAAACCCTTGATTCGACCATAGTGCTCTGATTCAGCTCTGAACTTTCAAGTCCAAGAAGTGATCCCAATCCCTTGCCTAAGGCTTCTCTTTTCACGGTTTCCTCTCGTTCTTTGTTCTTTCAGCGTGTGCCGCAACTTTTGATTTAGATCTCAGAGGAGCGCCTCATGGACGTCACCAGTTTCACTATGGATACTTGCTGAGTAGTTCTTTGTTTGTCTTTTGTAGCGACTGAGCAGTTCCTTGGAAAACTCAAAATACGCAACCGCTCCTGCCGACGACTTATCGTAGATTATCGCTGGCTTTCCGTAGGAGGGTGCCTCTGAGAGGCGTACATTCCTAGGTATCACTGTTTCGAATACCTCTCCTTGGAAATGGGCTCGAATTTGTTCTTCTACTTGTGCGCTCAGGTTGTTACGACGGTCAAACATTGTGAGAAGGATTCCCTCTCGCTCCAAGGCTGGGTTGAGGCGCTTTTTGATAAGGTTGGTAGTCTTCACCAACTGTGACAACCCTTCCATGGCGTAATATTCTGACTGCAAAGGTATCAAGACTGAATCTGCAGCCGTGAGAGCATTCACGGTAATGAGACCGAGAGTCGGGGGCGTGTCGATTACAATAAAATCGAATTCGTCTCGTATGAGATCAATTGCCTCCTTGAGACGTACTTCTCGCCCAAGCATGGAGACAAGTTCGAGTTCTGCTCCTGCTAAATCCTGTTTTGCAGGAGCGAATTTTAGCCCATCGATGCTTGTTTTGATGAGGATATCAGAGAGCGGTTTTTCCTCTACGAGAACGTGATACATGCTCTCTTGGAATGTGTCCGGGTAGATGCCCAAGCCGCTGCCTGCGTTCGCTTGAGGGTCTAAATCTAAGAGTAAAACCTTCTGACCTTGAAGTGCCAAACAGGCCGAAAGATTCACGGACGTGGTTGTCTTACCTACTCCGCCCTTTTGATTTGATACTGCGATGACTCTTGCCACACCTACCCTCGTTTTCAAGCCAAGACTCTAGGGGAATCGATACATGTCAAAAGTTCTAGGTTATTGACTCGCTGCATGCCTTCACAGGATTCAATCCAAAACTTTGATTTGCCAGTCCGAAGTTTCTAACACAAAGAACGAAATCCTTTCACGTGAAACATCATATATACCGAAATTCTTCGCTTAAAGTGTGTTTATCTGGCTCTCAAAGGAAGTCTCATTGGCTCTTCTAGTTACGTCAGATTCACTCCGCAGGCTTTTTGCTGTGTTTTTATGTCATGGGTGTAGGTCTCTGTTTCACGTGGAACATCGCCTTAGTTTCACATCCATAGATGTTTCACGTGGAACATAACCCTAGTTCCACACCCTGGGTGTTTCACGTGGAACATAACCCTAGTTCCACACCCTGGGTGTTTCACGTGGAACATAACCCTAGTTCCACACCCTGGGTGTTTCACGTGGAACTTAGTCCTGCTTTCACAGCCCTGGTGTTTCACGTGGAACATAACCCTAGTTCCACACCCCCTGGGTGTTTCACGTGGAACATCAAACCAGCCAAATCTAAAAGAAGCCCCCTATACTCTCATCCTCCCCTATCCCCCCCTTTCTAGTAATCTGCTGTTGCATTAACCAGCCAGACCTTAGCCGTTTTCTCTCTCTTCAAAGCTTGAGGATTTTGAGAACTCATGGGCTCCCCCTATTCCAGGTAGCGTCCGCTTCGCGAGGCGCATCCTGATCACGAATAGCCATCTTAGTTTCGAGAGATTGACTCTTTCGAACTACCAAGCGAACTCAGAAACGAAAATTCAGGAAGGAATTGGAAGAGCTTTTCACGAAAATAGAGTGAGACTCTTCACTCTAGAGCCAAAGAAGATGAGAAGTATGGGAAAGGACTTAAAAATTTTATTCAGGTCAAAAATGGAGAACGCGGGCTTCTACCATCAAACAAATGAGGGACCACATGCCTCATAGTTGATCAGCGGTAGACCCTCAATCCTAATGAGGGTCCTAAGATCCTACTGATCAAAAATCTAGGGGTTGAATTCAGGGTGAATACTGGTTTGGTGGGAATTTGAAATCAAATGGAAATAACAGGAACACTTAAAACTAAATGGAAAACAAACACGTTTTTACTATCCGGAACCATATTCTAAAAACCCCGACGAGCAAAACAATAGAAAAGATCTATTCTCAAAATCTCATTTCTTATACCGAATCA
>CANGNB010000040.1 GCA_947454545.1 Oligoflexaceae bacterium
ATGCCAACAAGCTCTCCTAGGATGCGACTGGCAAGATATCCGAGCTCCCTGTCTTTTTCGGCAAGATGTTCGGAAGTGACACTTTTGGGGATGTGTCGATCTTGAGCCAGCTCATAGAATAAGGGTATGGCACATTTAACCGCTTCTCGACGCATTTTACTCTCGCCAATAAGCCTTCTTCTTTTCACTGTTTCATAATAAGCTTCCAGCTCTGAAATGCGAACTGTGCTTTTCCTTGGATTCATCAGCAGTGCTGAGATTGTGGCGCAGATTTGTGATTCAACCCTGCGAATAAAGGATTCAGAACCTTTGTTCGGTACGAGGCAATCAAAGAGGAAGTGCCCTGCAAGTTCTGCAAATTTATGGATAGAGTAATTCTGAATGACCATTGTGCGAGCTGGCGAAAAGTAATAGAAGCCTTCTCTCTGTAGGATTCGGTCCGCAGCAAGAAACTCGTGCCGCGATATTTTTAGCTTGTTTTTAAGGTAAAGGAAGGTAGATCGATCGGGACGCATGTAGAGGTCAAACTGAGAAAGTTGACTGCTAGAAATGCCAAGATCGAGCAGATTATTGATCGATTTAGCCATATGCAAAAGATGATAGTCATAGTCGTAGTGATGTTCCGTGTAAAGTTCCGTATCATCCTGATAGAAGTTGGCGTCTGTGGCGTGATGAAGCTCCTCCCACATTGTTAGGGAGTTCCATTTGATCCATGGAGCCGTATTGATCACGCAGTAGAAATTATCAGAAAGCTTAAAATATTCAGGCGAAGCGATCGTTTTAGAAGCAAATTCAAGGGCAATCTGATCGACGTTCGCGATGATTCTCAGGATCTTTTTGTCGGAAGATATGCGGGATATCAGATGATTATCAGCTAAGTGATATTCGCCAATCAGACAAAGGCAAAGGTTGTCGGGATTTTCCTTGAGCCAGGAATTAAGTATGCTTCCAGCGAAATCATCGCGCTTTGAGAGTCTATTGTCGTTATCAAATTGAGAATTAATTCCGAGAACTTTCACTTTGTGTAGGGAGCAAAAATCAATAATCGGTCGGTAATGATCCCAGGGAAAACCCCAGCTGTTTTTGTAGTCGATAGCTCGCAGGAAGTGACTTTCATCAAGAAATCCTGAAAGATATTCATCGATAAGCTTTTGGTCGCTGGCTTTAAAAATCTCGAGGGCAACAACCAGGGGCTTAGTAGGGTGTTGCTTGTGGATGGCTTCGAGTATGTCCAGAAAGCCTTTTTGTGACTGCTTTAAAGTATGGAAATCCCCAAAAAAGACGATATTGGCTTTTTCCGCCTCAGAGACGATCTCATCGAGATGAGAAGAGTGCTTCGTCGCAGGGATAGAAGCCATAAAGTTCTTCGAGTAACCTGCAATGTCCTGATTGTGAAGGTCAGAGCTTGACTGCGCTGCTTGGGAGGCATGCAGAAAAAGTTCTTGATGGAAATTTGCAAATTTAGATAATGCGCTACTCGACACAGCCTACCTCAAGTATAGACTATGAATTACCGGTTATTCGGCATTAGGGAATGATGCTTGGAATCTTCTATGTCAATTCTACCACAACTGAAATACGTGAAGGGAGGGTGGGTAATTTTTGCAGCGTGCAGAAGGAGGGGCGAAAGAGCTGCCTTTTAAGACCTAAGTTTCAACGATTTTTCAGGTCTTCCGGGGTTAGATAGAAACCACCAAGTCCAGAGTCTTGAAGGGGATCCATACCGTTCATGATGAAGTTACAGCGAATTCCTTGGCCCTTTTGCAACCAACCATCAGATATCAAAGCCTTTGCTCTCTTTTCGCACATGTCCTTGTAAGTTCGTGTGCTTAAATCATTGGGGACAATTTCACGAATCAGGAGTCCGGTACCTTCTTTGGCAAGTAAGCTACCGACATAAGCAATGGTCTTTACCTGTGCTCCGTCGTTGACAGAGTTGAGTAGCTGTTTGGGTTCAAAGACTTTGTCTCGCTCAGCCCAGATCGCCTGACGTTGGGGATAGAGGACAAGGTCCTCGCCTTGAAGAAGCTTTTGGGCAACATCAAAGGACAGGTAAGCTTGCTTTGAGTTTTTGTCTGTCTGGTAAGTTTGAGCCTTCTGAACCCATTTCTCCCAGTCTTCTCCGTTTTGAGTCCACTGCTGGATGCGCAAGCCAACAAGCTTGAGAGAGCCCTTTTCGGGGGCTACGGCAAGGATGAGGCGACCGAGTTCATTCTGCCCCATGATCTGCAGCCAGAGGGCAAACTGCTTTTGCTGTCCAAACAGGGATATGACGCTGGCGCCGTCGGCATCGGGGCAATGTGATAGGATAGCTTTCTTGCCATCAGGAACCTGTATGCGCCAGGCTCTAAAAAGCGACCACTGCCAGGGCTTATCATAGCGATTTTCGAGGATTGCTTGAATCTTGTCGCCTATATCGGCGCGGGCTTTGGACTGCGAGTGAAAAAATCGGTTGAGGTCCGAGTATTTGCCGGCTTTGAGCGTGTCCAGGAAGTCGTTGAGAAAGGTTTGGAGGGTAACCTCTTGATTGGCCAATTCGCTGACCTGACCGCGTGACAGGAGCTCACAGCTTGGTTCAGAGGCTTTTTCCTGAGGGAGAGGGTTCGGACTTTGACTTTCAGATAGAGCCACCGAGCTTGTTAAAAATGATACCCAGAGACCTTGAAGCGCAGCAGTTCGCAAGAGTTTGGCCAAGGAAATGGCCGCTGTGCGCCTATTTTGCGACGCAGGTTCCGCAAGAGGATTGGCTTTGGGAGAGATCAACAAGTTCCCAACCTCCAAACTCGTCATTGATGAGCGCAAGAGCTTCATCGAGGTAATCACATTCAACAGTGAACAATTCTTTCATGATCTTGGTCTCGAGACAATATGCATTATACGAATAGGTTTTTGAATTGGGGTCAAAGATGAGACTGACCCCCGCCTGCCGGTCCTGAAAGCGAAAGACCGATTGCATAAAGTTATCGAAGCTGAGTTGGGAGTTGCTCATGGGATATCCTCTTCAAATATGGGAAAAGCTTTATCCCCTTCCGGGAGTTTGCCCGTCGCCAAGCGATGAAGGACTTCAGGATAAAGTTTGCATTCAGCAGAAAAAACTCTTTGAGCGATAGCCTCGGGGTTTTCAAGACCAGCGATGGGCACGCGAATCTGGGCTAGAATCTGTCCCTCATCATAATGTTCGCTTACGAAGTGAACAGTGGCCCCTGAGTAAGATTCTCGTGCGTTCCAAACAGCGGTATGGACTTTCGCTCCGTACATCCCTTGACCGCCAAAGGCAGGTAGCAGAGATGGGTGAATATTCACGATGCGATCGGCGTAGCTTTGTAAGATCGGGAAGGGACGTAAGAATCCAGCTAAAGCAATGAGCTCGACATCTTGTTCACGGAGCCATCGCTCGATATCAGACTGCGCCATTGGCGTCATCTCGCGGGGAAACGAAGCGCTCAGAACCGGAATGTGTGCACTTTCAGCCAGAGTGATCGCAGGGCAATCAGGTTTCGAAGCCAGCACCGCTGCGACGTGATAGCCGCGCCCCTCGGATCTGGAGATGAGATTCTGAAGGGTGCGCCCCCCACCCGAAACTGCAACAGCAATTCTGAGCGGGTGATGTGTCATGTGAACTGCCCTGTTCCCGCTATCTTCATTCCATTCCAAAAGGCTTGAGCGTCGAGAGACTTCGAACCAGCTGGTTTGAGGCGCGAGATAAGAAGTTGTCCCTCGGAAGAGCCAACAAGAAGTGCTTTGCTTTCTTTGTCAAAAAGAAATTCGCCTGGAGCTAGGCTTTGAGGAGTAGCATCCGCGAGTCGGCATTCTTCAATCAGAACTCGCTGAGAACCGAGATTTGTGAAAATCCCTGGCCAAGGACTGTAGGCTTTGTACTCACAAAAGAGCCGTCGAGCCTGCTTTTGCCAGTCGATACAGCCGTCTTGTTTGGAAATCTTCCTGCAAAAAGTGACCCGATTCTCATCTTGAGCGTGGCCTTTGAAATCGGGAGCGCTCAGTTTGTGCAAAGCTTCTTCTAAAAGAGGGCCACTAGCATGAAAGAGGCGCTCTGTTAGGGCGCCCGCTGTCTCATGTTCCCCGATGGAGAATTCTTGTTGGAGAATGATATTTCCGGCATCGAGAGCTTTGACTGTAAAAAGTATGCTGACTCCTGTCGATGGACAGCCGTCCAAGAGGGCAGCTGGTACTGGAGTTGCGCCCCGATAAGCGGGAAGCATCGATGGGTGTATATTGATAGTGGCGCGAGTTGGTATCTTTAGGAATTCTTCAGAAAGAATTTGTCCGTAGGCCGCAGTGATGATGACGTCAGGCGCCATGTGTCGCAGGCTTGCTAAAAAATTGGGATCACTCGCTTTTTCTGGTTGCCAAACTGGCAGTCCTGCTTGCTTAGCAAAACTCGCAAGAGGAGGGTCGGTGAGGATCTGCTTTCTTCCAAAAGGTCTGGCAGGTTGGCTTACAACGCCGACCACTGTATGGGTGCCACTCTCACTCATTGCAATGAGTTGTCGAAGGGGACTCACAACCTCAGCAGGGGAACCCATAAAAACCAGGCGCATGGAGATTTCTGCCTTTCTTAATGGCTTGTCGAGACCTTGTGTGGAGTTTCCGGTGGTAACCCCACACTAGCGCTATCATACGCGATGGTTCCTGTCGAGTCCGAGACGAGCAAGGAAGGAAAAAGGCTGTCTGCAACTTTGCTGGGGAACTACTGCACCTTGGCTGGTAGACCTTTGCAATCCTGGAACTCCTTACGCAAGGACGTATTCACTTCTTTCAATATTTCGTACTCTTTGCTGGATCTCAATCGTCCGTAATACTCAGACAGTTCTACGGACCGATCTGGATTCATAAGCGACAGGATCTGTGTCGTTTGTTTTTGGGGGAAGCGATTAAAGAGCTGTACGATAAGGTCTTTATCGAGCTTTTCGAAGACGACAGCAGCTTTCTTAGGCTCCATCTTCTGATAAAACTCTACGAGCTTGTCGAGACGCTCGCCCTTCAAATCTTTTTCCTTTTGAACGGTTTGCTGAAAGAAGAGCATTTCATCTTCAATTTTTTTAAGCTTTGTGTCCAGGTTGCCTTCCAGGCTTTTGAGCTGGTCTTCCCTTGCCTTTAAAATCTGAATTCTATTTTCCACCTGGCTCTGCTTGCGTTCGAGGAGTGTTAAATAGCGACCGATTTCATCTTTTTTTAGACCATCTGTATTAACTTTGGGCATGTTCAAAAGATCATCAAGGTAGCCTCTACGTTTAGATTCGCTCTCGTCACTTGAAGCTGGCTTATCAGAAGCTTCCTTTGCTTCCGCTGGTGCGCTTTCCGTTTTGGCTTTTTCTTCGTCAGCTCCGAGTATGTTCTTTTCTCCGAAATAGATCAGAACTCGGTCGCCAGCAAAAATATAGGCCAGAACGAGAACCTTTAGAACCAAAATACTTGGAATGCTGTATCGAGTGAGAAGCCGAGACATACATTACTCCGATGTTTTACGGATCATGGCTTGAATTGCAAACTCATCCAAAACTTTTTGTTCGATCTTTTTGTCATATTCTTGAACATTGCGTTCATAACGACTTTCTATTTTTTCGAGCATCTTGAGTTTGAGTTGTGCTTCCTGAACTTCCGAAAGCTGCATTTTTTCTTGTTCTTGGAGCTCACGAAGAATCGAAAGTTTTTGATACCATCTTTGTTTTGCTAAATCGATGGAGCTCTCGAGAGCTTCAAGCATCCTGCGCTCAGGTGACTGTCGCTCTTGATTAAGACGGTCGACACCTTGGATGTACATGGTCTGATAGTGGCGGAGAACTTCGGCCGCTTTCAGAACTTCCATCTGAATCACTTGCAGAGCAGCGACTGCCTGATCAAACTGGGTCTGTCTGATACGGATCAGGGGCTGAATGCGCTTTTGTTTCTTGTGGACAGCTGCCATGTATCTTTACCTTAGCTGTTTGATCTATGATCCATACCCATCAAAACTTTGCGCAAGCCGGTAATAGCATCATCAAAGGTCGTGGTCTCGTGAATCCCCTGTTTGAGAAATCCCTCAAGCAACGGCATCACGCGAATAGCTTCATCGAGTTTAGGATTTGTACCAGGCTGATAAGCGCCGATTTGAATCATATCTTGGCTTGCATTATAGACACCCAAAAGTTCACGAAAGTAATTGGCTTGCTGCCAATGTGCTTGGGGTACGATATCTGACATCACCCGGCTTGCACTGGTTGTGATATCGATCGCTGGGAAGTGTCCTTTGGTTGCCAGTTCACGGGTCAGATTTATGTGACCATCAAGGATTGAACGGGTGGCGTCGGCAATAGGATCATTAAAATCATCACCATCAACCAGGACAGTAAAAAGACCACTGATGGCTCCATAGCCTTCTTTTTGAGGACCAGCACGTTCCAAGAGTTTGGGGAGAAGAGAAAAGACGCTTGGCGTATAGCCCTTCGTGCTAGGAGGCTCTCCCACTGTGTTACCGATTTCACGCTGTGCCATAGCTACTCGCGTGAGACTGTCAACCATGAGCATCACATTCTTACGTTGACTTGAAAAAAATTCGGCTATTGTCATGGCCAGTTTCGCAGCTCGAATGCGCATCAGAGGCGACTGATCTCCTGTCACAACGACAACGACCGAGCGTCGAAGTCCCTCTTTTCCAAGATCTCGCTCGATAAATTCCCTGACCTCACGACCCCGTTCACCAATCAGCGCGATGACGTTGACATCGGCCTCACTGTGCTTGGCGATCATGCCCATGAGTACGCTCTTACCAACCCCCGAACCTGCCATGATACCGATGCGCTGGCCTTTGCCAAAGGTTAGTAGGCCATCCATGGCACGAACGCCTAAACTCATAGGCTGTTCTATACGGACGCGCTCGATGGGGTTGGGGGCATCACGATCAATTTCCATGAGTTGAGTCACATCAGGTACAGGCAAGGACTGACCATCCAATCGATTCATGAATGGATCAATGACCTGGCCTAAAAGGTGATTGCCAATGGCTACCTGAGTAAAGGAGCGCACACTCTCGACAGTTGATCCCGGAGAAACGCCGGTGAGGTGAGAGTAGGGAAGGAGGAGAACCTTCTCGCTTCGAAAGCCGACAACCTCTGCTAATATGGGCTCGCGTCTATCGGGTGCGGTGATGGAAACAATATTTCCAAGATGAGTTCCAGGGAGTGACGCTTCAATGAGAGTGCCAACAGCATCGGTTACTCGGCCTTTGATAGTCCAAGGGATGGACTGAAAAGCCTGACTCAGATCCCTCTTTTCGATACGACGTAAGGAACGAAGAGCTTCCATTAGCTCGCCTTTCCATCATTTTCAGCAACTTCAAAGAGTTGCAAGTCGGCCTGCTCCAAGAGGTTTTGAATGATATCTTTGACACGAGCATCAAGGACACCTTGCTTGCTCTCTATCCGAAACTGATAAGTTTCCAGTTTGTCATCAGCCTTAATTTTTTGAGCTAAAGTGGAAGAGGGTGACTTCATAAGGTCTTTGATGACGGAGGGGTGGAGGACTACCTTGTAATCGTCGTCTGGCAAAGCATCAGAGATGGCGCGTTCCACAATCTTTTGGAAGGATTCAGGATGGAGTTGAAACTCTTTGTCGAGGAGAGCTTCCATCAGACTCTGACAGATCGCTTGGAAATTCTCCTGTGATTTATGCATAATGGTCTTTTGGAGACCCTGCATTTCCATCATGACCTTATCGAGTTCTTCGACAATTTTCTGAAGCTTTCCCTCGTGTTCTCGAGCGCCCTGATCTATTCCTTGCTCATAGCCCTCTTGAAAGCCTGCCTCTCGTGCGGCTTCACGGATGGCTTCAAGTTCTTCCTCAGGAACAACAGCGGGAGCCCTGAGAACGTCATTTTCTGGAAAATACGGGACAAATTTATCGTCTTCTAAGGGACTTTCTCGTTCGAAGGAAGGGGATTGGCTCTGGGTTTGTTGAGCTCTCTCGGTCTGTCTTTGGGGGATGGGGGGCGCCTCATCAAAGTGAGACTCGGCCTCATCTAAGCCTTCATGAATTGGAGGTTCTTCGGCAACTATGACAGAATCTGTGGGGGGCTTTGAGAAAGATGGTTGTGCTGCTTCTGTATTGGCGACGTTAGGAACATTTTTAGGCTTTTCTTTATAGGAACTCATCAGTGTTTGAAGGTCAATCTCCAAATCATCATCATCATCTCGATTTTCTCGACTTGCCTGTCTGCGACGCATGCGCTTCCAGTCCTCGGTGAAGTCAATGGGCCGAATGACGGGAGGGCGCTCCTTCTCGAAGACTTGGTCGATATCGGGCATCATGTGAACACTTGTTTGCAGCTCTTGTTCCGAATGAAGCTTGTGATGAAAAACATTGGCAAGGGGGTTGTCTGGAAAAGCTAATGGGATGTCGCATACATCAAGTAAATTGAACTCATTCACCTGGAGGTGTTTACGGATGGGATCATTGTGCTTGATGAAGCGTCCATTTTGGTGATTCGTAAGATGATTCTTCATTTTTTCCTCGAGTGAACCTCAGGTTTCAGGTCTGCCTGCATCAAGCATGATGCGGGTTCAAGAGAATGCGCAAAGCTTCAGTGGTGCGCATGGGTTCATGCTTTGCAAGGTAGAGAATCTGTTCTTGAGGTGTGAGCTTCTCAAAAGGCACATCTTCCTTAACTTGGACATTTTGAATATTGCCCATTTCAAGATCTGGTTTGAATTCTTCGATCGTTTCCTCGTTGCGTTTGCGCTCGGGATCATACGAAAGCCAACGGAAGTAGGGGCGAACGATAAAGGCAAAGAAGAGGACTAAGGCAAGAGCCATGACACTTGAAAGCACCAGCGTTGAGACATACTTTCGGTTTTCCTGTTTCTTTTCTTTGATAGCTTCGATCTGTGTTGGAGCAAGTTCAAACATCATGTTGTGAACTTTGACTTCATCCCTGTTTTCGCGGTATCCAATTGCCGACTTCACGAGATCTTCGATCTTCTTCATCTCTTCCGCAGTGCGAGGCAGGAACTCTGGGGTCGAGCCGTCAGGGGGATAGATTTGAGAGCCATCAACGATCACAGCAGCAGAAATTCTTCTAATGTTCCCAACAGGCATGACCTTGTGGCGGTTTGTTTTAGAAACTTCGTAGTTGATGCGCTCACTGGCCCGTTTCGTTTTGGTGGAATTCGAGTTAGCTACGACTTCTTCCTGTTCCCCGGGGACGTTGGATTTGGCCCCTGGTATTCCAGTAGGATTTAGGCCATTTCCAGCCATCTCTTGGTTGGTGGTGTTGGAAGATAGGACCACGACTTTATCGGGATCAATGTCGGAGATATTTTGCTCCTCTCGAGTAAAGTCAACATCAACATCGACCTTGGCGTCGACTCTATCTTGGCCGACAATGCGTCCGACAAGGCTGCGTATCTTCGCAGTGAGCTCTGATTCGACATTCTTTCTGTAATTGAGCATTTCTTGAGTCATCTTTGAGGTGGGGTCATCCGACTCAATTTTAGTGAGCATCTTGCCTTCGTGGTTGATGATCGTCACTCTGTCGGGATTGAGACCTTCAACAGATCGCGAGACGAGGTGCTGAATGGCTTTGACCTGCTTCGGATTTGGCTCTTTATTGGGTTGGTTTTTGATATAGATGGCGGCGGTGGGCTCCTGCTCATCTTCCTGGAAGAGAGACTTTTTAGGTAGAACGATGTGCACGCGTGCTGAGATGATGCCATCAATAGAACTAATGGTTCGCGCGAGTTCGCCCTGAATGGCACGGAGTCTATTGACATTTTGCTCAAATTCGGTACGGGTAAAATCCTGGTCGTCGAACTTCTCCCATCCAATCATTCCACGGGTTGGGATACCCTCTTCTGCAAGTTTCAATCGAAGGGGAATGACCTGATCGGTAGGTACCAAAATGCCTTTTGCATCCATCGTATAATTGGTGAAGTTTTGCTTTTTGAGGGCTGTCATGATTTCAGTGTTTTCTTGTTCGGTCAGATTCGGATAGAGATAAGCGACTTCAGGCTTTGATTGATTTACGAAGAGAGTGGCGAGACCGCCGATGATGAGAGCAATAAGTCCAATGACGGCCATTTTCTTGATGCCGTTCATTTTCTGCCAAATCTCTGCGATTTTTTGAAACGAATCTCTTAAAAACGCTGATAATTTTTCCATGCTTTTGATCCTTTAGGCTCACTCAACTCAGGCTTTTAATAGGTCGCTTCTCTATCGATGAATCAGACAGGCATTTTCATTATTTCCTGATAGGCCTCAAGTGCCTTATTGCGGACTTGAACCATCAGGTTGAAGCTGAGTTCGGCTTGACTTGCAGCTAGCATCGTTTCATGGATATTGGTGTCTTTTCCGTTGGCAAGATCGGTTGCCTTCTGGTCGGCGTCTACTTGCAATTTGTTGACGTCGGTGACAGCTTCTTTGAGATGGTCATAGAAGCTCGATTTTCCACTCGATTTAGAGTCGTCGCTCGGCACAGAAGGTTTTTGGGGGCCTCGCATGTCGCGGAGTTGCCCCATAATTTCGTCACCAAATCTAAGGGATGAACCAATCCTTTGCATAGGTTTTTAACTCCTTCCCGAAGATAGTTCGCTTAATAGAAGTCAACTAAGGTGCGGTAAAGAACTTTAGACGCGTCCGACTTCAAGAGCTGTGTTAGCCATGGATTTTGCAGCATTGAGCGCGGTCGTATTGGCCTCAAAGGCACGCGTGGCTGCGATCATGTTGACCATCTCTGTCATCACTTGAATATTAGGCATATTCACATACCCGTTCGCGTCTGCATCAGGATTTGTCGGGTCGAGAACGCGTCGTGGTGCCTTGGTATCCTTGTGAATATCGACAACTTGCACTTTCTTGAGCTGCGCTCCCCAGTCTTCATCGAGAAAGTCTTCGAATTCATTGCCTACGGGATTTGCAGAGAAGACTACGTCTTCGCGCTTGTAGGGTCCGCCTTCAGGTGTTCGTGTTGTGTTGGCGTTGGCGAGGTTCGATGCTAGCACATTCATGCGCACGCGCTGCGCTGATAGACCACTGGAGCTAATATTCATAGCCTTGAAAAAGCTCATACTTGACCTCCGTTGGTGATGGCATATTTGATTGTGCCAAGCTTTTTGTTGATGAGTTCAACTGTAGCTTTATACATGATCTGGTTTTCGGCTAATTCAGCCATTTCACCATCAACATCCACAGTGTTTCCATCCTGGCCAACACTTTCTGTGGGACGGACAAAGACTTCGGGTTGGAAAGTTCCGTCCGCTTCCGCGTGGCTGTTGACAAAGTGCTTGGGATTGGAAGCCTTCATGGGCTCAGCTTCTTCTCCTCCTGAGAGCGCCTGGAGCTGCTCTTCAAAGTTATAGCCCAGGGCTCGATAACCGGGGGTCTCCGCATTCGCGATGTTCGAGTTCAGAACATGCTGGCGATTAAGTCGGAGACCCAAAGCAGCCATCTTTACCTGATCACCATTGGTGTAAAGACCACCGATTAATCCACCACTCATAGTGCTTTTCCTGTTGTGGGTTGAGGAACCTCATGGCCTTCCATGATGAACTCATTGATCTTGTTGCGAAGGGTGCGCAGACTAATCCCCAGAATTTTCGCTGAGTGGGTTCGGTTACCATTTTGGGTGCGCAGGGTTTCAAGGATGAACTGTGTTTCCACTTCCTGCATTTTGCGACCGATGGGCAGATGCTTGACCCAGTCTAGATCCTCATCCACCTTTTTTTGCTCAAGGACAAATTCCTTGGCTGTGATGGTATTGGTCTGACACATGAGGACTGCGCGCTGGATCACATTTTGGAGTTCTCGCACGTTGCCAGGCCAAGGGTATTTCAGAAGCTTTTGCATGGCATCTGCTGTCAGTGTCAGGGCTTCACCTTTGAATTGGGTGCTAAAATGCTTCAGGAAATGGCGTGTCAGGACTTCGATATCTTTCGGCCGCTCGCGAAGCGGGGGGATTTCAAGGTGAATGACATAGAGGCGATAAAAGAGATCTTGGCGAAACTTACCATCTTTCACCGAGCGAGTAATGTCTCTGTTGGTGGTCGCAATAATACGCGTATTGATTTTGATCGGGCCATTGCCGCCAATTCTCTCGATCTCTTGCTCTTGAAGTGCGCGGAGAAGTTTAGCTTGGAGATTGTGGTCGGTTTCGGTTACTTCGTCTAGGAGCAGAGTGCCACCATTGGATTGTTCGAATTTACCAATATGCTGAGCATGGGCTCCCGTGAAGGCGCCTTTTTCGAAGCCAAAGAGCTCACTTTCTAGCAGAGAGGGAGGTAGGGCTGCACAGTTGATGGCAACAAATGGATCCGTGCGGCGATTGCTGCAGCTGTGAATCATGCGTGCGACGACTTCTTTGCCAGTTCCTGATTCCCCTGTGATCAAGACGGGTACATTTGCGTCGGCTATCTGCTTGATGATTTCGCGAATGCGCAGCATTTTTTCATCTGCAAAGATGAAGTTTGCAGAAGGAGTCGCCTGAGGGGCTTGCATCTTCTCGCGACGCTGCTTTTCCTGAAGGTAGTTCAGGTACTCCTTGGAACTTACTTTGGTTTCTTCAAGATCGTGAGCAAGGGCACCATTGTTGTTCGACTGGCTCATGAGGACTCCTCTTACTTAAGTTGCTCTAAGCGTTCTTTGGCTAAATCTGCGTATAAAAGATTGCTCCCGTCAGAAGCCGCTTGCTTAAATGCATTGATGGCTTCATCTCGGCGACCAGCTCGGAATAGGAGAAGGCCACCTTTGTAGAGAGCTTCCGCTCGGCCTTCCCATTGATTATTCGACGACCCTGCTTGGGTATAGAGTCGTCCTGCTTCCAGAAAATTGTTTTCTTGGCGAAGCTCTTCGGCGAGGGCTGTGACTTCATCGGTCCAGATCTTCATCATGCTCTTGTCTATTTTTTGACCCTTCAGATCGAGGTAAGCCATGGCTTTTTTGGCTTTACGCTTTTCATTGCTCATGCCCAACTTGTCGAATCGATTGGCAAGATTTGTAAGGAGAGGGATCATCCGTTCTGTAGGCATGACTGAGCTATCCTTGGCATTGACTGCTGCCCCAGAGCTTGGCGCTTCCGTTCCTAATTTTTGACCAAGAACTTCGAGGAGAATAAGTGGCGAAGATTTTGTTAGCTGTTCCTGTTGAAGCTGGAGTTCGAAGTCATCTTTGTGCTCTGAGAAGACAAGATTTTTCTCGCTTGGATTGAGCGTTTGCCAGATGTCCCATGTTTTGGAGTCAGCCTGCTTGAGCTTGTTCTGATACTGTTGGGAGCGCTCGGCATTTCCCTTGGCAGACGCCGCTTTCCATGCGTTAGAGCTGACTTGGCTCAGGATAAACTGGTTTCGAAACTGGTCAATTTTAGTTTTCGCTCCCGCTATCGAATTTTCATAGTGAGGTAAGGCTGCAGCATCCTGCTTGAGCTGGCGTAAAGATTCAGCTGTAGCCCAGCTTACGGCGCTTAGCTTTTTGAGTTCGCTCAAACTGGAGGGAAGGGTATCGACCAGTTTTATAATCTGCGGATAGTCTTTTTGCTGAGAGAGACTGTCAATTTTACGAAGGATATTACTCTCCGCATTTTTCAAGAGAGTTGATCGATAGGGCTCAGTGGCTGGACCTTTGTAGCGATTGAGATATTCGCCTGTATACTTTGCGAGTTCTGGATTCCATATTTCCGCGAGCATTCGATTGGAAAGAATGATGGAGTCCATTAGGAACGCTGTTTTTGGCCCTTCAGCGTCAGCACGAGAGGTTTGAATACGGGTGAGGGCTTCATTGCTGATTTCTGGGAGGATATTTTGATCTGCCCAAGTTGCTTTGAGTTTTTCTTTGGGAAGTCCCCAATAGGCATTCCTCAGGGCAATCTGAGCTTCAATGCCCGGGGACGCTTTCGTCGGGATTTGGAAGAGGCTTTGAGTGAGCCCCGGAAAGATATCAGTCTTACCTTCTTTTATTGCTTTCAGTGCGGCGATATCGAGGCGTCTAAGCTGAGCGTAGGCTGCCAGAGGATGATCTTTGTGCTTTTCAGTCAGACTTTCATAGTAGCCATCAGCAAGACTAAAATTGCCTTGGCCGAGGTGAATTTCTGCGAGTTTCCAGATGGTTTCCGCTTGTTTTTCGAAGATGCCTGGCTCTTCTTGCAGAAGTTTCTGGTAGAGCGTGAGAGCTTTGCTTTCATGGCCGAAGTCAAAGAGCTGGCCAGCATACTGTGCGAGGGCTTCTCCTGAACTGAGGGCTTTTTCTGCTGCTTTTCGCATCCATTCTTCATTACTTTTTGCGCTTTTTAGATTTGCAGTCTGAATGCGCGCAATATAGGGAGGGTAGGTTTTCCAAGAAGCGCCGATGCCACCGTTGACTTCGCCGAGTTTGCTCACCATGTCTTGAGCTGTCTTGATGCCGTCAGGTTGAATTTGCAGAAGACGACGTTTGCCTGCTGGGACGGAAAGATTGTTTTGCTGGGCAACTTTTGCTGAAGTTGGTGCATTGCTCGGCGCTACAATCTGAGGTGCTACTGGGACTTCGCTAGGAGCATCCTGGCGCTCAGAATGTCCGGCTAAGGGTAGCCCAGTTGTCGGGTCGTTCGATTCTTTATAGTCGGGATCAAAGAAGTCGATGCTGACACGAAAGGGCTCTTGATAGGTATTCACGAGTATTTTGAGATTCTCGTCTTTAAGGATGAGGCGAGCCTCTGTCAGCTGGCCTCCCATGTCCTTGAAGAGAGCCCGTTGAACGATAGATTCGTCATAGTTAAAGAGGCCTTCGAGTTCGTCGGAACGGGTGTTTTTGAATTCGAGGACGAGGGCGCGGTCTTTAGGTTCATAGTGATAAGAGAAGGGGCGTTCTTCAGGAAAGGCCAGAACGATTTGGCTGTAGCGAGATTGCGCCCATCCCGTCACGTTCAGGCCCCAGATAAGGGCGCTGATGACGAGATACATGTTACGCGATGCTAACGTTGCCGCACGCATGGTTTCTTCCTAGGTTGACCTGTTAGGACTTGCCTAGGTCACAAAAGCAAGGCTCGTGCCATTCGATAAGAGGACGAAATTGCTATCGAAAAATTGACGTCGCCAAAATTTCGGCAGGATGGACCGAATTTTGAGTCAAGGTCCTGACGATGTCCAGATGGCTGCGTCAGGTCTTTGACTTCAGAGGTGTTTGATAGTATGAATAGTTGTGGAAATTTGTCCTAGTGGGTCATGGACTTGTAAGTTGGGAATCTACTATGTGGAATCAAAGTCAGCTGCCTTGGGATTTCAAAGTTGCTCGTGTTGCAATCGTGGGAGATTTGATTCTAGACGAGTATCTTGATGGAGTCGTTCATCGGATTTCACCTGAGGCTCCGGTTCCTGTTCATCTTGTGAAGAGTACATCGATCACTGCCGGTGGTGCTGCCAACGTTTCTCGAAATATCCAACTTGCCGGTGGCCAGGCCTTGGTCTTTGGAGTGTGTGGGAATGATGGAGCAGCTGATCAGCTGAAGCAGCTGTTGCGTAAAGATGGAATTGATATCAAAGGTGTCTTCACAGACCTTGATCGCCCAACTGTCAAGAAAACTCGTATTACCGCTAGCCATCAGCAGTTGGTTCGTATTGATTGGGAAGAGGTGAAGCCTATCACAACTGCCATGCAGGAGCAGATCCTTGAAGCTTTGAAGCAAACAGAGTGGGATGCTTTGCTTTTGAGTGACTATGGCAAAGGTGGTCTGCCTCAGAGCCTACTTGAGAAGCTTATTCAATTGGGGCGCTCACGGCAAAAGCCAGTGGTCATTGATCCGAAAGGGAAAGACTACAGTCCCTACACTGGAGCAACCCTAGTGACTCCAAATCGCAAGGAAGCTTGTGATGCTCTTGGTCTCGATCCACAGGTCTATGTCGGGGCCAAGGAACTTGCTGAGACTCTTTATCAGAAATACCAGATTGAAAATATTTTGGTGACACTTGGAGCCGAAGGAATGCTTGGGCTCGAAGGTGCTAGCCAAAAATCTCAACATCTCCCAGCTGTCACTCGAGAAGTATTTGATGTATCGGGTGCTGGCGATACCGTTGTTTCTATCATGGCTCTTGGTTTGGCATCCGGGGCAAATCTTTTTGATTGTATGCGTCTAGCCAATGCTGCAGCAGGGCGAGTCGTCGAGAAATGGGGGACTCAGCCCATAACCCGAGACGAGCTGCTCGAGGCTCTTGCCGAAGAGCGTCGTGAGCATGGAGCAGCCTTTGCCAGTACCCAATCGAAAATAATGCAACTTGACGAGCTCAAAAGTCTTCTTGGTCCACACGGCAAACGACGTTTGAAGTTCGTATTCACAAACGGCTGCTTTGATATTTTGCATGCGGGCCATATTTCCTATCTGGAAGAAGCTCGGGCTCGTGGCCAGGCTCTGGTTGTGGGCGTAAATACCGACAAGTCAGTGCGCGGCTTAAAGGGTGAGAGCCGACCGATTATCCCCTGCGAACAGCGCATGCGACTTTTAGCTGCCCTGCAGTGTGTAGATTATGTGGTGAGTTTTGACGAAGAGACCCCAGCCCATTTGATTTCAGAACTCATGCCTGATGTCTTGGTTAAGGGGGCTGATTATGAGGTGCACCAGATAGTTGGTGCTGACGTTGTTCAGGCTGCCGGAGGACGTGTGGAGCGTATCCAGTTCGTGGAAGGCCTATCGACCTCCGACATCGTGCGTCGTGTTCGCGAGAACCAAGGTGTCGGTATTCCAGCCCTTGCAGATTCATAATTTTTGTCATGAAAAAAGGTGCTCACGTTCAGTGAGCACCTTCTGATAGAGAACCTTGGATTCACTTCTATTAGAAATCTTCGTTAAAACTGACTTCTCCAGTTACGCCAACTTGATAAGCAGCAACGCGCCGCTCAAAGAAGTTGGTGAGCTCCTGAACATCCTGCAGTTCCATAAAAGGAAAGGGATTTTTTGAGTGATAGACGGGTGCTATGCCGAGAACGGCCAGCCTTTGATCTGCTACGTACTCGAGATAGGAGCGCATGTCTCGCTCTGACAAGCCTGCGATACCCAAGCCAAGCACGTCTTTAGAGAAGACCATTTCACATTCTACAGCTTCATCCATCATTTTGATGATGTTTTTACGCATCTCGTCGTCGAACAGGTCAGGTTCTTCGGCGCGAACCTGATCGATCACAGAGAAAGCGAAATTCATGTGGCAGCTTTCATCACGGAAAACCCAGTTGGTTCCAGAGGCAAGCCCATGAAGCAAGCCTTTTGACCTTAAGAAGTAGACATAAGCAAAAGCTGCGAAGAAAAACAGACCCTCGATGCAGCAGGCAAAACACACCAGATTCAGCAGAAAGCGCTGGCGATCCTGCCGAGTTTGAAGACTCGATAGATCGTTGATCGACTCGATCCAGCGGAAGCAAAATTCGCCCTTGTACTTGATAGAAGGGATGTTTTCGATCGCGGTAAAGGCCGCGACGCGCTCTTCTTCATTGGGCAAGTAGGTGTCGAGAAGGGTAAGGTAGAACTGAACGTGCAACGCTTCCTCGTAGAGCTGACGGGACAGGTACATCCTGGCTTCGGGAGCATTGATGTGCTTGTAGAGGTTCAGGACGAGGTTATTCGATACAATCGAATCACCCGTCGCAAAGAAGGCCACCAATCGCTTGATGAGATGGCGTTCTGCTTCACTCAGCTTGTCACGAATATCAGCTACGTCACTTGTGAAGTCAACTTCGTCAACCGTCCAAGTATTCTTGATCGCAGATCGATACATCTCATAAAAGAGCGGGTATCGCATGGGGCGCAGCGTGAGGTCCATTCCAGGATCGAGTAGCATCGTCAACACTCCTTCCTTCAGGTACAAGCTTCGCAAGCTTCGGGATTCTCGAGGGAGCAAGCGACCGCCGCTGCTCCAGTTGTTTGAACTGTCGTCTTATTGATGCGGGTCGCTGGGCGCGAGCGCAAGTAGTAGGTCGTTTTCAGACCGCGCTTCCAGGCATAGTTATACATGGACGAAAGTTTACCGATGGTCGGGCTCTCAAGAAACAGGTTGAGCGATTGACTCTGATCAATGAAAGCGCCGCGATCAGCAGCCATTTCGATCAGTGATTTCTGAGGTAATTCCCAAGCCGTCCGGTATACGAGACGGAGTTCCGCAGGGATTTCTTCGATGCCCGCGACCGAGCCCTCTGCTAGTTTGATCTGAGCTTTGACCTGCTCATTCCACAGTCCCAGTTTTTTCAACTCTTTGGCGAGATAGCTGTTTACTTGGATGAATTCACCCGACAGAGTCTCGCGCTTGAAGAGATTGGAAATCTGGGGCTCGATGCACTCGTAAGCACCACAGATCGAAGCGATGGTGGCAGTTGGTGCAATTGCGATCAGAAGGGAGTTTCGGAGGCCATGCTGCTTGATGTCCGCGCGGAGCTTGTCCCAGCGTGCTGCATCGGTGCCAGCCTGTGACCACAGATCGTGTTGGAGTATACCCTTCGCCGCTTTGGTTTCAGCAAAGCTAGGGTGAGGTCCGAACTGTCTTGCGAGTTCGCAGGATGCTTGCAGAGCCGCAAAATAGATTTCTTCTTGAACTCTGCTGGAAATCGCACGAGCTTCAGCCGAATCGAAGGGCAAATTGAGGCGAAAGAAGACGTCTTGTAGACCCATGAGACCAAGGCCCACAGGCCGCCATCGACTATTCGAATCCTGGGCCTGAGCGATAGGATAGAAATTGATGTCAATCACGCGATCGAGGTATTTGACGGCGATCTTGGCATTTGCACGCAGCTTTTCGTAGTTGATGCTGCTGCCTTCGACGTAGTGAGCCAGGTTGATTGAGCCCAGGTTACATACGGCGGTTTCTTGGGCCGATGTGACCTCGATGATCTCAGTACAGAGGTTCGAAAGGTGCACAACGTTCTTAGGATTGCTTCCTGTTTGGTTACACTTTTCATTGGAAGCATCCTTGAAAGTCATCCAGCCGTTACCAGTTTGGGCCAGAGTCTTCATCATGGCGGCATAGAGTTCACGGGCAGGAATCTTCTGCTTGGCTAAACCATCACGTTCGGCTGCTGTATACGCCTCTTCAAAGGCTGCACCGAAGAGATCAGGAAGATGGCGAACATCGGACGGATCGAACAGCGACCAGACGCCGTCCTGCTCTACGCGTTTCATGAAGAGATCTGGGATCCAGTTGGCAAGATTCAAGTTGTGAGTACGCCGGGATTCGTCGCCGGTATTTTCGCGCAGCTGCAAAAAGTCCAAGATATCCGCATGCCAGGTCTCTAAATAGATACAGGCTGCTCCCTTGCGTTTTCCACCTTGGTTCCCCGCAGAAACAGACGAGTCCAGGGTTTTCAAGAAAGGGATAACTCCGTTGGATTTGCCATTCGTACCGCGAATCAGCGAGCCTTGTGAGCGGACACGGTGGTAGGCCAGACCAATTCCACCCGCAAACTTGGAGAGTAAAGCGACATCTTTGTAGCGATCGTAAATCGATTCGAGACTATCTTCAGGTGAGTCTAGGAGATAGCACGATGACATCTGAGAACGTTTTGTCCCGGAGTTGAACAAAGTTGGGGTGCTTGGCATATACTCAAAGGAAGAGATCAGGTCATAAAATTCGATCGCTTCGTCGACGCTCTCAGAAAGACCGCAAGCGACGCGTAGAAAGAAGTACTGAGGTGCTTCGAAAACCAAACGCTTGTCTGGATCTTTGAGCAGGTATCGATCGTAGACCGTGCGTAGGCCGAAATATTCAAAGTTTTCCGAGCGGC
>CANGNB010000041.1 GCA_947454545.1 Oligoflexaceae bacterium
CATCCGAATGAGGCGCTTGGCCTGATGCCCGATCTCCTCTTCATGCGTAACGATGACAATAGTAATGCCTGCTGCATTGAGCTCACGGAGAATAGCCATGATCTCTTTTTCGCTCTTGGAGTCGAGGTTCCCTGTCGGTTCATCCGCCAGGATCATCAAGGGTTGATTGACCAAAGAGCGAGCGATCGCTACCCGCTGCTGCTGACCTCCGGAAAGTTCGTTAGGCTTATGACCGATACGCGGCCCTAGACCAACTCTTTCGAGCATAGCCCGAGCACGTTCAAGATCCAGCTTACGCTCGGAATAGATCAAGGGAAGCGCGACATTCTCAGCCGCTGACATTCGTGGCAGAAGATTGAACTGCTGAAAGATAAAACCGATCACACGACGTCGGACAACGGCCAGCTCGTTTTCATCCATCTGCGAGACTTCCTGGCCATCAAGCTTATACGAGCCACCATCAGGCACATCGAGCAGGCCGAGCACATGCATCAGCGTAGACTTACCAGAGCCTGAAGGCCCCATGATCGCTACAAAGTCTCCGGCCTGAATCGACAGCGAGACTCCACGAAGGGCGTAGACTGTTTCCTCGCCCATCACATACTGCTTATGAATATCGCGGATCTCGATCATAAGATCTTAGCCCTTTTTCCGTTTAGGCGGCCCACTGAAAGGCGCAAAGGGGTTGGAAGACTTTTTATCCCCGTTGCCCAAAGACATCTCAGCAATGAGAACGGTATCCCCATCCTGAAGCCCCGATAGTATTTCGGTCCGTTTGCCATCGGTAAGACCAACTGTGACAGCCTGCTCCTTCGGAACATTCTTCGGGGATTCTTCGTCAGGAACAAGAACCAGGTACTTCCCATCGACAACCTTAAGGGCTTCACTGGGAATGGTGAGCACCTGCTTTTTCGATTCGATATGAAAGGTGACATTGGCCGTCATACCACTCCGCATAAACTCCGGCGTATCAAGAGGGACAACGTCTACGATATAAGTCGTCACATTGTTCACGGGTTTGGCATCGAAGGCGATCTTATCCACACGAGCTGCCACTGTTTCTTTCGCATAGGCATCCAAGACGATCTTGGTGCTCTGTCCTACTTTGATAGAAGCAATGTCGGTCTCATCTACCTGGGCTTTGACAGTCAGGCGATCAGAGAGCACAAAGACAGCATCGGTACTGGTGAAGGTTTGTCCTGGCTCGACGTTTTTCAAAATCACCATACCCGTAATCGGGGCCATGATGGGCGTTGGCCGATACAACTCTTCCCAGCGCTTGAGCTCGTCTGCTCCTTTTGAGCGAGCCGAATCGAGGAGGGCCGCTCGTTCCGTAGAGCTCATCCAGGCAAGGATCTGCCCTTTTTTAACCTTATCGCCCGCAATGGCGAGAACCTGCTCAACCCGTCCTGGAATCGGTGGTTTGATTTCCAAACGATTCTGCGGCTGCACCACACCAGTGCTCAGTATGGTGATTTCGAGATCAGTTTTCTCGGCCTTTTCTTCGCGATAATTGACGGGAGCTGGCCCCTGTTTTTTGTAGACAAAAAGGCCAACACCCAGACCGCCAAGAAGAGCTCCTCCAAGGATCCACCACCACAGTTTCGATGCTTTCTGCTTTTCACTCACGGAATAACCCCTTTTCCTTGAAGCAGCTCCCAGTTCGCTTCGGTCACCACACGCTCGCGCTGGCTCGAGAGAACACTCCGCTGCCAGCTGATCAGCTCATTTTCAATTTTATCCCATTCGTCAAAGGAGATCAGACCGTTGTTATATTTGCTTCGGGCAATGTCAGCACGAACCTGTGCAGCCTTGGCAAAGCCTATATCAACCTCAAGTTTTTCGGTCGCTTGAATCCAACTCCCATGAGCTTGCTGCAATTTAGCGACCAGCGAGCGATCGCTATTCTCTAGGGTAAGAGCCGCAGCCTGCATCGTATCCTGAGCTGCAATCAATGCTGAGCTATCCTTACCACCACTGTAGAGAGGATAGTTCAGAGCTACGCCAACACTCCAAGTCTCGCGATTTGGAAAAAACTGATCGCCTTGTCGCCCAAGTTGACCACTCACACTCAAGGTTGGAAAGTAGCCGGCGCGAGCCAGCGTCATACCAAGTTTCGCTGATTCAAGCTGCACTTTGGCTTGTTTGGAATCAGGCGATTCTCGTGCCAAAGTCAAAAAATCGGGATGAGCCTCTGGGACACCTGGAGGAACTTCATCGGAAGCGATCAGATCAGACTTTCCCTCTCGCCCCAAAAGCCTGACGATTTGCAATTGAGAGACTTCGAGGTTTTGGCGAGCCTGCAAGGCCTCAAAGCGCGCCTGCTTCAGATAGGCCTCTGACTGCATCACCGAACCTTTGTTTTCACGACCGCTTTCAAAGCGCAACTCAACGAGATTGAGGTTATCTTTGCGCCTGCGAATGATATCCTCCTGCAGCGTCACAGCCCGCTGGGCGTAAACGAGACTGGCGAAGGCCGTCTTTAGTTCGTTGCTGAGACGCGCCTTTAGACTAAGTAAGCTGACTGCGCTCGAGGTCGCGGAGGCCCGCGCTTGATCGATGCGAGCCGTATCGCTTCCTCCAGAAAAAATCGATTGGGAAATCGTCAGTCCCGCAGTGAACGATCCTTTAGCATCAGGCCCCTTGTCACCAGCGAGGACAGACGATTGCGAAGCCCCGTAGGAATACCCAAGGCTAGACGAAACCTGAGGATAGAGCGCGCTCTCACTGGTACGAATCGACTGCTGAGCTGCATGGAGGGACTGCTGCCCTGCCTTCAGCTCAGGGTTTGAACGCGAAAGCTCCGCCACAGCACTCTTCCAATCGAGCGCCGACGCGGGAGCAGATAGGCTCAGAAAGCCCATTCCCAGGACCAAGGCCTGACTGAACCGGATCCTCATTGTGATTCCTTTCTTCATGACACCCAGCCCATCAGGATCTTGTCCTGCAAGAGCTAGGGGTATTGAATAGGAAATGAGGGTTGCTTACAAGTGAGAAGAACCTAAGGGAGGACACGAGCAGCAGGAAACTTTAGCCAGCCTTGCTGATACGTTCGCTGCTTTGCTTCCCTGCAGCTTCGGCTTGCTTAATTTTATGGCGCTGAAAAGCTCCAGGCCTCGCAAAAGTCGCCAAGTAGGCATCTTGGAACGAGCGGCTAGCCCAAAGATCGCGCGCGATAGCGACCCACTCTTGGAAGAAAAGTTTGAGCGGATTCAGGCTCCGCTCTTTCCCTACCAAACCGTAGCGGCAAGGCTCTTCGAGCAATTCGGCCTGATACGTGCCAAAGAGCCTATCGAAGATCATAAGGGTGCCACCATAGTTTTTGTCGAGGTACAAAGGATTGACCGCGTGATGCACCCTGTGGGCACTGGGTGTATTCAAGATTCCTTCAACCCATCCAAGGCGCGGAATAAGATCGGTGTGCAGCCAGAACTGGTAGGTGAGATTGATGGTGAAGACCATGCCAAACGCCTCCCCAGGAAAGCCGAGCAAAAAGATGGGAAAGTAGAACACGAAGACAAAGCTTAGCGCTTGGGTGATCGCCAGGCGGTACGCCCCTGAAAGGGACATTGTGGTTGGGGAATGATGAACCGAGTGACTGCCCCAAAACCAGCGGACCTCATGGGCCAATCGATGCTGCCAGTAGTAGAGAAATTCGACGAGAACCGCTAACAAGACCCAATGGGAAGCGTGCTGCATATCAAAATGGTGCACTCTATGTTCGTACAAACTCGCATTGAGAGAACTAACTCCCCGGATGTACGTGATGTTGACAAGCTGAAAGATCAGGAACATGAACAGGGATATACCGGCTTCGTGGAAAGGAAAGCTCAAACCGCGGCGCCGATAGAGGTAGATCTCGACTCCGATCGCTAAGAGAAAGACAGGGAACACGATGAGAACGAGCTGTACACTGAGCATATCCGCTTTCCCTTCGGCGTAGGGGTGCAGAAGTAAGATCGGCAGCCTTGTCTGAGCTTTTTAAGCTCAGTTTCTTACAAAAAAGTACAGGCTTAAGTCCTTGTAACAACAGTACTCATCCCCATCACATGAGCTTACCTAGCAAAGAATACGGGCCTTATTCACTCCCAAAGTTCGACATCACCCGAGTCCAGATCATACAGAGCCGCAACAATCCGAACTTTACCCTTTTCAACGGCCGCATGAATGAAGGGAGACCCTCTTTCAAGGGCAACGCGTGTCGCTTCGACATTATCAATCGCATCAGCACGCAGTGTTTTATCTTTCCTATCGAGATGCTTAAGGCCCGGACGAATGCTTGCTACGAGCAGATCGATGTTGCGAGAACCCGTGCTTTCACCTGGCACGGAAGCCATGGTCGCCTTAATGGCACCACAAGACGTGTGTCCCATAACGACAATGACTTTCGCATCAAGGTGTTCGATTGCGTATTCCACGCTTGCCAAAGCAAAAGCATCCACAGCATGTCCCGCTGTCCGAATCGAGAAAATATCCCCCAGGCCTTGATCAAATACGAATTCAGGAGGCACGCGTGAATCCGAGCAAGAGACAACAATAGCACCGGGAGCCTGACCCTTGGTCAGCTCTTGACGTCGTAAGGGCTGTTGGTTGGGATGTATCCTCTGATGACTCGTGAAGCGAATATTGCCCTCACGCAACTGCTGCAGAACCTCTCCATCTTGAGAAGTACTCCGATCACTGCTGGTAGGAGCGGGGGTATGCGCGCAAGCACTCGCAAAGATCATAGAGCAAAGCACTGCGAATGGGCTTAGATATCGAAGCATAGGTCGCACCTTTCTGAGAGCAGGACGCAGGAAAGCACCCACCTTAGTCTGGCGATCAGAGAGAAGCAAGCGACAAGATTCGCCTAGAAAATTTCCTCGTCCCCTCTGCAAGTTCTCTAGGCTGCACCAAAAGATTTGCTTAAAGTCAGCTGGAGGGAGGGAATGGCAAGCGTATACTGTGAGCCATCACAACTCAATTCAAGGCGATGGCCTTCAATCAGCAGTATCCTCACGGATTGGTCTGCAAGAAGACTGCGCGGACACAAGCGGTAGCTCAGCTTTTCAGAAAAGCGTAGTGTTACGAGCCCATCTCTTCCCCAATCGACAGCCTCGAGACGAGCATGTCCCTCCTGCTGCTTTTCCTGAGGAGAAGCGAGAGGAGGCGCTGTCTCGTCGCTGACCTTGCTGACACTTGGAATGTAGGGTTTCAGGGGTGCGGGGTATTCTTCGGCAAACAGTTCGTCGACGATCTCCTCGTCGACGTCAACGCCCGAACGAACTTTATAAATCATATCGTAATTGCGCTGTTGCTGAGCTGTTTCGCTGAGACGAAAAACGGCCTCACCAGGCTGTAGATGGTGCGGGTCAGGCTTTATCGTGCAGGCGAGATCAAGAGTTGGATCAAACTGTATTCGCAGCTCAAGGTGAAGGTGGTCGGTTCCCTGTTTGAGCTTCATCGTAAACTCTTCGAACGCTCCCCCAAAGGTCCAGGGCAAAGGATCGTCCTCTTGGGCCGCAGGCGAAGGCAAGAGCTTAAGATCGATGGCATGAGCCAAGAGCTTACTTTTCACGCGACCGATGAGCAGATTGCACAACTCACCGACCCAGTCCTGTAGATAGGCCTCCGTCAGATCACCAGCCTCGCTGATACCAGGACAGGTCTCTAGCAAGAACGGACGTGAGAGTCTCAGGCGCAGAGAACCCCGCAGCTGAGGCGACTGAAATCCAATGTGACTCCCATACGGAGGAAGCGGCGTCGGGCTTTCTGCCCGCTCTTCGATCCACTCCCTTTGGGCGAGAGTTTGCCGAACAGCGTCACGCATCATATTTTGAACGTAGCTTAATTGGGATGTAGACACGGCACCCCCACCAGAGAAGATGCCCCTGTTCGGGGGCACAAATGAAAAAAGGGGCTCTGCTCAGAACCCCTTATCGCATCACGCTTTTGACTCAGCCCTGCATCACCAATGCTGGATGATCGGAGATCAGAGGTATCGGAGTATGGATTCCGTCGCAGACGATGTTCTGTAGCTGATAGCTGATCAATGACTTGGGCACCCAAAAGATTGTCGCCAACTCGTTGATCACGTTGCGTCGCGTATCAAGCTTGCTGAGCTCTTGGAGCAAAAGTTGGCGCGGAATCAGCAGATTCGCGACAAATTGCTGCTCTTCGAACGCGAGCAAGGCAGGATTGCTAGGCCCAAATTCAGGAAAACGACCGCGCTCTCCCTGAAACAGGATACGCGCCAAATCCTTCATCATCGACATACGGGTCTGGGCTTTGAGCTCGCCCTTTTTATACTGAATGCAGTACTGCCCAGCTTTCACACGCAGGATGCGACTCAGCTTATCAAGCATGTCGACAGGTTGTGTGGAGATGAAGGCAAAAGAGCGCATCACTTCTGGGAGATACAGAGGAGGTGTCTGAAATTCACTCTCGATCAGGATCTGTTGGACGAAGGCTTGGACGCGCGCCCGAACTTCTTCCACCTGTTCTTGAGGCACCAACCGCAGCTGCTCACTCAGAGACCGGCAGGCTCGCGACTCGAGGTACTCAAAGTACGCCTCGTCGAGATCGGCATGGCCGCTCGTGATGTCATGGATCAGTGTGGTGTCCACACTCAAGGTTTCGGCCAGCTTTGCCAAGGCAAAGACCGAGCGAACGTTTTTCTCACCCCGCTTCCAGTGACTACAGTCGGAGGGATTGAAGTTCAAAATTGAACCCACTTCCTGGTCCCGAACCTTAGTCCCTTTTTGGTGCATCATCACTTTCTGACAGAACTTGAATAGTTGCACCGAATGCGGGAATTTAATGGCTCCCGAGCGCTTCATGGCTACCCTCCGACATCACAGACGCTGGCGGACACAATTTGGAATTTTTAAAAAGGCTTAAGGCAACTATACCTACCGCACCTTGAGACTGTCAAGGATGCCTAGCTATGTTTTTGCAGAGTCTTGTGCCTCATGGGCTTGCAGGGGCTCTTCGCCCTCCCTAAAATTATCCACGCACGTTTCGCCGAGTGTCTGACCGGAAACGAACTTGAAGAAGAGCCAGTAGAGCGTAAAGACCAGGTAAAGACCTAGGATCAGGGCCCACACCCGTAATTTTTGCACAAGGGCGAGTGGGGCAGCCTGAGAAAGGACCTCCCAGCGGAAAGACATATGGGCTGGATCGATGATCCATCCAAGCATCCCAAAGCCAAGAAGCACGCACATTCCTACGAAGAGGAGATCGAGCATGTGCACTAATACAAAACGATTGATACGCGCCCAAAGCGAGCGATGGAAAGTCTCGAAGCCTTCTCCATACTCATCGACAGCATCTTCGCCTTCTTGGTGACTCGTTACTGGCTCAAGCCGCATTTGAATGGGAGTGGGAGGCGGCATAGGCTTAGTCGGAATCGTCGGGGGGGCCACCAGAACACTTGCCTGATAAGCACTTGCCGGGACCGGCGGAACGGCAGCCGCTGGAAACAGAGGTGCTTCGCGACTCGAAGGCTCTCGTGTGATAGCACCCAAGCCGAGGGGCATTGCGAGTACCCGAAAATTATCAAGACGTAGCTCGCTTTTGAGGCGAAAGAGCTCGAACTTCATCTCTTCATCCCACTGGGGTACTGCCATGGCGAGGGCCTCCGGTTTTCTTTCATCTTAGCTGAGGTCGAGCGTGGGGGGCAGTCGGGGCAGGGAAAAAAACTCGCAAAAGATCCCTGTCGGCGCCTTAGGGGCCCCGGACAGAGCCGATTTTAAGGCTCGAACCACCAGCCTCAACACGCGTGCGATCGTAGAGATCGTTGGCATCTTTCCGCTTGGCTTTGGCATCATCGCCTGATTTATCGGACTTACTGACAGGATGGAGCATATTTTTGATAGTCTGTACGACCGTTTCGAAGTCGGATTGAGGAAGAGCTAAAAGTTTGTCACGAATGGACAAGACTTCCGAAGAACGACGGCTGCGCCCCTGACGATCGAGCGTGTCCCGCTCCTGGGCGTCGAAGTAATACTGCAGATCACTCATGTCGATCGGTTTTTTGTCGCCATCCATGCTTCAACCCCGCTCCTTTGGGGCTCGTTGTTCTTGGATTCCGCTTCCAAGTACGCCTCCTTATCGAAACAAAGCACGGAAAACTTGAGACAGAGGCTCGGCGATCGCAGCTGGACAAGAGCTGGAACCCTCTGGTATATAAGGATTTTACGGCTTTCAGAGGAGCACCCCGTGCGCGACATTTTTCTGTACAACACCCTGAGCGGCAAACGTGAAAAACTCGAAACGCTTGAGCCGGGGCATGTCAAAATGTATGCATGTGGTGTAACCGTCTATGATGATTGCCATATCGGACATGCGATGCAGGCCATCTACTTCGATGTCATCCGGAACTACCTCGAATTTGCCTCTTACAAGGTGACCTACGTCCGCAATTACACAGATGTCGACGACAAGATCATCAACCGCAGCAAGGAACGCGGTATGACACCGATCGAGCTCGTCGATCAGATTATTCGCTCCTCTGAAAACGATATGGAATCGATTGGGGTTCGTGCAGCGAGCTTCGAACCGCGGGTTTCGCAATCGATCCCCGAAATCATCGCGATGGTAGCCGAACTCATTAAAAACGGCTTTGCCTATGCAACCGCTGAGGGCGATGTCTACTACCGCGTTCGCAAAAAAGCCGATTACGGCAAGCTCTCCAACCGCAAACTCGATGAGCTGCGGGGTGGCACTCGCGATGTTGTGCAGGGTGATAAAGAAGATGACATGGATTTTGCCCTCTGGAAGCGCGACGACACCGAGGGTGCATCATGGGAGAGCCCCTGGGGCCGCGGACGACCAGGCTGGCATATCGAGTGCAGTGCCATGTCTAAAAAATATCTGGGCTCTAGCTTTGATATTCATGGGGGCGGCCGCGATCTCGTATTCCCGCATCACGAAAATGAAATTGCTCAGTCTGAGGCAGCCAACTGCTGCCCCTATGCCCGCTACTGGCTCCATTCCGGCCTGCTCACGATAGACAAACGTAAGATGTCTAAGAGTCTAGGCAATCACACGCTCATTCGTGATTTTGTGCAGCGTTTTCCGGGCGAAGTTTTGCGCATGGCCTATCTCCAAAGCCACTACAGCTCCAATGTCGACTTTACCGAAGCGGTCTTTCGTGGAGCCGCTCGTCGCCTCCTTTATCTCTATGAGAGTCTCCAAGAGCTCGATCGCCTCGCGCTCGAAGCTCCTGCATCCGAAAAGTTTCTACCGGGCCATAACCCGCCCGATCTGATCGAAGCCTTTCATCAGCAGATGAGCCAAGATTTTTCGACAGTCGGTGCTCTGCGCGAAATCCTTTTGAGCGTGCGCAAGGCGAACGAGCTCAAACAGGGCAAAAAATCTCCCAGCAAGGCCTTCACAGCCAAAGCCTATGCCGAGTCTCTTCGCGCCGTCAGCCATGTCTTAGGGCTCCTTCAGATGGAACCGCAAGCTTTTATCGAACGCCTGCGCCTGCAGATACTCAAGGAGATGGATATTCCGCAAGCACGCGTCGAAGATCTCATTGAACAGCGTCGTGCAGCGCGTGCAGCCAAAGATTATGCAAAAGGGGATGAACTGCGTAAGGAGCTCACCGATCTCGGGATCGAGCTTATGGACACCCCCGAGGGTACCCGCTGGACGATACAGTGGAAGGATGAAGAGGGCTGATCTCAGCCTCCCCTTTCGGGCTTGTGATCGCGATGAGCACAGGCCTACCCACCGTTCTTTTAAACCTAGCTAAATCTATCCACGAAGGACTTTCTTAGCTATCGAAACCCGAACAGCTGGGTTTCTCATCCCTCTTCAACCCGAACCACAACGCAGTTATTCACCTACTCGTTCTCTCCAAGTCACAGCTAAGGACTGATACAGGGAGGGATGTATCCTCGCCAGGGAAAGAGCTCGTAGTATAGGTAGAAGGGGACGTCTATCTGGTTCAATGAGAAGACTTCTTATCTTTTGTCGATGATCGCCATAAAATCCCCATACATGCCTCGAACCCTGTTCAAACTGGGTTCGCTCCGACATCATAACTTGCGTCGGGAGGGTGCCTTGGAAGACTTTTAACCCTTCGGTGTAACCTTGGGCACGACGAGCTATCGCCAGAGCAGCTTTCTCATGACTCGAAATATTGAGACCTTGATATTTATAAGCTCCGATAAGGCTGGTGTAGGCTGGGTTGATCGATATAAGTTCGACAGCCAAAGTACGAGCTTTAGATCGGATAGCCTTTTGAAATTGTGCGTAAGCAAAAGCCGAGAGAAGGCTGCGGCGCACTTTAGCTTGCTCTCTCAGGGTCTTTTTCTTTTCCTCAAAATCGAGTTCTTCGATGACAAGAGCTTTACCAGAGTTCACAACATGTTGGACGATGATGGCAGAGATGTCGCCAAGTATAGATTCGGCTTTTTCGGAGCTGTAGCCTTTGAGGTCAAAGGGCAGCAGAAAGCTATCGATATAGTTTCCATAGCGATCTGTTTCTGTCACGGCCACATGATCGGCATTCAGATCGACACCAATAGCTCCCCTTGCGATATGAGTGATTTTTTCTGGTTCTGGGATGGAAAAGCTTGCCTGTAAATAATAAGCCCTATCTTTCGTATGAGGATTTACCCTGCGGACAAGGCGGTAGGAGACTGGACCTTGAGTCTTTTGATTTTTCTTTGCTTCTGGCCCTGCTTTGCCAAGTGTCGCATAAAACTCTTCTCTGAGATGTTCAGGAAACTCAACTTTTTCGAAACAAAGATGCGTACCTATGTCGGTAAAGCTAGGAGCATTGGGAAGCCGCAGCTTGACTGTCTTAAGGAGAGGATCATACTGCAGGGTTTGGTTGCCTCTTGTCTCATCTGAGGACCCAAGAAAAAAGACTTGAGAAGAGCGTTTTTCGCGAAATCCTTCTAACCATTCTTCATGGTTTGCGATACCTGCCTCACAGAGATGATACTGATTCCTAAAGTCTGATTTAGATCCAAAGCAAAGTGAGGGAGCTTCAGCAGTGGAGAGAGCTGCTAATTTTTGACGAAGAATCGTGAGTCTTCGCTGCTTTTGATGAATAATAAACCGAGTTTTTTTGATCTCACGTTTTAAGGCATCAGAGAACTTGCTACGAATACTCGCTGGCATGGCAGGCTTTTTAGCCTTGCCTTTTCCAAGAGCTATAGAGGCTTGCCAAGTTTTTATTTTCTGCCGATAGCAATCAATAGTCTGCAAGTCTTTGTTCTTTGTAGCTAAGGTCTTTTCAGACTTCTTTATGGTATGTTCAAGAGACTTTATGGCTGTCAAGAGTTTGGCAAGACGGTCCTTCTTAATCTCTTCGAGCGCTTGAGCTTTTGCACCTAGCTCTTTAGCTAGGGAGTTGAATTGCCGAGCTGTGAGTCCAAACTCGGCAATATAAGAGCGTTTGAGATCAATGAGAGGCAAACGTTTGATGATGAGATCTCGCCACAGACGATGGCGAAGAGAAGCGAAATAAGAGAGTATTTGATCCAACAAAGGGTATGTCTCTGGATGCGATAAACGCGTTTCGATCGTGCGAGTCTCTTCGTGAATAATTTTTGACTTCATGCTGCTGCCGCTTTTTTGCGATTGGAGTGAGATCGCTTTCCGTAGAGTCGAGAGGAAAAAACTGTCATTAATTCAATGACATCAGCAGCGAGCTCTTCCTCAAACTTGAGATCTTCTCTTTTTTCTAAAATAGTGACTTTGACGCCAAAGTGTTTACATAAATCAAAGATGATCTCGGAACCAAAGCGAAGGAGCCTATCTTTGTGGTTCAATACGAGATGCTGGGTTTGACGAAGAAAAATAGATCGGAGAAGTTTTTTGAGTCCTGGCTTTCGATAATTTAACGCAGATCCCAAGTCGGAAATGATTTCGTAGTCAAAAAAGTTTTGTCGACAGTAATCTTCCAAGCGCTCTTTTTGGGTTTCGAGATCCTTTTTTTGATCATGGCTGGAAACCCTCGCATAAGCGATGACCCGATTTTTTCCTGGAGTTTCTTGTCTATTTTCTAGAAATAGACTTTCAATAGTAACCAAAGCAAAACGCCTATGCCCTCCATAGGTCCGAAAAGCTGGCAGTAAAAAACCTTCACGCTCCCAGCGTCGTAAGGTCGAGACGGATACACAAAGTAACGCAGCAGTTTGTCCAATAGAGAGGTGCATCGTCTCTAAATCCTTTTAGAGATTAATACTATTGAATGCCATTCATGTGTATGGTTTAAATGAATAGATTCGTCAAGCTTTTTTGGTAACTGCTTTAACCCCATGTCTCACGCAAACTTTGCAATAAAGTTCTCCTTCTTGCTGTCTACGCATGTAGATAGAACTTTCTTTCGACTCCCCCAAAGGGATCGCGGGAGAGTGTCAAAACAAGAAGGATCTTAGATACTTATGAAAAAGCTCATACTCCTCTATCTCTCGACTCTCATGGCCCCCCTCTCGGCCGAAATACCCCCACCTTCCTCTCTTGACTCGCCTAGCTCGGAAAGCCGCGTCGAACTTACCCTGTCTGAAAAAATTCGAAACGGTAAACACCGAGGTTTTGACAGACTGGCTCCCTATAAAACAGCATGCTCACTCAGCGACACCGAAGTCGCGACGCTGTTTCCGCAATTTGAAGCTAAGAATGCTCAGAAAGCTTATCTTGCAAAGATTTCAGGATCCTGCCGAGCTCCTGAGGACGCCGAAGAAACCTTAAGGGGACAAAAAGAGATCTGTACCTTAGGTGGTCTAGATGAGGGACTTAAAAACACGTCTCGTCTCAAACTTGATCTTTCAGGCTTGTTAGATGACGAAAAGCCTAAATTACAAGGCGAAGCTAAAATAAAATTTGAGCAGTGGAAAAGAGCTCACGGTTGCTTCTCTGATATTGAAGAAACTAAGGAGATCATCCGTCAAGAACAGATCCTGGCTGAAGAGGTCTGTATGCAAAAAGGCCTTCGCTCCTTGCCCCCCTACAAGATATTTCAAAAAATGAAAGATCTTAGTCTTTTTTCAGATAAATCGTCTCCAATCAAAGCTTCTCGCGACGGGACTATCCAGATCTATTCACCCGAATATAAAAGCTATATCGCTGACATTTTTGCCGGAAGAAGAGTGCTAGAAGTCGGAAGCATCCATGCCACCAAATTTGGAACAACAAGTGTGTCCACATCAGCATCCGGAGGAAGCTCTGCAGGCGGCAGTCTTTCGGTAACTCCTGTCGGTGTCGGTGGCAGCATTTCAGCAAACATTAATGTAGAAACCACAAAAACTGAGACGAAAAACAAACCCCAAAACATCGACTATGAAAAAATCGAGCAAAAAGCGCGCGAGATAGCATTAAAAAAGCCAGAAATAACAGGCTTTCCCCCAGACTATGAATGCACCGCCGACGCCTGCCGAAACACTTCGGACAATGTGTGGTTTAAGCGATCAGAAGCCCCTGAGAAAATGGGATGCACTCCAGGAACAAACTGTGAACCAGTACCCGACCTGGATGAAGATGCCGCCCTTAATCTCTGTGTCGATCAAAAAATCTATGATTACTACGAAGAGTCCGCAAGAATTACTCATGATCCAGACTATGAATTCATGAGCAAGACAGATACGTTGACAGCTGAAGATCAACTGAAGCAAGGCTACTGTGATGAAATCCATTTCGGCAGCGAATTCTGCCGGGACTGGCATCGAAAGACCTTTGAAGTGCAAGGCGCTCCATGGCTATCTGAACAGCTGAAACAAGATTTTGAAATGAAAAAAGACCTTTTGCATCGTGCTCACACGAGAGTTAAGGAATATAGGCAATCCAGAGATTTTTAGGCAAAATAGCACTATCAAAAAAAATCTTTGTCGACAGCTATGGGAGACAAACAAAAAAAGTCGAGCCCCCAAACCTACGAAAGAGTTATTCAAAGGGGGTTTAGCAGGAGACTGTACTGGAGGAGATTATGATATGCCCTCACTCAAAAGCTTGGGTCAGGAGCTGACAGGCAGAGGTTCAATCGACAATACTATTTTAAGAGCTTTGAACCGAAGTCCTAAGAATGGAAATGCTGCTCCATAACCTAGACGCTATGAAAAAGGACGATCCATCCCTGGATCGTCCTCATTTTTTTCAATCGTTCTCTAAACCAATTAGCGATAGTTGATCTCTAGGACACTATACTCTTTCACACCTTTGGGCACTTTAATTTCGAAAGTATCGCCGACCTTGCGACCCATCAGACCCTTGGAAAGAGGCGAGCCTGTCGAAAGTTTGTTTTTGGTGATGTCAGCTTCCAAGTCTCCGACGATGCGATAGGTCTTCGACTCACCTGACTCTTCATCGACGATGGTCACGTAGGCACCAAACATAACAGCCTTGGGCTGATCTTTGGTGAAGTCGATAATATTCGCCCGTGAGATCTGATCTTCGAGAAGCTGAATACGTCCCTCGATAAAGCTCTGCTTTTCGCGCGCTGCGTGATATTCAGCATTTTCACGCAAATCTCCATGGGCCCGAGCGTCTGCGATCTCCTGGATCACCTTAGGCCGTTCCACTGACTTCAAATTTTCTAATTCCGCCTTCAGCTCAGCATATCCCTGCGGCGTAAAAGGGATCAATTCTGTAGCCATCTTGCCACCTCAAAAACTGTGAGTTGCCGAAATTGCAAAGGTATACGACTGGGCTTCAACCGTCTGAATCTTTTCCGACTGCACCTTTTGGGCTTCGCCTTTGCCACCTTGGTATATCAACCCCCCAGCCACCTGGCTGTTGGGCTGCACCCAACCCAAAAACAGAGTCTGCCCCAGATAATCGACATGGTCCAACTGTCCGGTTTTACCTTTCACGAGTTTGGGCCGTGCGTCATAATTTGTGAAAGTCCCCACCCTTAAGGGTATGGATGGAGTTATATAATATTCAGCCCCAGTTGCAAAGTTGGTAACAGCTTGTCGGTTGTAGATAGTCGGCAGTTTTTCACTTTTGGCCTGCCCTTCGTAGATAAGATCGAAGGTCCAGAGGAGATCCGTCGTCGGAAACCAAGCCACTCCGGCCCTGACCTCGGTCGGAAGGGCGCCAAGGGCCCCCTCGATTTTTTGGTCGACTTGAGACACCTCAATCGTTCCAGGATTCCCTGTATCATCGCGGTTGGTTCTGCGATCGAGACCAACGTCATAGCTATCGCTCAGAAGATGCCGGAGTTTGACCACAAGTCCTAGCGACCAAGTCCCGAGAGCGTACTGAACTCCCAAGCCGGCGTCCAAACCGGAGCCCGAAAGCTGAGTGCGAAAATTCTGCGAGAGATAGCTCTGATTTGTATAGGAGACATCTTGATACTCCTGAACAAGCTCGTCGATCGTGATCACGCTGAGCGACAGCCCAGCTGAGAAGTTGGAACCAAAACGCTTAGCAACAGCAGCGCCAGCCCCTGTTGTCGAACTTCGGATATTGGCCGTTCGGTGGAAGCGATCCAATGACCCAAGATTGCTGATCGTATCATCCTGATCCTTCAGCTCAGAGTCTATCGTATAAAGCCCAAAAGCAAAGGCCAGACCCTTAGTCAAGCTATCCATCTTCTGCATGCCACCAAAGAAGGGAGCCAAGGTGCCACCACTTCTTTCCACGAAGTCTTTGGTGCCGAGAGCTTTTTTATAGGTGACCTGCTTTTTGTAAAATGCATTGGCTGAACCAGTGACATCATTTGAGAGAGCAAAGGCAATCCCAGCAGGATTATAGATGATGGCGGAAGCGTCATCGGCAACGGCACAAAAGGCACCACCAAGTCCCATGGCTCTTTCACCAACCACAAGATTGTTCCAATGAAACTGATCGGCTCGCAGCAGCGAAGTGCCGAGGGCTCCGAACATCAACACACTCGATTTGACAAGCGTTCGCATGTATGACCTTCCTTTTCGAGAGTCTCATCACCCATTTCTTTTCAGAGCGCCTCTGATCCTATCTCAGGATTTTTGAGCCGTTTTTTGGCCTCTTTGAAACGCTTTTTGCCGTAGGCACCAACAATTTCATCCGCCTTCAGCGTAGCCAGAACTCCTTGGATCTGCACAATGCGGTCGGGAACTTTGGGGTGGGTCTTGTCTAGAACAGTCAATGGTTTCTGCTCGACTTCTCCGCCACTCAAACAGTAGGACTTGGGCCGCCCTCGGCTGGTTTCGATACGACAGAGAAAATTCATCAGGGCTTTCGGATGATATCCTGCTTGGATCGCATAGCGCGTTCCTTCACGATCGGCATCAAACTCCAACTCGGCTCCAAGACCCTTTTCCAACATGAGAGCCATTCCCGCCTTGGCTGCTTTGATGACATTAAACCCCGCAGAATTACCTGTCAGATAGCGAGCAAGAGTAGCACCAGTCAGAGACTCTTCCGGTTCAGGTCGTTTGCGAATGAGCACCGTTTCAGGAGTTTCCTGTTCAGTATCTTTGGCAGCGGCTCGATCAAGTTCCTCTTTATTCATCTTTTGCAGAGCTTTGAGCATGTGCTTTTTACCAACATGAGTGATTTCGTGACCCAAGATATGGGCCAGCTCTGCTTCCGACTTTGCTAGTTTGATGGCTCCGAGAGAGATGAGAATATAACCACCAGGACAGGCAAAAGCATTGACCGAATCGCTCTTATAGATTTCAAACATATAGCGCCGATCTGAAAAATCAGAGGAACGACTTACCAGAACACCGACCTCATTCACATACTGAGTGAGACCCTCATCACCATGGGTTCCGTAGAGACGCAAGATGCGACCCGCCATATTCCGCCCGATATCCATCTCAGACTGAGCTTCTTCGAGCTGGTTTTTTTGTTCTGCAGTCAGAGGAGGTTCGGCCGAGAGCGTCATCTCCGAAGAGCGTACGCATCCCAGAAGAGTCCAAAAAAGCAGTGTTTGCAGTTTAACAAAACGCATGCCGCTCTTGCCTCAAACAAAAGTGAGTCTCGCATCATGAGTATATCATGAGGTGCAAATAGGAGCGTCGGCAGAACTTGCCGAGATAAGGCTGGAGTATCTATCGTTATCGTTCCTCGGTGTTCTGCTTATTCAAATTCTTTTCGATTTCGGCTTGCAGTTCTTGATTCAACTTATCCAAGCGTTTGGCGGACACGATGCGATCCTCCATCCGATAGACAGCCTGATAGTCAGGGCGCACAGATCCTGCTGAAGCCAAATCTTTGCTCTCATCAAGCCCTCGCACCCCCATCACAGCTGAGCGAGCCCGAGCACTTTTCCCGTCATCGTCCCCAGCAGCGCGGGCTTCGAGCGCCGACTTACGGAGAGCTGTTTGGATACCGTTATCCTCATCGACTTTACGCTCGACTTGAAGGGCTGAAACATAGGCTGAATTCCCATCTTTCATAACGATTTTCCAAAACATGCCCTCACGTTCGGAAGCTTCGAGCAGTTCGCCCTTTTTCAACTCCCGAATCACGAGAGCATCGCGTTTCGCTTGAGCGAGTATGGGTACACCGTCTTTTTTTGCGGTCATCGTAGCTGCTTCAAGACTCGTTTGAGAGCCCCATACCAGAATGAAAAGTCCGCAGATTAGGACGCGCATAGCCAACCTCAAACCCAAGAGTCTTAAGAGATCTTGAGGGTATGATATCCCTTCTTGCCTTTTTTCACCAGTACCCCGTCTGGCTTTCGCAGTTCGGATAGGGGTAGTGTAGCCTGGAGTGACGTCACCTTTTCACCATCGAGCGAAAGTCCGCCCTGTTCAATCATGCGACGTGCTTCACTTTTCGAGGGGAAAATCCCCGAAAGTGTCAAAAGATCGACGATGGCGACGGGATCTTGTGGCAACGCACTCGCGTCGACAAAGACTTCCGGAGCATCAGGCTTGACTCCTCCTGGGCCGCTAAACAGCGAGGCAGCCATAGCTTTCGCCTTTTCCGCTTCTTCGGCGCCATGAACCAGTTTGGTAGCCTCGTAGGCAAGAACAACTTTCGCTTCGTTGATAGCCTTGTCCCGTAGAGCTCCGAGAGCCTTCACCTCTGCCACGGGCAGATCGCTGAAATAGAACAAGCACTTTTCAACCATATCGTCATCGACGTTGCGGAAGTACTGGAAAAAATCATAAGGCGAAGTCAGATCAGGGTCGATCCATACCGCTCCCTTTTCAGTTTTTCCCATCTTTTTGCCTTCGGAATTGACGAGCAGCGGAAGCGTGAAACAGAAGGCTTGCTTCTGTTCTTTGCGCCGAACGAGCTCCATGCCTCCGAGCATATTGCTCCACTGATCATCACCACCAAGCTGAACACTGCAGCCATGGAACTTATTGAGGTGATAAAAATCATAACTTTGAAGAATCATGTAATTGAATTCGAGAAAGGAAAGTCCTTTCTCCAAACGCTGCTTAAAACATTCCGCCGTCAGCATGCGATTCACCGAAAAGTGCACACCGATCTCACGCAAGAGAGGAAGATATTCAAGCTTGAGCAGCCAGTCGGCATTGTTCAAAACGATAGCTTTTTCAGGACTCGAAAAATCGAGGAAGGGGGACAGCTGCTTTTGAAAGCGTTCGGCACGCTGCTGAATCACGGCAGCATCTGCCATCTGGCGCATCTCACTCTTACCGGTGGGATCTCCCACCATGGCCGTGCCTCCACCCAGCAGGACGATCACGCGATGCCCGGCTTTTTGCCAGCGTCGCAGAGCCAGAACGGGAAGAAGATGACCGACATGCAAACTGTCCGCAGTGGGATCGAAGCCTGCATAAGCCGTTCGAACACCGCTCGCCAAATGCTCGCCCAGTTCGTCTTCGTGCGTCACTTGCGCCAGCATGCCTCGTTCTTTCATGAGTTCGAGAAAGCCCATAGCGTTCCTATCTCCTTCGTCTGCGCCCTTGGCAGCTTCGTTCTTAGACATATTTCGAACCCTTCGTTGTAACAAGCGCGGCGGAACGAGGCAAGCGAGGAGGTGAGGTCCAGCCCTCTCAAACTAAGACGAGCTGGCTGCGTGAGAACCCGAGGCTACGAGTTCGTCTTGTGATCTGGAGGAGACTCCTGTTATGATCGCGTCCCTTGTACGGAACACTCGGTTTTAGGAGTTTATCATGTTCCCCAAAAGCACATCCCTCATCAGTTTGCTGCTTCTGGCCAATTTAGCCCCTGCTTATGGCCAAGAGGCAAAGACCGATACACCAGCGCCTACACCACCTGATGCTAAAGCGACGGAATCAGCTGAATCCGCGAAACCTGCAGACAGCCAGGCGGAAAAGGCCAGCAAGCCAGCGAAATCTGCTGAGCCCGCTAAAAAAGAACGGATACAAGTGACCGGTTCACGTATTCGTCAGCTTGACCTCGAGGGCCCTAAGCCCGTCATCACTGTCGATAGCAAAGAACTGCAAAAATCCGGCGCTGCCACCCTCAGCGAAGCGCTCAACAAGATGACCGTCGCCTCTTTCGGCTCCGGTGAGTACGGCTCCAGCTACGGCGCGACCGAAGGCACCCAGTCCCTCGATCTTCGCGGTCTCGGCGAAGGCAATACTCTGATCCTTCTCAACGGCCGTCGCATTGCTCGCGACCCGAGCTTAGAATTCGTCGATCTCTCGGTGATTCCTACGGCAGCTGTTGAGAAAATCGAAATCGTCACAGGTACCAACTCGGCCGTCTATGGTTCGGACGCCCTTTCAGGCGTGGTGAACA
>CANGNB010000042.1 GCA_947454545.1 Oligoflexaceae bacterium
AAGAGCGCTTTATTTTTCTCAGGTTGTTTTGGGGGCTTCTTCGGGGACAGCCGGAAAGTATTGAGCTTTTGGCCCTATGATGTGTCCAGCTGGAATCGGTGTTCCGAGCTCATCGACGCTGAATACGCTGGGGTCTAAGCGAAGCGATTCGCGCAGAGCATTCATGGTCTCAGGAGCAAACGGATAAAGCATGATCATCAGGTTTTTGAGAACATAAAAGCAGGAATAAAGAGCGTTTGCTCTTGAGTCCTCAGGTTGCCTATCATCGTGCGGTTTGAATTGGGTGAAAAGGCTATTGATCTGTCGCGCATAGTTCTCGATAGCAAAAAGCAGAGTGGAAAATTCCGCTTTTTCCATCGAGCGGAAGTAGCGTTTGATGATCTGGGTGGTTTCCGTCTGCACCTTTTCGAGCAGAATACCTGCAGGAACTTTGGAGTCAAACTTGGAATGACAGGCCGAGATCGGCTTTTCAAAAGCGGCATTCATCGGGCCTGCAAGAAAAGCATTACGCTCTTTGAAAAAGGCGAAGTCAAAATTGGAGCTTTTTTCGGGCAGGCTCAGCAAAGCCAAAAAGTAGCGAACCTGATCGGGATGAAAGTTCATCTCTTCGAGCATCTGATCGCCCGAATAGAAGTTACCCCGAGATTTACTCATCTTTTCGCCATCAACTAGGAGATGGTAGGCGCTGTAGACATCCGTGAGTTGGTACTCACCTTTTTCAGGGAGACGTTGCGTATCTTTCTGCGAGCCGAGCCAAAGAGCGCCCTGCATGATCACATAGAAGAACACATTGTCGATGCCCAAAAATTGTGAGACCTGTGCTTCGGGATCGGTCCAGTAATCGGTGTAAGTTTTTGGATCACGTCCCTTTTGAGCAAGAGCGACCTGAGTGAAGGAGATAGGAGCGATCAGAGAATCGGGCCAGACATAAAGAGTTTTGCCCTGAGCCTCTGGCCCAAACTCGCTTGGCATGGGGATGCCCCAGCTCACATCGCGCGTGATGGCTCGATGAGCCCAGCTGTCGATGAGCTCATTGGGTATAGCGTGGGAGTTCAGGAGTTCAGCCCCTTTGTAGAGCTCAATCTTGTTTTCAAAGGTGAGAGCGACTTTTTTTCCTGCCGCATACTTACTCTTGTGGTTCGGCAGAGAAGCTTTGAGTTCTTTGTATTTTTCTTCGTGGATATTATCAAAGCGAAGACTGGGGAGAACAGTTTGCACGACCTCGTTGTAAACAGAGCGTCGCCACTTTTTCTCTTTGCTTTGGATCCAGGTGCGCAGCTGTTCCGATACCTTCCACATATCAAGCCACCAGTGCATGGTGTCGCGGAGTTCGGGGGTGGCATCGCTCAGTGTGCTTTTCGTTTGGGTGAGCTCTGTGGGCTCATAGTGGAGCCCGCACTGGTCACACTCATCGCTGTAAGCTTCGAGATTTTCACATTTGGGGTTGGGGCATTTACCGCGGACGAAGCGATCTTGCAAGAAGCGACCAAGGCTGGGATCAAACCACTGGCGATCGACTCGTTTTTCTAAGAGACCGTTGTGAGCAAGATTTTTTAAAAAGCTCTGAGAGACTTCTTGATGGATGGGAAAGCAATCGGGGCGTGAGGTACCACTGTATGTGTCCACGCTGATGCCGTAACGATCGAGGGTCTTTCTTTGCTTTTGATGGATACCATCGATGAAGTCGCGAATGGGGATGCCCGCTTTAAGAGCAGCGAGTTCGCTGGTTGAACCGTGGTCATCGGTGCCACAGACGAAGAGAACGTTGTCCGCGCCGATAAGCATACGCATCCAGCGTGCGTGAATGTCAGCTGGAACCATCGCGCCGGCTAAGTGTCCCAAATGCAAAGGGCCATTGGCATAGGGCATGCCGGATGTGACAACAGCTTTCTTGGGGCGCTTCAGGCTACTTTTGAGTTCATCGATTTCCATAGCTCATCCTTCTTCAGAATCATTCTCAAGAGTCATTAAAAAGAGAATATTAGCGTCGTTGCTGGTAGCAATCGCGGCAGGTGTCAAAGGCTGAAAAGGGCTGCATCATAGCTTTGCAGTATTTGCAAAAAGACAGCGGTAAGCCTTGATATTTTTTCTTTTTCTTGCCGGAATGCGCGAGCAGATCATTGATTAGCTGATCGTAGTAAGCGGCCAGTTCTTGAGCTTTGTCTTTGTCTTCGAAGATTTCTGGCTTTTTGTTTGCGAACCAAAGGTAGAGAGTTAAGCATTTGCGCTGGGTTTCAGCATATTCGAGCGAAGCACGTTCATCCGCATAGAGGGTGAGTTCGACCGTATTGCGCTCTTTAAGCATGCACTTTTTGTAGCGTATTGCCAGGTCCAAGAAAAAGTCAAAGGCGGCTTCATTCTTGGGATCTGCCGGTGCGATGCTGAAAAACCAGCGTGTAGAGAGTGAGGAAAGCTCAGCTCCAAAGATGCGATCCAGCTTTTCGGCGACAATGAGCTCTTCTTCCGAAATATCGACAGAAAAAATTTCATGTCCAATTTTTTGAAACTTGCGCAGGGCAAATTCGAGATGATTGTCGTCGAAGCTTTCACAGATTTTCCGTATGTGGGCCGGAGTCGGCTTCATATGGACGTCGGTCAAAGATACTTCGGGTTCTGCCGCATGATAGCACTGCTTCAGAAAGTTGAGATCCTGAGCTACGTAGCTGCTGATGACCCCTGCCTCTACGGCGATACCGTAGCGCCCTGCCCTACCTCCGATCTGTTTGACCTCTTGCGGTTTCAGGCGGCGAAAGCCTTCCCCATCGAATTTCTCAACATCGGTGAAGAGAACTTTTTGAATCGGCAGATTTAAGCCCATGCCAACGGCATCGGTCGCCACAAGATAATCGGTTTCACCTTCGCGAAAGCGACGCGATTGTTCTTTGCGCACTTCCGGAGAAAGCGCTCCATAGACGACAGACACCTTGGCCCCAGTGCCTTCAAGCATGTCCTTCCAAAGCAGTACATTTTTGCGAGAGAAGGCGATAAAGGCCGTTCCCGGTTCGGGAAGCTTGCGCGGGTCCTCGCGCTGTTCGGCAAAAACCAAAGGGGTTTTGCGTTCGGTATAAATCACTTCGATCTCGTCTCCGGTAAGAGCAGCAAGATCGCGCAAGATATTCTCAACGATGGGAGCGCCGCAAAGATAGATGACATCAGCGGCGATACCTATCACGGCGTTCAGCCAGTACCCACCCCGATCCTTGTCGGTGAGGAGCTGAATTTCGTCGATCACAGCGATATCGTAGTTAGCTGTAAAATCGGCTGTTTCAATCGTTTGGCACACATGCGTAGCCTGATCCAGATCGATACGCTCTTCGCCTGTCAGCAGGCCGGCCGCGACAGACTTCTCACGCAAGCGGTCGAAGTTTTCGAGGGCCATCAGTCGCAGGGGGCCAAGATAAGTTCCATTCTTTGCTTTCGAGAGTGCTTCCATGGCTGCGTGCGTTTTGCCGCTATTGGTTGGGCCGAGATAAGCGACCATGCGACGCTTTTTCGCGCGGGCGGCGAGGAAGACATTGGCATAATCGGAGAACTCACGATTTTCCCGCAGGGCTGCAATGAGCGCAAGTTCGAGAGCATTCTGCTGGCGGCGTCGCGCCTGCTTCTGTTTATGTTTTTCCTGACGGGCCTCTTCCTTTTTAGGCGAGATCGGCTTGGCCTGTTTGGGGCCCTTTCCCGATACAGGTGTCAGAGGAGCGAAGGTTCCCTTGCCTTTTTTGGTATTCGCGTCGTTTGGAGAAGGAGGAGGCAAGGGCTTGCCACTATACTCCGCCATAAGTGTCGCGGGGGTGTGGGTGCCAGCTTGCAGCTTTTTGATGATCTTCTTGAGAACAGCTTGCTCGTCAAGAGAGAGGGAGTCGCGAAAGGACACCGCTCCCACCGTGAGACTGCGTCCCATCTTGTCGTAAAGAGGGATGAGTCGAGCGGTCAATTCGTAACGTTCTTTGAGGGACAGTGACATATCTAGCCTGAATGAAGGAAAACCAAGGGGATTGAGGAAGAAAAATGAGGGATCCCCGTCTGCGGGATTTTAAGCGAAAGGGCTCGGAAATCATAGCTTATAAGTACAGACGTCAATGGGGGCCTTCTTGGCTCTGCGCTTGAGGCATAGCAGGCCTCGGGAGTGCTTGGGAACCCTTCGTTCTATTCAAGCTCCGAAAAGCTTCCCATAGGAAGGGGAAGGCTTTCCAAACAGTAGTAAAATTACGAGAAAGTGAAGCTGAAGGGCAGCCTCATAGAGGCCTGAGTCTTGGCATATTGATGAATATATCCATTTATTATTCGAATTAAATGCATCGTTTTCAAGGTATAATCAGCGTACACATTTCCCTACAAGAATGTTGTGCTCAGAAGGCTTTGAGCTTTGTTTAGAAAATTGAAACATCTCTGCTATACAGACGAGACTTTACTTACCAGAGTGTTACCATAGTGTGAGAATCCGATTGAGCGCACACAATGCAGCGGGAATATGAAGTTGCGAGGCCGTTATTCTTGTGGTTATACTCCGAGCCGTAATCGATTCCATCAAGCGAATTTATGCATAGCCTTTGAATAACACACGAGGGACGGAAACTAACCGACAGTGAGGTGTTGAGGTGCGACTCCGAATGTCCATAGACATGGCTTGGGGCCTGCTAGAGCAGAGCCCGCCGGGCGATTTCTTTTGGTCCTGTTGCAGCTTATTTTTTGTGCTAGCTGCACAGGTTTTTCAGAGTGTGGCACACAGTCTTCGCCAGCGGTTCCTACGCTTTGGTCGCCCTCTTCCCGGTTAGATCCCCTCCCCTAGGCTCTGCAAGCCCTACTGTCCTACGAAAATGTTTGATTTACCCCTGTCTGAGAGGTGCCCTATGGCTAAAAGTCAATTTGACAAAGCTCTGCTTGATGATCCGCGTGAGGTGCAACGCGATGCCTGCGGCGTCGGTTTCATCGCGAATATGCGCGGACTTAAATCACACAAAGTGCTGGCCGAGGGTCTCGAGATTTTGCGTCGTCTCGATCACAGAGGGGGACGAGCGGCTGATAACAAGACCAGTGATGGTGCTGGGCTTTTGACTCAACTTCCCCATGCTCTATTGCAAGCGGAAGCCCAGCGCCAAGCTAAGATATTGCCAGAGCTTGGCTCTTACGCTGTGGCCATGGTTTTCCTTCCTCAGCAAGGAGAAGAGCAGGCCTACTGGATATCAGCGATGATGGTCGAAGCAGCAAAGCAAAATCTAGAACTGCTTTTGGTGCGTGACGTTCCCGTCGACTCATCGGTGCTTGGTCCAATCGCGCGCGAGCGTGAGCCCAAGGTCAAGCAGATTGTCTTTGTTGAAAGCTCAGTCGGCAAAAGCGAGACGTCTTTTGCGTGGCGAACCTACATGCTCCGCAAGTGTTTAGAAGAGGCTGGTCGGGCTCGTTATGGACTCAAGCAGCACGCGTTCTATATCGTCAGCCTTTCTACGGAAAGTATCTGCTACAAGGGTCTCATTCTATCCAAAGACCTTGCCGCTTATTTTCTCGATCTGCAAAACCCGGCTTTTACAACGGCTTTTGCCATGGTTCACCAGCGCTTCAGTACCAACACGATGCCCTCCTGGCCTCTAGCGCAACCCTTTCGTATGATCTGTCATAACGGAGAAATTAATACGCTGCGTGGCAATATCAATGCGATGCATGCGCGGAGTCATCTGCTCAAACGAACTTCGATTCAAAGTGATCTCGATGCCATGGGGCCGATCTGCACGCCGGGTGTGAGCGACTCGGCGATGCTGGATAACACGATCGAGTTTTTGGTCCACACCGGACGCCCGCTCACTCAGGTGCTTTCGATGCTCATCCCTGAGCCTTGGGAGCAGCATGCTGAAATGGATGAGGCTCTGAAAGATTACTACGAATACCACTCCTATATGATGGAGCCCTGGGACGGGCCAGCCTTTGTAGGCTTCGCTCATGGCGATCAGATTGGCGCTATTTTAGATCGCAACGGCTTGCGTCCTGGTCGCTATTGGGTGACTCAGGACGGCTATGTAATCATGGCTTCTGAAGCAGGAGTTGTCGATCGCAAGCCAGAAGAGATCGTCCAAAAAGGACGTCTGAGTCCTGGCCGCATGTTTGTCCTGGATATGAAACTGGGCAGTATCCTCCCCGATGCGGGCATCAAGCAGAGCCTCGCCGCTCAAAAGCCTTACGGAGCTTGGCTAGCTGCTGAACGGACCTATCTTCATGAGCTGCCAGTACCAAAGTTTGCCGCCTATCCCGCCGAGTCTGAAGCCAGTTTCCAGCAAAAATTGCAGGCTTTTGGCTACAGTAAAGAAGATCTCCGCATGATCCTCGCGCCTATGGCCAATGAAGGTAAAGAACCTGTCGGTTCTATGGGCAACGATACGCCGATTGCCATCCTTTCCCAGCAAAGGCCCCTGCTCTACAATTATTTCAAACAGCTTTTTGCTCAGGTCACCAATCCGCCCATCGACGCTATCCGCGAAGAGCTTGTTACATCACTTTCGACGCATCTAGGGGCCGAGCAGAACCTCCTTGAAGAAGGTCCAGCTCACTGCCACATGCTGCGCCTCAAGCAGCCAATCTTAAGCGACAGCGATGTCCAGCGTCTCGAATTTCTGGATGATAAAGCCTATCAGGTTGTCAAAATCAGCACGCTCTATGCACTTTCTCAGGAAACGCTCGCAGCGGCCCTTGAACGACTTTGTCAGGAAGTATCTCAGGCTGTGGAAGGTGGCGCCCAGATCGTCATCCTCAGTGATCGGGATATATCTGCCGAGAATGCAGCGATACCAGCTCTGCTCGCAACCGCAGCGGTGCATCATGCCCTGATTCGCAGCGGCCAGCGCATGCGCTGCAGTTTGGTAGTCGAAAGTGGAGAGCCGCGCGAAGTTCATCATTTTGCCCTGCTTTTAGGCTACGGAGCTGCTGCCATCAATCCCTATCTCGCTTTGGCTCTCATCGCTCAAAAATCAGAGATCTATGGTTTCGATCAAAAAAAATCAGCCGTGGCCCTCCAAAATCATTACACGAAGGCGATTGGAGAAGGCATCCTTAAGGTGATGTCGAAGATGGGGATTTCAACCCTTCATTCCTATCGCGGGGCTCAGATTTTTGAAGCTTTAGGTTTGTCCCAGGATCTTGTGGACCGTTATTTTACCTGGACGCCGACTCGTATCGAAGGGCTAACGATTGAAGATGTGGCAGGGGATGTAGCGGTGCGCCATCAGCGAGCCTATGCAGCTAAATCCACTTATAGTTTCCAAGCTTTGCCTCAAGGTGGCTTTTATCACTGGCGTCGTGATGGGGAAGCTCATCTGCACAGTCCACAGATGATTGCAGGCCTACAAAAATCAGTCCGGATCAACAGTCGCGAAGAATTCAAAAAATTCTGTGAAACTTTGGACGATCAGAGCCGTCAGCAACTCAATCTGCGCGGACTCTTGCGCTTCCGCTCAACGGGACTCCAGCCTGTTCCCCTCGAAGAGGTGGAAAGCGCGTCTCACATCGTCAAACGCTTTGCGACAGGTGCGATGAGCTTTGGCTCGATCAGTAAAGAGGCTCACGAGACGGTCGCTGTTGCGATGAATCGCATCGGCGCTCGCAGTAACTCAGGTGAAGGTGGTGAAGATCCCGATCGCTTTGTTCGCAGTGCAAACGGCGATCTGCGTCGCAGCTCAGTGAAGCAGGTGGCTAGCGCTCGTTTTGGAGTGACCAGTCACTACCTTGTGAATGCGGATGAGCTGCAGATCAAGATCGCGCAGGGAGCTAAGCCAGGAGAAGGTGGTCAGCTGCCAGGGCATAAAGTCGATGAGGAGATTGCACGGGTGCGGCATAGTACACCGGGTATCACCTTGATTTCTCCGCCACCCCATCATGATATCTACTCCATCGAAGATTTGGCTCAGCTGATCTACGATCTTAAAAATGCCAATCGCTCGGCGCGCATCAGCGTGAAGCTTGTGTCCGAAGTTGGAGTGGGCACGATTGCTGCGGGTGTTGCCAAAGCGAAAGCCGATGTGATTCTCATCAGTGGTTATGAAGGCGGAACGGGTGCGAGTCCTATCTCTTCGATCAAGCATGCCGGTCTTCCCTGGGAACTCGGTCTTGCCGAAACTCACCGGACTTTAGTGGAAAACCATCTGCGGGGGCGTGTCATCCTCCAAGCTGACGGTCAGCTCCGCACGCCGCGTGATATTGCCATTGCTGCCCTCCTGGGAGCTGAGGAATGGGGTGTAGGAACGGGGGCCCTTATCGCTCTTGGCTGCATCATGATGCGAAAGTGTCACCTCAACACCTGTCCCGTCGGCATTGCTACGCAAGATCCTGAGCTGCGTCGTAAGTTTCATGGCCAGCCCGAACACGTGATCAACTATTTCTTCCTGCTCGCCGAAGGGCTGCGCGAGATCATGGCACAACTTGGTTTCCGCACTGTCGAAGAGATGATAGGACGCGTGGATCTTCTGGAAAAAAATGCCGAGATTCGCAACGAACGTGTGCAAGCTCTGAACTTGAAAGCAATTCTTGCAGCACCTCAGGTTAAGGTTCCTTACGTGTCATCCTCTAAGGAAAGCCAAGACCATGAGCTCGAGACGACTTTAGATCTGAGAGCCTTACTGCCTGCAGCAAAAGACGCTCTGACAGCTAAGAAAGCTTTCCGATGGGAGTCAGCCATTACCAATACCGATCGCTCGGTTGGCACCATACTCTCTTCCGAAATATCAAGGCTTCATGGAGCTCAGGGACTGACGGAAGATTCTTTCAAACTTGTGTTTCAAGGTGCGGCGGGTCAAAGCTTCTTAGCCTTTGGTGCTCACGGAATTTTGGCAAGTGTCGAAGGTGAAGTGAACGATTACTGTGGTAAAGGCCTTTCCGGGGCAAAAATCGCGGTCTATCCCGCAGAAAAAAGCGCCCTTGTCGCCGAAAAGAATGTCATCTGTGGCAATGTCGCGCTCTATGGAGCGACTTCGGGAACCCTCTATGTACGAGGCTTGGCAGGTGAGCGTTTTGCTGTGCGCAATAGCGGAGCTCATGCGGTCGTCGAGGGTGTGGGCGATCACGGCTGCGAGTATATGACAGGTGGCAGTGTGATCGTGCTCGGCGAGATAGGCCGAAACTTTGCTGCGGGTATGAGCGGCGGCTATGCTTACCTCTACGATCCCAAACAAGCTTTGAAGAGCCGCGTGAACACCGAGATTGTTGAGGTACATGGTCTCACCGATGAAGAGGACGAAGACTTTGTCCGGCATCAGCTGCAAGAGCATCTGCGTCTGACCAAGAGCAAGCTTGCCGCTTTCATCCTTGAGCACTGGCAGACAGAGAAGACGCACTTTCTCTGTGTGGTGCCAGCTGCCTACCGTGACATGATGCGCAAAAAGAAAAAGGAGAAGATGCGTAAGGCGCCTCGTCTCACCAATTCTTTAGACGAGATCTATGCAGCAGACGCTCTTCAGCAAGGAGGATACCATGGGTGAAGTTCGAGGTTTTATGACCTATGCACGTGCGGTCCCGAGCAAGGAGCCCGTTGCCCAAAGATTACGTCACTACCGCGAATTTATGGAGCCCTTAGCTCCCGAAGAGCTGAGACGTCAGGGGGCTCGCTGCATGGACTGTGGCGTTCCCTTTTGTCACAACGGCTGTCCCTTGGGGAATGTGATCCCAGAGTTTAATCACCTGAGCTCGGAAACCGACTACGAGGCAGCTCTAAGAGCGCTCTTGGCGACCAATAACTTTCCTGAGTTTACGGGGCGCATCTGTCCAGCTCCCTGCGAGGCTTCCTGTGTCCTTGGCTTAACGGAAGATCCCGTATCCATCGAAGCTGTAGAGATGAGCCTAGCCGATATGGGTTTTGCTAAGGGTTGGATTCAGCCCGAAGTTCCAGCAATCCGGACCGGAAAGAAAGTGGCGATTGTTGGCAGTGGCCCCTCTGGACTGGCTGCCGCACAGCAACTGAATCGTCAGGGACATTGGGTCACTGTGTTTGAAAGAGCTGATCGTCCGGGTGGTCTTTTGATGTATGGGATTCCCGACTTTAAGCTCGATAAGCAAAAAGTGATGCGCCGTGTCAAGCTACTGGAGCAGGAAGGGATCGTGTTTCGCTGCGGCGTGAATGTGGGCCATGATCTGAGTATGGCGACCTTACGTGAAGAGTTTGATGCGGTGCTGATGACCTGTGGAGCTACCAAAAAGCGCGATGTCGCGATTCCTGGTCGCGAAGCTCAGGGCGTGTACTTCGCCGAACAGTTTCTCACGCAATCGACACGTCGTGTCCTTGGAGATGAGATTTCAAGTCTCGAGCCTATCCTGGCGACGGGTAAAGATGTTGTGGTGATCGGGGGGGGCGATACTGGCTCGGATTGTGTCGGAACTTCCAATCGCCAGGGAGCACGCAGTGTCACCCAGTTTGAGATTATGCCGCAACCTCCCGAGGTCGCGAAATATCCCCGTTGGAACGAACGTCCAGCAGAAACGCCTTGGCCTCAGTGGACCCATATGCTGCGGACCTCGACGTCCCATGAAGAGGGTTGTTCGCGGCATTGGTCCCTAGAATCCGTACGGTTTGAAAAAGATGAACAAGGTGGCTTGACTGCTCTGGTGACCCGAGAACTTGCCTGGTATACCGATGCCAATGGTCAACGCCGCTATGAAGTTGTGCCTGGTTCTGAGAAGCGCTGGCCTTGTCAGCTCGCATTTCTTGCGGTTGGCTTTTTGGGAGCTGAGACGGAAGGAGCGGTGACTGAGCTTGGTCTTGGCATGAGCTCTCGTGGAAATGTCGAGGCTAATGAAGTCGATTTTGCGACAAACATTCCCGGAGTTTTTGCTGCGGGAGATATGCGCCGTGGTCAATCTCTGGTCGTGTGGGCTATCGCGGAAGGGCGAAAAGCTGCTGATGCCGTGGGTCGCTATTTAGGTGCAGCGGATCCAAGCTTTGCAGGTCTGGTGCTCACAAACGCATAAGCGCTGTGAAGCCCCAGCTATACCCAAAGAGTGTGGATTTGGTGTCGCGGGCCTGAAAGCTGACGATGCCGTATTCGGCAGATGTCTGAAGGCCAAGAGCCAAAGATGGCATAATATTGAAGAGATACTGCCCGCTGATAGAAAGGCGGGTAGCTGTCTTGAGGCTGTCGTCAATGCTAGCATAGCCGCCAACACTGTCGCCGAAGCTTGAGGACGTCACGTAGCGCGTGTGTAGCTTGCCGCTCAGCCCCTGAGCTAATCCAAGGCGCAACACGGTTTGAGTCCAGCGACTGACACTTCTCTGAACACCACCTTCGATAACAAAGGAATTGGCCTGAAAGCTCGCAGAGCTTGGGCCTCCTTTGCTCATTCGCTCTTTTACTCCCAGTTCGAGACTTTCCAAGCCAAAGCCCAAAGACAGGTTGTTCTCGTGGCGTCCGAAAAGAAAGGAGGCGACGGTCCTGAGTGCCAGCGAACTTCCACCCTTAAACGTTCCGGATACAGGGAGGCTGTCCTCATAAGCCCCAAGATCGGGACTTTTGGTGAGGGTTCGGGTCCCTCCGACATCCATATTAAACTTTGGGTAGCTGTAGCTTATACCGAGCTGAAACTGTGCGGTCATCGGTGCCGGAGCTTCGTCGAGAGCGCCCGTCGTTGCTCCAGCCGGGACAGCACTCACCATCTGAGCGAAGACTTTCGAGCTCAGTGTGCAGCTTATGATGATTCCCGTCAGCCAAAGACCTCTAAGCATGCTCGTCACCATCCCCGGTAAATAAAGACCAAGTTCTCAGGGAATCGGATGAAACATGCTAAACTTGAAGAATGGTGTTGCTGAAAGGTCTCTTAAGCTCGCTTTGAAGGCCATTCCTTTTACGGAAAGTTCCAAATTTTTGCAAAAGCTCAAGGCTCACAGCTTGAATTTCGAACCACGAAACGGGAAGAGATTCTGCCTCAGATGAAAGAGTCAGGAGAGCAGAGGGCCTGGTGATCCGTGATACCAAGCTGTGAGGGGGGCGTACGATGGCTCTTGAGAAGAAGAAAATTCGGGTAAAGCTTCCGATTCGAAAGCAGCCTGATGATGTGACCTGTGGGCCTACCTGCCTGCACTCGATCTACGGATTTCACAACGATCTGATCAGTCTTGAGGATGTGATTGGTGAGGTGCCCATGTTGGAAACGGGGGGTACCTATGCCTCCTGGTTGGGCGTACACGCTCTCAAACGTGGGTATGAAGCGGAAATTTGGTCGTTTAATGTAAACATATTCGACCCTTCTTGGTTCGGATTGCCAGAGTCGATGATCTTTGAGAAACTTAAGATACAGCGACAAGTGAAAAAGCATCGCAAGCTTCGAACTGCCAGCGATGGTTACATGGAATTCATTCAGCAGGGTGGTAAGCTGCGCTTTGAAGACCTGACCATTGAACTCCTCGAATCATGCATGCGCGATGGCAAACCTGTGATTGCAGGATTGAGTGCGACCTATCTCTATAAAAGTATGCGAGAAGATCCCAAGACGGGAGAACATCACGACATCAAAGGTAGGCCCTCCGGCCACTTTGTGGTCTTGACGGGCTTGGATTTTGAAGCGAGGACTGTGCAAATTACTGACCCATACTTTCCCAATATGCTCTCCGATGTGAATACTTACACTGTAAGTATTGCGCGTCTGATCAGTTCTATTTTCCTCGGTGTTGTGACCTATGATGCCAATCTTCTTTTGATTCAGAAGAAAGAGACAACTGCATGAAGAATTTGATCGTCGTAGACTCCGTCGACGAATGGCCGAAGCGTTTAGGTGATTTCGAAGTGATCAGCGACATCGATTATTTTGTTCACGACTCCTTTCAGGATACCAAGAATTATCGGGTTTTCAACCTTTGTAAATCCTATCGATACCAAAGTTCAGGCTACTACGTATCCTTGCTGGCAGCTGCGAGAGGCCATAAACCTCTGCCTTCGCTTAGTACCATTCAAGAGATGAAGACCAAGGCTTTTGTTAAAATAACTTCAGAAACTCTCGATGAGCTCGTTCAAAAATCTTTGGCTGAGATTAAATCCGATTCCTTTGAACTCTCGATCTATTTTGGCAAAAATATGGCCAAAAAATATGACAAATTGAGCAATGAGCTCTATAAATATTTTTCAGCTCCTTTGATAAGGGCTAAATTTGTTCGTAAGAATAAATGGCTGCTCAGTTCGATCGGCCCGATAAGTTTGAAAGATGTGCCAAGCTCCCATCGAGATGATCTTATTAGCTTCGCAGAAACCTATTTTAAAGTAGGTTCGACGCCCAAGCAGATTCGTTCGGCGCGCTACAGTTTAGCCATTCTCAAAAATCCGAAGGAGCAGTACCCCCCTTCGGACGATAAGGCCATTCAAAAATTTATGAAGGCAGCTCAATCGCTCAGTATGGAAGTCGATATCATCGGGCCCGATGATCTCCGTCGCCTTGCCGAGTATGATGCTCTCTTTATTCGTGAGACCACCAACGTCAATCACCATACTTTTCGCTTTGCTCAAAAAGCCAAGGCTCTTGGTCTTGTGGTGATCGACGATCCAGAATCAATTCTGCGTTGCACCAATAAGGTCTATCTTGCGGAACTCCTCAAACGCCATAATATTCCAACGCCGACGACCTACATGCTGCACAGCAAAAATCTTGAGATGATGGTCAATCGCTTACCTGTTCCTTGTGTTCTTAAGCGTCCGGACAGCTCCTTTTCTCTCGGTGTCGTCAAGGCTGAATCCTTGGAAGATATTCGTGCCAAGGTCACTCACATGCTCGAGGATTCGGATCTCATAATCGCCCAAGAATTTATGCCAACGCCATTCGATTGGCGCGTGGGTATCATCGATAATAAGCTGCTCTATGCCTGCAAATACTACATGGCTCGAGGTCACTGGCAGATTTACAATCGCTCGGAAAATGATGAAGATTATGGCCATGCCGAAACCTTTGCGATCGAAGATATACCGCAAAAACTGCGAGCTATAGCGCTTAAAACCGCTGCAGTGATCGGGGACGGTCTTTATGGCCTTGATATCAAGGAAAAGGACGGCAAGTTCTATGTGATCGAAGTCAACGACAACCCCAGTATTGATGGGGGAATCGAAGATGGTGTGATCAAAAACAAGCTTTATGAAGAAATCATGCAAGTATTTCTCAAGCGTCTCGATCGCAAGACGAAAGGACTTTCGGCATGAAGAGGAAAAAGCTGGGACTCTTCGAGGGTTTTGGTGTCGAACTCGAGTATATGATCGTCGATCGAGATACGCTCTATGTTCGGCCTATCTGCGATCAAGTGATCGAAGCTTTAGCTGGAGAGATCGTCAACGAAGTCTCTCTCGGTCGTATCAATGTCTCGAATGAACTCGTGCTGCATGTGATTGAATTCAAGTGCAATGGTCCCCAAAAAGATCTGCTGCGGATGCGCTCAGCTTTTCAAGATCAGCTGCGTCGTGTGAATCAACTCCTGCGCGAACGTTGGAATGCCCAGCTATTGCCGACAGCGATGCACCCTCTCATGAACCCCCTCACCGATACCAAGCTCTGGCCTCATGGTCAGAACACGATCTATGAAACCTATAATAGAATCTTTGATTGCCGAGGCCATGGCTGGTCAAATCTCCAAAGTGTGCACATCAATCTCCCTTTTGCAAATGATGAAGAATTTGGACGTCTGCATGCAGCTATTCGCATCGTTCTCGCGATGCTCCCGGGAATTGCAGCCAGTTCGCCCCTTGTCGAAGGGAAGTATACGGGTTGTCTCGATAATCGCTTGGCTTTCTACAGTCAGAATCAAAAGAAGATCGCGTCGATCATCGGACAGGTCATTCCAGAGCGTGTCTTTACGCGCGCCGATTACGAGCGTAGTGTCTTTGCTCCGATCAAACGTGATATTGCAGCGTTCGATCCTGAAGGAATCCTTGAAGAGGAATGGCTCAATTCAAGAGGAGCTATAGCACGTTTTGAAAGAGATGCGATCGAAATTCGCCTCCTGGATATTCAAGAATCAGTAGCGGCCGATTTTGGTGTTGTGAGCTTGGTCATATCTTTGGTGCAAAGTCTGGTGGAAGGTATTTGGATCAGCTACTCAGCTCAGCAAGAGGTCGATGAGCATAAGCTTCGCGAAGTCTTTCTGCGCGCTATCAAAAGCGGCGGTGAGGCTCTCATTGATGATCCCTTTTTGCTGACCTGCTTTCACCAGACAGCGCCTGTAAAGCTCCAGCAGCTCTGGGCACAGATCCTCGATCGCCTGAGCAGGCTGGACTACCCTGTCAAAGACTTTTCTCGCGAAGCAAGTCAGCTCTTGAGCCGTGGAACGCTGGCCCAGAGGCTGATTCAGAATTTAGGTTCGGATCCTCAGCCCGATCTGATTCGTAAGCATTATCAGGAACTCGCACGGTGCCTGGATCAGGGGCAGTTCTATGGCTAAACAGGCTTGGAAAATCATTTTGAGCTGTGAGCATGGGGGGAACAAGATTCCCTCTCCCTGGCGCAAGCATTTTTGCACCGAGGATCGTGCGGATATCGATACGCATCGTGGATGGGATATTGGTGCACTAGCGATCGCTCGCCTCCTGCAAAAGCAGTTTGATTGCGAACTCTACTTCTCCACGACCACACGGCTCCTCGTTGATCTCAATCGTTCTCCGCAACACCCTCACTGTTTTGGGATATCCTACCGTGAGCTGAGCCCTGAGGATAAGCTAGCGATTCTCACCGAGCATTACTTCCCCTATCGAGAGGCTGTAAGCGCTGCCTTGGAAAAGCTGCATAAGAAAAAACAAAAGATTTTGCATGTGTCGGTGCATTCTTTTACCCCTGTTTTGCGAGGTGAGGTCCGTAAAGCGGATGTCGCTTTGCTCTATGATCCTAAGCGCAAACAGGAAAAGCTTTGGGCCGATCGCTGGCTTGAGCAGATGAGGCACACCGAGCCTCAGTTCCGCTATCGGCGAAATTATCCTTATCTGGGTACGGCTGATGCCTTCACAACCGCCTTACGCAGGCAGTTTCCAGAGAATGCCTATGCAGGGCTTGAAGTGGAAGTGAATCAAAAGCACATTGATTCGCTGGTGGGTCAACGTGCAATTGCTAAACTCCTGATAGATTCCCTGGCTCCATGCCTTGAATAGAATATGGAATAAGACTGCCAATTCGAAGCCTTACCTGGTTCGGTCAAGATTCTGCCCCCAGATCACCGTTAAGAGTGTCATAGAAGGAGGGCAGTGATATGGGTGACAAAAGTCCCAAAGACCGCGAAAAGAAAAAAAAGCAGCATGATAAGGAAGTTGCAGACCTGAACCGAGCCAAACAGGAGAAAGCTCAAAAACGTGCTGCTGAGCAAGCCCAGCAAACGGGCGGCAAGGATCAAAGTCGCAAAGCGAGCTGAGGCTCGGATTTCGATTTCACTTTCATCAAAAAAAAACCCTCTCGATCGAGAGGGTTTGCTTTTTTAAGGCTTGAGGCCTGCTCCCACCATCGTGATCCAAGGCACATAGGTGATCACCAGCAGCGCAAAGATCAGAAGCAGAAGGAAAGGTATGGTGGCGATCACCATCTCACCGATAGGTTTTTTAAAGCGCGCACTGGCGATCAGCAGGTTGATCCCTAGGGGCGGGTGAATAAAGCCGATTTCCAGGTTAACCAGGAAGATGACGCAGAGATGAATGGGGTTCACGTCAAACTGAGCCGCGATAGGCACGAGGATGGGAACGACGACGATGATGGCTGAGAAAATATCCATCACGCAGCCAACACCTAAAAGGAAGAGATTCATAAAGAGCAGAAAGACGATCTTATTATCTGTGATCGTTTTGAGCACTTGAATCATGCGTTCAGGAAACTCAATGTCGATCAAATAGCCCGTGAAGCCGACTGCAAAGCCCAGGATCGCGATGATCGATCCGGTGAGGATAGAAGCTTCGATCATGAACTTAGGCATTTCGCTGAAGAGTTTGATTTCTTTTTTGATGAAGCAGGCGACAATCAGAACCCACACCAAGATCACGGCCGAAACCTCATTGACCGTAACAAACCCCCCATAGATACCCACCATAATCATGAGCACGATGGGCAAATCCCAGATGGCGTTGAGAGTCGCACGGCCGAGTGCAGGAAAGGAGAAGGGCATGTCCTGAAAAGTCTGACCTGCAGCCTTACGGCGCCGGATGTCGTAGATCATCGAGTATACGAACACGATCAGAAGGAGAAATACGCCAGGAAGAAAGGAGGCATTGAACAGCTTTTGAATGTCTGTTTTGCCAACGACACCGTAGAGGATCATGGGCAAACTGGGCGGAAATAAGAGACCTATGCTGCCCCCTGTGACCAGTAGGCCTATTGTGAAGCGCTCGCTATAGCCCTTGCTCAGCATAATGGGATAGAGGATACCACCGAGGGCGATGATAGTAACGCCACTTGCTCCGGTGAGCGTTGTGAGCAGGGCGCAGGACATGAGGCCAGCGATAGCTAGGCCACCAGGCAACCATCCCAGAAGGGCATCCATAAATTCAATGATGCGCTGCGGGGCCTTGGTTTCTTTGAGGATACAGCTGGTCAGGGTAAACAGCGGCAAGGCCACCAAAATAGGGGTCGAAGCCAGACGGTTGAGCTCGATCAACACGGTCTGCAGAGCCTGCATATCCTCGTCGATAAAGTAGAGGCAGACCATCGCCAGGGCGCCGAAGATCGTATACAGCGGGACTTCGATGAAAGCTAAAATTCCGATTAGAATCAGCAGAGCTGTAAAAATCGACATGGATCAGCCTCTATTTGCTCGGATGAACGGGATAAAAGATTTGCGTGAAATAACGAAAGCTCGTCAGCCCGAAAAAGATGGGTATGATCAGTGATATATAGCCGCGGGCTCCGAAAAGGTCGAACTCACTTTTGACAAAGTCACGGGACAGATAGAGGCCAGTGCCCATCACGAGAACACCAAAGAAAGCCGCCAGCCTATGCAGGACATCCTTGGTTTTTTCAGGGAGAAAACGTAGGACGAGTTCCATGCTGATGTGCTTGCCATGTTTGAGCGCCATGGATGCTCCGAGGAGCGAAATCCAAAGAACCAT
>CANGNB010000043.1 GCA_947454545.1 Oligoflexaceae bacterium
AAACAATGAGCGCAAGCAACCATGCCCAACACCAGGGAGATTGCAGCTCGAGCAGCGTCCTCTCAGTTTTACTATTCTGATAAAAAACTAAAGCAAGATAAGTTACAAAAAGGGAGATGAATGCCCCGAGCCGCCAAGCAGCAGCGATCAAATGCTTGCTATGGGCATAGTGTTTCCAAAACAGTTTTACCCGCTGCGCCCCCAAAATAGAGCGGACCCGCAAGATCACACCAAGGTAAAAGGCTGCCTTCACCAAAAAGAGAGCAGCAAAACAAAAACTTGTGACGCGCAGCACATCCCATTCCACCTTCATATAGGGCCCCTTTGGTGTGTAGAGCCATTATGATTCCCGCCCACCGAGCTTGTCTACAAAAATTGGTTCCCTTAATTGTGACTAAAAAAGCAAACTCTTGAACTTCAAGGGATCCACTCCAATTTTAAGCGAGTTCTCTTTTTGGAATCTAAATAGAGATTATGAAACCAAGCGTACATATAGAGCGCTAGAGTTAAATTCTCTATTTTTTTAGTCGTACACCAGGTACGACGAGCTAGACGTTTCAAACCATCACGAAACATAGCATATGTGTGATTGAGGCTAAACAAAGGGTCCCAACCACCCTCTTTGAGTTCGCCTTGGCCGACAATGCAGCCGCGACGTCCAGGGGTAGCTTCATGGGTCCAGGCAGGAAGATGAGCTCGAATGAAGGGTGGGTAAGCCTTACTTTGATCCGTTTTAACAAGTCCCACAGAGCCTACACAGGTCTTTAAATCTTGAAAGAGAGCTGTGAGAACTTTGCGTCTTTCGCATGGTCTTGGCCCATATTTCTTGCGAGCTAAATGAACTAAGGGACCTTTAGCAGGAATTCTTCCAACGGCTATCGCCAGGACTTTTCTAGTCTTATCTTCAACCGCAATCGCTGCTGTTATTGGTTTACATTTTGTGTGCTCGAAAGTTTCAAGTTCATCAAAATTAAGCTTAATAACCTTCTCACGATCTCTTCGATAGACTTCAAGATTATGCTGTGCACATCTTCCAAAGCGAATAAGTCGCCTTGCAATCACAGCTCTCGTCACCCCCAATATAATTGCAAGACGTCGTTGAGAAACCCCAGAGCAAAGACTACGAAAGACATACTGGTTCAGATATCGTTTTCGAAGACGATAATCTATCCCAAAATGTGTTTCCGAAAACGTTTTCCGACAGGCTCTACATCGAAACCTTCGACATTTCTTCCCATCCGAGCTTCTTATATAAGTCCCATGTTTTCCTATATTTCCCTGACTTTTGCAATAAGGACAGACCATACCCCCTCCCTGTGAAGATCAGGGGTATTGTGTCTTATTTTAAAATTTTTGCGAGAGACATCTCATGTCTTAAGGAGAGACTTCACTTCAGTTCAACACTTAAAGGAGCCAGTTTTAGGGGGCTAAAAGGGGGAGCTTATATTCTTCTTCGCTAGCATCCCGCCGCAGTATCACTTCATTTCCAATCAAACGCTTATCAATAATGACCACCAGATTGCCACGCAACTCTTCGTTCGCCTCGATGGTCCTGCCACAGATCGAGCAGATGACTCGCACCCCAGGAACTAAACGCAATGTAAAATTTTGTGCTGTATGCTGCTGATTGACGACACGAAGAGCAAAGTAATTAGCAATTTCATGTGGCCCCATCTGGGTGTAGGTGCTGCCAGGCTGGCGCGTGATGGTGACTTTTAGGGCTTCTCGTGTTCCGACATTATAGGAAAGCAGGCCTAGATTGATCAGCACAAGCACAAGGTACACTGCAGGTCTGAGGCGAAATTTGCGGACTTTGGCACCACTGATGTTTGCTTCAGAAGTGTAACGAATGAGGCCAGACTTTCGCTTCAGGGTACTCATAACCGTATCGCAGGCATCGGCGCAGCGTCCGCATTGGATGCACTCGAGCTGAAGTCCATCTCGAATATCGATTCCCGTTGGACAGACTCGGATGCAGAGTCCGCAATCGATGCAGTCTCCTGTTTTGGAGCGCTTGCCTCGCGGCTCACCTCTTTGCTTATCGTAGGTGATTGTAGGCGTGGTGAATCCCATCATAAGCGATTGAAAACGAGCATAGGGGCACAGAAAAGAGCAAAACTGCTCTCGAAACCATACCAAATCAAAGAACAAAGCAAGGAAGCAAAACACCATGAATCCAAAGGCCCAGGGATGTTGACTTGGGGAGCTCTGTACCCAATGCCAAAGAGTCTTTGGATCGATAAAATAAGCTAAAAATGCGTTAGAAACGCCCCAAATCACCAGGATAAAGAGCAGGTGTTTGAGGACTTTTCGTCCGAGTAAGCTTAGGTTCCAGCGGCCTGCATCCTGGCGCCGGCGTTTATGAGCAGGGCCTTCAACGAGCTCTTCTATGGGTCGAATAACCCATTCGACAAACACTGTTTGGGGACAGCCATAAGCACACCACACACGCCCCCAAATACTGGTCACAAACCCAAGGGTTAAGGCTGCCGTCAGCAGCACAAAAACCACATAGGATCCGTCCGCAAAACGAAAACTCTGCCCAAAAACATAGATAATGCCTTCGAGCACTGCAAAGCGAATCAACGGCATGCCCTGAATGCTCAGAAAGGGCGCCAGCAGATACAGGACAAGGAGAAGACTGGCGACAAGACCACGTCGGCGACTTTTCGGTCCCGAACGTCGATCGGGATAAATCCAACGTCTGCGTCCTTTTGCATCAATGGTCGGCGCTCTTAAAGCATCAGGGTCATGCTGTGACATCGCTGTTAATCCTTATACTCATCACCCTGTGGAGCCTTGGCATTGGGCGGATTGCTGCCCTTGAGGCTCAACACGTAGGCGACGACCTTTTCGATATTCTGAACGCCTAGGGTACTTTCCCAAGCGATCATTCCCTTGGCAGGCACTCCATTGGTAACTGTCGCGACGATGGCATCGGGACCGCCACCATGGATCCAAAAGTCATCGGTCAGGTTCGGTCCTATGCTGCCCTCACCCAGCTGCCCATGACAAGCAGCACAGTTCGTCGCAAAAATTGCCTTGCCCTCAGCAACAGCTTTGGGATCTTTCAGGCGCTGTTCCAAAGAGTCCGCCCCACCATTGGCTGCTTGGAGGGCTTGCTTTTGCTCTTCAAAAGCCTGACGTTGAGCTGTTAGCTCAGCGTCCAGCCCAGGTTTTTTCATAACATGAAACCAAAGAAGATAGCCAAGTCCGAAGACTATAGTTCCCCAAAAGAGACCGACCCACCAAGAAGGAAGAGGATTATCATACTCTTCTATGCCATCGACCACGTAAGGCCGCACGATATCCTTATCTTGATCTTTCTTCATGCTTTGCTATCTCCAGTAATCACATCTTGAGCAATGCGATCGTAGTATGATTTAGATCCTGGCCAAAATATCCAGATTGAAACCCCAAGCATCAAGCCAACAAAAAGCAGGAGGGCAGCGGTCTGCATCACTCCAAAATCTCCCTGTTCGAGCACTGTCTTGATCAATGCAGAATTCATGGATTGTTTGCTCCCAGTGTACTCTTTGTTTCCAATTTACCAAGACTTTGCAGGTAGGCTATGAGCGCGATAAGCTCGCTGTCACTTGACACGATCACTCCATCCTGAGCCAGACGGCCAACGATCTGTATCGCTTGATCTCCGTAAGATTTCTTAGGATCTTTGAGGGTATCCGCATCATAGGGCACTCCCAAAGCCTTCATAGCGCCTACTTTAGCTGTCAGCATCTCTCGGTCAACGCGGGCTTCAAGAAGCCAGGGGTAGGCGGGCATGATAGAGCCAGGGGAAGTGCTACGCGGGTCAAGCATATGCTTGTAGTGCCACATATCGGGGTAACGACCCCCTTCACGGTGGAGATCTGGCCCCGTACGCTTCGAACCCCACTGAAAGGGATGATCGTAGACAAATTCATGTGCCTGTGACGCTGGACCGTAGCGAAGTTCTTCTTTGTGATACATACGGACAGTCTGCGAATGACAGTTATAACAGCCTTCACGAATGTAAAGATCGCGACCTTCCAGCTCGAGGGGTGTGTAGGGTCTAACGCTTGTTACTGTCGGGACTTTCGTTTCCATCAAAAAGGCGGGAACAAACTCAACCACTCCCCCGATGATCACGGCGAGCAAGGCAAAGACAGCCAAGGCCATCGCCCGACCTTCGAGGCGTTCATGCATGGTTTTTGCTGGAATATGCTGATCTTCTTGAATCATGACGCGTTCGTCACGCACCTCAGCTCCAGCAGTTGTGCGAACTAAGTTATAAAGACAAAGCACAGTACCCAAGAGATAGAGCGTGCCACCTACCAAACGCACCCAGAAGAGCGGCTTCACGGCCAGAACAGACTCGATGAACTGAGGATATTTGAGCAGACCATCGCTGGTCGTTGCCATCCACATCAAACCTTCGGTGAGACCGGCCGCCCACATCGAACAGACGTAAAGCAAAATCCCAATAGTCGCGATCCAAAAGTGGATATTCGCTAACTTCTGACTATAAAGTGGTCTTCCCCAAAGCTTTGGCACCATATAGTAAGCTACGGCAAACACCATACCGCCAAGCCACCCCAGAGCCCCACCGTGGACGTGAGCGATAGTCCAATCCGTATAATGGGACAAAAGATTCAAAGACTTTATCGACAGCAAGGGTCCTTCTAAGGTGGCCATACCGTAAAAGGTCAAAGCCAAAACAAAAAACTTAAGGATAGGCTCCTGCCGCACTCGTCCCCAGGCGCCGCGCATAGTCAAAAGTCCGTTGATCATCCCACCCCAGCTTGGTGCAATCAAAGCTAAGCTAAAGACCATCCCCAGCGACTGAGCCCATTCCGGTAAGGAAGTGTAGAGCAGGTGGTGAGGACCCGCCCAAATGTAGATGAAAATCAAGGACCAGAAATGGAGGATCGAGAGTCGATAGGAATAGACTGGCTTTTGCACAGCTTTAGGCAAGAAGTAGTACATCATACCAAGGAAGGGCGTCGTCAGCAAAAAGCCGACCGCGTTGTGTCCGTACCACCACTGGACCAGCGCATCCTGCACACCCCCGAAGATAGAGTAGCTCTTGAAGAGACCGACAGGAATGGCGAGATTGTTTACAACATGCAGCATAGCAATGGTGAGGATCGAAGCTATATAAAACCAGATGGCTACATAAAGGTGTTTTACACGTCTGATAGCAATGGTTGCAAAGACATTCACGGTCATCAAGACCCAAACGAGAGTGATCGCGATGTCGATACCAAATTCCATCTCGGCATATTCTTTCCCTTGCGTGTAGCCAAGGGCAAGAGTGATCGCCGTCGCTGCTATGATCGCTTGCCAACCCCAATAGTGCAGCTGGGAAAGGGCATCCGACCACATCCGGGTCTTACAAAGGCGCTGCAAGGAATAGTAAAGGCCGGCAAAAAAAGCATTGCCCGAGAACGCAAAAATCATAGCATCGGTATGAATCGGTCGAATACGACCAAAGGTCATCCAAGCTTGACCTGCATTCGCTGGCCAATACGCAAGTTCCAAGGCTGCCCAAGCCCCAACCAACATGCCCACAATCCCCCAAAGAATCGTGGCCCATAGGAAGCGGGCAGCTGTCCTATCATCATAGGTGATCCAAGTCGTGTGTTCCTGTCCCAAATCTCAATCCTCCTGATATAAAAAACGTTGAATCCAAAAGTCATTTCACTTTTTGGTTTGCTGAGGCGCTTTGATCTCGTCCAGCAAAATCTCTGCGCCAGGTCGCGTCAGATCAAAAAACTGGCCAGAGCGATTCGCCCACAAAAAGGCGGCGAGTCCGCAGAGCGCCATAAAAAAACTGAGACCAATAAGAAGATATAAAATTTCCATGCGCTCTCCTAGTGACTTTCACTTGCTGGGACCAAAGGCTTTACACCCCAACTCTGCGCTAACGTAAAAATACTTAAAGAACTGATCGGCATCAAGATAGCCGCAGCGACTGGACTTGCCCATCCTCCAAAGGCGAGGATCAGTCCGAGGGCATTAAAAACGAGTGCAAAACCAAAACATCGTTGCAATGCCCTTCTCGTGCTACGAGCAACAGCCAGTGCTGTCAGGAGAGGTTGCACGCCCTCCTCTTGAAAGATGAGATCAGCCTTTTCTTTGAGGCTGTCTGTCGCATTCCTCAAGGCTATTCCAATGGCGACCTGAGAAAGAGCCAGACTATCATTGATTCCGTTGCCTATCATGGCACTCCGATCGGAGCTGCGAATCTGTTCGGTTTTCTGGTCTGGGGTCAGCTGAGCCGCGATGTGCTCCTGAGCCAGTCCTAATCGTTCGCCAATAGAACGGGCACGACATTCGCTATCGCCACTGAGTATCCAAAGGGATTTTCCCAAAGACTTTAAAGTCTGTAAGGTTTCCATAGCATCTTCACGCAGTTCTTCTTCTAAGCGAAAGCGCAGAACGATCACTCCATCAAGACTGACAAAGCTTTCATCAAAAAAGCTAGCAGCAGGTGCCTGGGAGCCAGTGCAAAACGCGTAGCGCCCCATGCGAAGCTCACGTTCCTGCCAGACCAAAGACACTCCCTGCCCAAGCCATTCCCGAACAGCTTTGACCGGAAGGCACGCCCCGGCCGTGTCCGACGAGGGTAAAGCGGCAGCAAGAGCCTTGGGTACATGGTGACGCGTGAGCTGAGGCAAAGTTTTCAGGACAGCAAACAGTTCGTCCGGCTTGATATGACTCGCTGCAAGTGCCTCGGCCTCAAGACTCCAGGCACATACCAGACTTTCATCTGAGGTTAAGGTTCCGGTCTTATCAAAATAAAAATCTTGGACCTGCGTGAGTCGCTCAAGGGCTTTTTGATGACGAAACAGGAGCCCTCTCTGCATGGCAAGATGAAAGGCACGTCCGATCACCAAAGGGGAGCCAAATCCAAAGATGCAGGGACAGGCGACCAAAAGAACAGCAGCAAAACGCGAGAGGGCTACCTCAGGACCACGTCCCCAGAACCCAAAGAGGGCAACGGCTGCCATGATCAGAACTAAGGCTACGAAAGCTTTCGCCATGCGCTCGGAAAGCCCATAAAAATCCGCTTTTTGACTCATCAGTGTCTGGGCCTGCTTTTGAAGACGCAGGAGATAACTTTGGACTCCCGGTTCAAGAGCTTCTAACTCGATGGGTTCGGCTCCATTGACAGCACCTGCTTCTACCCCTTCCCCCTGACGAACGACGCGCGCCTGACTTTCCCCTTTTAAAAGACCGTAAGACACATCCGCCTGGGCAGACAAAAGGCGCGCGGCAAGGGGTATGAGCTCTCCTGGCAAGACCCGAAAGATCTGACCTTCAAGCACATCCGCAAGGGGCACTAATTCCAATCCACTGCCACTGCCACTGCGCTGAATGCGCACAAATGCACTGTCAGCTTCAAGATACTGATTTTGCTTTCGCAAGATTCTTTCGAGCGCGCGGGCCTGCACGTAGCGACCGATCAATAGGAGGGCCACAACAGCCGTTGTGGTGTCGTAGTATACAAAAGCTTCGCCGCGCAGCGTGTTCCAAACACTGTAGGTATAGCAAACAACCAGGGCCAGCCCGATCGGCAAATCGAGATGCAGCTGACGTTGCCAAAGGGCACGTACCGCACCTTTGAGCAGAGGCCAGGCGCCATAGGAGATGGCTAGCCCAGCTAAGAACATCGAAATCCAACGAAAGAGATTGCGAAGAGGAACTTCCAAGCTTTCCGCAGAAAGGTACTCGGGAAAGGCCAGCATCATAATATTCATGAGGCAAAACAGACTGACCCCGATGCGAGCGATATCGCTCTTACGATCCGCCTGATAATGGCGATGAGGACTGACCGCAAAGCCAAGGGCCTCCAGATTTTGTAAGAAAGAAGAAAGCTCTTGCCGCTTGGGATCAAAAGAGAGAGTTGCCTCACCATCGCTCATATTGACAAGAAGTGAGGCGCTCGCATCGATTCGTCGCACCATCTCTTCACAGACCCACACACAGGCATAACAGCTGAGATTATCAAGATAAAAATGGGCTGTTTTGCGCCCCTCGGGATCAGCTTCGACAAAATCAGCTTGATACTGCGGATTATCAAAGAGCTTGTAATCCCCACGCTGAACATCGGCTGGCCGCAGGGCATCATGGTTTTCCTGTACAATATGATAAAAACGATTTAATTCGAACTGAGCGATGAGCGCATGCGCACTGCGACAACCATGGCAGCAGTATTCATCCGCGAGGCTATCAGAAAGTACGCTCTGGCAATGAAGACAGGTCCGAGCAACGGCACTTTGGGAAGAAAGGACACGCGAATCTTGGAACATCTGCACCATATGCACCATCACCTTACTCTGTCACCCAACAGCCTCGATCCTCTGGCGTGGGCTGGATTTGCTTCGATCTTTTCCTATGGCTTTCTCACATCCCTGCACTGTGTTGGTATGTGTGGGCCTCTCGCCTGCTCTGTCCTCTCGCGCCAAGCCCCTCGCTGGCTCTCTGCGAGCCTCTGCTATAATGGGGGCCGTATCCTCTCCTATTCGCTTGCAGGAGCCGCCTGTGGCCTCTTAGCCCAGTCTCTGACCCTGAGCTCACTCGCCTCGGCCTCGAGCCTGAGTCTTGTTCTCGGCCTGATCCTCATCGGGGTCGCTCTGCTACAGCTCTTTGGTAAAAAGCTGAGCGCTTTGCCTCGATTCTCCCTGGTGCAGAACTTCTGGAAGGGTTTTCACTCCCGGGTGAACCGATGGCCTGCCGCTCTCCAGAGTCTCGGGCTCGGCCTTGTGACCGTCTTTTTGCCCTGCATGACACTGCACCCTCTGCTGCTTGCTGCTGCCTCGACTCAGTCTGCTCTTCGTGGAGCTTTAAGCCTTACAGCCTTTGCTCTCGGGACCCTTCCGGCGATGGTTTCAGCAACATACATGCCAAGCCTTTTACCACGTCGTGGCAACTCACACTTTCTTGCGAAGCTAGGCCCGATATTCCTCATTTTAGCGGGATTTCTCACCATTCTGCGCGCCCTGTGAACAGGCAGCTTCTGAAGAATATCACACATCGATTCAGCAAATCACACAGCAGCTCAGGATATCCCGCAGCTTAGTCAAAAAGTAAAAAAAGGGAGCTCCTACGGGAGCTCCCCTGTTGCGATACGATGCAGCACACTTAACCGGGCTTCATGAGCCCGTGTTTCTCGAGACGATAGCGAAAGGTATGACGGGAAATTCCCAGGAGCTCAGCGGCCTTCGTTTGGTTATTCCGAGCCCGATCCAGAGCCTGGAGAAGAAGGTCGCGCTCGAGTTCTTCCAGATTGATACCCTGTTCAGGCAGAAGCATCGGACCGTTTCCCGAAACCAGCAAAGCCTCTCGGCTCGCCCCCGTAACCAACTTGGGCCCTGTCCCTTCCTGAACCCGTGGCAACGGCGCCAAGGGATCTTGCCATACATCCAGTTCGATGTGGTGAGGTAGTATTTCGTTCGGATTATGAAAGACCATAGCTCGTTCGAGCACATTGCGCAGTTCACGCAAGTTCCCCGGCCAGGGGTGAGCAAAGAGTTTTTCTCGAGCCGCAGCATGGACTTTCGGCTTTTCCATACCGAGATCTGTCGCCAAGCGCTGCACAAAGAAATCAATAAGTATCGGCAGATCGTCCATGCGATCACGAAGCGGAGGCAGATAGACAGGAAGGGCGCTCAGGCGATAGTAAAGGTCCGCTCGAAATCCCTTGGCTTGAATCTCTTCCAAAAGATTGCGGTTGGTTGCCGCGACTATCCTAGCATTGAAGCTGATATCTTTAGTCCCCCCCAAACGCTTAAATCGCCTGTATTCCAGGGCTCTCAGCAACTTGGTTTGGAGCTTCATCGGCATCTCTCCGATCTCATCTAAGAAGAGAGTCCCCTGCTGCGCAAGTTCGAAGAGCCCTAATTTGCGATCACGGGCATCGGTAAAAGCCCCCTTTTCATAACCGAAAAGCTCTGATTCCAAGAGAGTTTCGGGAATGCTCGCACAGTTGATCTCAACAAACGGTGCGCTGGTCCGTTCCGACCATTCATGAATCGCACGCGCAGCGAGCTCTTTACCTGTCCCACTTTCACCCAAAATGAGCACCGTGCTCGCGCGCGATTGCGCCACACGCTCGAGCTGGACACGAATCCGTTTCATCGCAGACGATTCACCGATCATCTGCAACGGCTCATGAACCACCTCCTGACCGGTCATCTGACTGACCTTTTGCCGTAAGAAGGCGAGCTCAGCCCCGCGATTAACCGCAGCGATGAGATTTTTCATATCAAAGGGCTTTTGTAGATAATCAAACGCACCCAGGCGTAAGGCATCGATAGCAGACTCAACAGCTCCATGAGCCGTGATCAGGATCGTGGGCATTTCCGGCTTTTCAATGCGCCACTTTTTGAGAAGCTCCATACCGCTCCCGTCGGGCAAGCGCAGATCACAGATAGCAAGATCGGGACTGAAGCTTTGAAAACTCTCCAGAGCTGAGCGCAGAGTACTACAAGAGAGCACCTCTGCCCCATTCGCCTTCAGTTCGGTTTCAATGCTCCAAGCGAGTATCTCCTCATCGTCGACGACGAGCACACGCGCACCGTTGAGGCCCTGGCGTGGTAACTTGGTTTTCGACATAATCCCCGTACTCCTATGTGATCCAAACTGCTGCCCCATAGGCCACGCACTCAGAGACCCAAGGGCCTCCCACTCAGAGCGGAGATCATGCAGAGCAGTCCAATATCCCTTTAACAAGAACTATACCAAAGGGTCCAAGTAATTTTTTTCAATGTTTTCAGTTATTTAAAATTACGCCACGCAGCCATAGTATTATTTCACTCCACAGCTAGTGCTATTTAACGCAAGGAAACACTTCGGGCAAGGGTCGATTCTCACCTCGCCAAGCCCCGATTTCGGCTTCCTTTTTCCCTCGATATGGTCTAAAAGTCGCGTGTCCGACGAGGAGTCACCTATGCCACGTTTTCTTTTGTTTTGTCGTCCCGGTTTCGAGAAAGATTGTGCTTCCGAGGCCAATGATCGTTTTGCCCAAGCAGGCTGGTCGGGGCGCACGCACACCTTCGATCCTCACGGACTCGTCGGCTTTGAAGGCGAATTTTACGACGAGGCTCATCGTGGGCCAAAGCCAGTGCCCAAACTGAGCGAACTCGTCTTCACCCGGCAAATTCTTGAAGGAGCTGCCCTGGTCAAGGATCTCAGCGCTCAAGACCGTGCTGGGCCGATAGCAGCTGCTTTCTTGGAGACGGTACCTGGCCGAAGCTATCGCGCTCTCGTCCTCGAGCACCCTGATACCAACGAGGGACGCGCCTTAGCTCCCTTCTGCAAAAAGTTTACGCCGGCGATGAACAACGCTCTGCGTCGAGCAGGCTTCCAATTCGAGCCCCAAAATCCCGCAGCACCTGCTCTTCACGTGATCCTGCTGAGCTATGAAAAGATCTATGTGGCGCATAACCGAGGTGCCAAGGGGCAGTGGAAGGGTGGTATCCCTCGCCTGAAATTCCCCGAAGACGCTCCGAGCCGTTCGACCTTAAAGCTCGAAGAGGCGTTTCTTGCCCTCATGAGCGAAAACGAGCGCACTCATTTGCTCAAAGAGGGCGGTATGGCCGTCGATCTTGGGGCTTCCCCGGGAGGCTGGACCTACCAACTTCTGCAAAAGGGCTATTATGTCACGGCCGTCGATCACGGCAAGATGGATGAGCCCCTGCTCGCCAGCGGTATGGTCGACCATAGGGAAGAGGACGCCTATAAGTATAAACCGAGGCAGGCGATAGATCTTTTGGTCTGCGACATGGTCGATAAGCCTCAAAAGGTTGCCAGTCTGATGGGCAAGTGGTTTCAGCAAAAGCAATGCCGCTGGGCCATCTTCAACCTGAAGCTCCCTATGAAAAAGCGTTTTGAAGAATGGGAAATCTGTCGCGATATCTTCTGGAAAGAAAGTCAATTATCCCCCGAGCAATTTGATCTGAGGGCCAAGCACCTCTATCATAATCGTGACGAGATCACTCTTTTGGTAAAACCCAAACGCGCTTAAATAGCCCTCGAACAGCCTCTTGGGGTAGGAAATTTGCGACCTTCCCCTCTTCTTCCTCTCTGCTATTCTAAATCATGACATCTTCATGAACTCTGTCCCTAGGGCGACAGGGTGGCTTTCTCTTTTGAAAAAGGTTGATCTATGCGTCGTGTGCTCATCGTGGATGATAATGCCCTCATGCGCAAACACCTGGCTATGTTTCTGCACGACAGCTTTCAGCTAGAAATTTGTGGTCAGGCTCAAGACGGTGTTGAAGCTGTTGAGCTCTATCAGCAGCTTAAGCCTGACCTCGTCACGCTGGATGTTACTATGCCTCGCAAGGGTGGTCTTGAAGCCCTCCAAGACATCATTAAAATCGACCCTAAAGCGAAAGTCCTTATGGTGAGTGCTATCACCGATGATAACTTCATCAAGCAGGCCCTCCAGCTTGGTGCCAAGGGCTATATAGTCAAACCCTTTAAAACCAAAGATCAAGAATTTATCCAGCGCGTCGCCACAGATCTCCGTGAGGTACTTGGCCTATGAGTACAGACGTCCTGACTGAAGGCGATCTGCACAGCTATGCTGAAGCCTTCGCCAATCATTTGAGCGTCGCGATTGCGTCGCTTTCAGGCATAGACCTCGTTCCTGCGCCGTTCAGCAACGGCGAGCTCTACAGTCTGGGTAAGACCTTGCAATTGAGCTACCCCTATACTGCGATGACCTCGTTTTCGGGTGGTATCTGCGGCGATTACATGATCTCGTGTGAGGCGCGCGAATGGGAGAACGTGTTCTCGGAGCTCGTTTCTGAGACAGAGCCGTTTGAAACCCTGTTTATCTCCTTTCTCAAAGAATGCTTGAATATGGCTGTCGGGCACGCCATCGATGTCTTGCGCCCCAAATTCCCGAATCTTACGTTTATCAGCCCCAAATTTCTGGTAGGTTCCCTCGACTACCCCGCTACGGACACCATTTCGCTCAAACTCACTGGTGGCCCCATCCAGCACTTTGAAATTCATCTTGCCATCAACACAATGCTCCATGAAGTGGAGCGAGCCCTTCAAAAAGAACATATTGAGCGCATCGAAGCGCAGGTTCGAGTCGCTCTCATGAAAGAGATGGCGGAACAGCTTGAATCAGAAGTCAGCGCACGGACACGAGAACTGCGAGCGGCCAAAGAGCGTACCGAAGCGATCCTTCGTTCGCTCAGTGAGATGCTTCTCACGATCAATCGTGACCTCACCGTTGCCGATGAAGTCTCGGACAGTGCCAAAACTTTTTTTGGCTCGCGCATGATCGGTCGTTCCTTGCTGGACTTATTTTATCCCATCAGCAAAAGCAGCCTTCAGATTGAACGGCAATCTATGGAAGACTTTCTAGGTTCGGCCTTTGATCTGCTCGTCCCCGATCAGTTTTCGGCCATGATCGGCCAGGCCCCACAGCGCCTTTACTTCTTAAGAGAAGGTGAACGCGGCAAAGCCTTTCGCTTCTCCCTTCAGTATTCCCCCGTCATTGTTGAAGGGCAGCTCGAAAAAATCGTGATTTCTATGCGCGATGATACCATTATCGGTGAGCTCAAAGATGCCATGGGGACCTCTTATAAGAAGATGGTAAGCTCTCTTGAGCACCTACAAACGCTACTCGATGATGAGCAGAACACCCAATCGCTTATCGCTTATCTTGAAGACATGGTGCCCTTGGCTGAATCTCTAAACGATGGTCTCAAGCATTTTGATGAAGAGAAGGTCGAGGACCTGATGCGCCACACCCACACCATCAAGGGCGGTGCAAGAACTTTCAAACTTGAGTACATTCAGTACTTTGCTCATGAAGCCGAGTCCATTCTCACCAAACTGCGCAAAGGCCAGAGCAGCCTTACGACCAGTGACTTTGTAACCCTCTCAGAAAATGTGCGCATGGTGATCGCCGGTCTCAAATCACTGAAAAAGATGTTCACCAAAGAATCTCCCCCGGACGCAACCAGCGTCTGGCTCTCTTGTGTCGAAAATCTCAAGCGTTCAGCGCGAGCTTTGGCTTATGATCTGCAAAAGGATGTCGACTTCGAAGTCGATTCCGAATTCATGCTCTACGGCAAGGATTTAAGTATTTTTAATCGCATTCTGCCGCATCTTTTGCGCAACTCGATCGACCACGGCCTCGAACTGCCAGCTGAGCGCAAATTGCGCGGCAAGCGCATTCAGGGCAAAATCCACCTGCACATGGAACTCGTCGACGATCTCTGGCAGCTGTCCTATAAGGACGATGGACGTGGCGTCGACATTGAGAAAGTGCGAAGCAAAGCCCTCCGGCAAGGCTTGATCGACCAAGGCGAAGATCTGCAATCGCACGAGGACATCCTTCGCATCCTTTGCCATCCAGGATTTTCCAGCCTCAACGAAGTCACCGAAATATCGGGACGCGGAGTCGGCATGGATGCGATCAAAACCCTTTTGGAGCAATCCGGTGGTTCGCTCACTCTGAAGGACAGCAGCCGCACAGGAACTCTGTTTCTTATGCAGTGGAAGCCCCAAGAGAAAAATCCTATGCGTCAGTGGGCTTCGGAAGCTCAAGAGGCTATCCTTATTGTCGACGACGAAACCGAAAACTCAGAAATATTGGTTGAGATCATCCGTCGCGAAACCAAGCGCATGATACTCTGCGCCCGCGATGGCAAGGAAGCCCTCCAGCTTTTAGCTTCCGAGTCGATAGGCCTTGTGCTTACAGATATCAATATGCCGCAGATGTCGGGCTGGCAATTTCTCTCAGAACTCATAAAAAACTACAATAGCATCCCCGTTATCGTGATGACGGGAGCCAGTGAAGAGGAAACGCGCCGCCGTATCTTTAATCTCGGCGTCACTGGCTTTTTAGACAAGCCCCTTGATTATCAGCTGCTGCGCTCGACCATCAGACAGGCCCTTTCCCAACGGAGGCGCCATGCTGCTGATGAGGAATCAAAACGGCGTTCATTGAGTCGTGAGGCGGCTATCAAACAATCTTTGCAAGCGAGCTGAGTTTTTTGGAGGAGACCGGAGTGTTCACATCTGTAACTAAACTCCTGAAAAAGATCAGTTTCTGGGCACTCCCCATCGGGTACCTCGTGCTTTCTGCGAAGGCTCAAGCGGAAGAAAAGACTTTTCAAGACCCGAAAGTTCAGCTCCAAGGACGCTATTCCTTCACAGCTCCTGCGTCAGGCAGCAAACGAGGCCTCTTAGTGTTTTTTCATGGTTCTGGCGGAGCTGCCAGCTATGCCCAGAATTATGCTCAGATCAGCTCCATTGCTGATCGCTGGCAGCTGCAAGTCCTCTCCCTGCAAACGCCCGGCATGGCTCTGTCTTGGGCTGAAGATGGAGCGGGAGGTAAAAAGTTTGCCACCTACGTCAAGGATTTGCTCGACGAGGCCATCTTTCGTCCCTATCCCCAGCTCGACCGCAAACGAACAGCTTTTGTGGGTGTTTCTGCAGGTTCCACTTTTGTCATGGGCGATTTTTTGCCTCAATTTGGCAGCGAGTTCGCGGGAGGCGCAGTATTTTTGTGTGGTGGAGGCTTTCCCATGCTCGCGGGCCGCCCCAACATTGGTCAAATGTCGCAGAACTTTCGGATGCATGCCATCATCCAAGCAGGCGATTTTTTGTTTATGCAAACCCAAGGAGGTCTAGCTTTTTGGCAAAGCCAAGGGCTCAAAGCGAGCCTCGAAACTTTGCCCGGAACAGGGCACTGCAACTTTGATTTCGCAGCGGCTCTTGAACGCGGACTTCGGGAGATCATGCCTAAATAGAACCAAGACCCTAAAGGGGGAATGCCCATGCGTATAGCGCCCTTAATTTTTTGTCTCACAGTCTTTGCCTGCAAAGCACGCGCCCCTATTGAGGATGATCCTCTGCATCGCGAAAGCAGGAGTTCCATTGATGCAGGAACTCTCGAAGGCGACGATGAAACACTGGGGGATGTCACTGTAAAGAAGGAATCTACGGATTCTACTCCCACTGGACCCCAAGCTCCAACCGAAGCCCCAGCTCCCGATTTTCTGCAAAACTGCAAGCAGGTGTTCGCTAAAAATCCAAATGACCCAATGCTTATGACTCTTTTTTCAGCGCTCAAGTCAAACTCCTGTGAGTCGGCCTTAACAGCGCTACGCAGCACCTCAAGCTTGGATCTTCGTAATGGCGGCATCCAAGACCTCAGTCTTCTGCGAAACCTCAAAGGTCTCACAACTCTCAATCTCAGCCGCAATCTGATCACGGATCTAACCCCCCTCGCTGAGCTCAGTCAGCTGACCAACCTCAATGTCTCCTTCAACAAAATTAACAACCTGATGCCCCTCAGCAAACTCACACGTCTGAGCAGCTTAGATCTTGGCGGTAATCCTCTACCTGCCAAGGCTATCAGCACATTGTCACCACTCAAAGCTCTCACTACACTCAATCTCTATTCGTGCGGCCTCGATGATATAAGTAGTTTGGCTTCGCTGCCAGAGCTTCAGGCCCTAAGTCTTTTTAACAATCAGATTCAAAAACTTGAACCATTAGCTCAACTCCCAAAACTCACAAGTCTTGTACTCGCCAACAATAAAATTACCAGCCTCGAGGCTCTGAAAAGCTTAGTTCAGATGAAAGATCTTTCTTTGGCAAATAACGATCTTCGCGACATCAATGCCCTTGCTGAAATGCGCGCCCTGCAGCGCCTCGTGCTATCCGGAAACAATGCGCTTTCGGTGATCAGCATCCTCAATAACATTAAGAGCCTCACCGAACTGCGTTTAGCGACAACGGACGTTCGCAACCTCTCGCCTCTGCGCGAACTGAAAAGCCTGAACACCTTGGTTCTCACAAACACGCCCTTGGCCAATGGCATGGAAGCGCGAACCCCAAGCAATTGCCCGAATGATAGTGAAGTGGCCCGTGTTCTCCGCGACTTCTGCCTATAGGTCCAAGATTGCTCAAGTTTTAAACAATACTTACCGATAATCGTAAAGTTCCGTCGTGTCGACTTGCCCATAAAGGTCATATCCAAATGAAAATATTTTACTTTTTGATCCTACTCCTCAATGCCTGCTCCCAGGACCCTGTCGCGACCGGATCGAAGCGTGATCCACTGAATGTGAAAGCCGCCACCGGCACAAGTACCCCAACGCCATCGGCTGGAGGCGGCGGCAGCACCGCGGGTGATGCTACCAATGGAGCGACACTCTTGGCCTCGAACTGTGAGGGCTGTCATAAAAAAGGCGGCGGTGGGATCGCACGCGACCTTACCAAGACCTATGCCGACGCTACCATGCTTGCCAAGGCTGACAGCATCTCAAGTCACTCAGCCACGGTAAAGCAAAGTATCAAAGATTACGAAGCTGACTACATTGCCGCACTCGCTCTTCGCTAAAGACGACTTAGCCTTGACGGAGCTCTCCCCTTTCTGATCGAATAGAAGCTCGGTGCCTCCCAGCGCCTCGTTCGCTTTCGATCTTTAAGGAGAAGCTTTATGCTGCGTTCGCTGCTGCTCAGCTGTCTAGCCTGTTCTGTTCTTTTCAGCAGCTGCAAGACCGTATCGGAGCACAGCCAAGAGAAGCTTATCGGCGGCGTCCCAAGCGAACTTCTTCCACAAGTTGGGATCTTGGCACGCAATGGGGAAATGCATTGTACCGCAAGTCTGATCGCCCCCCTGCGCGTTGTCACAGCCGCCCACTGTATCAAGCCTTGGATCGGAAGCAGTGATGTCTTCACCTTTCACGTTGGCCCGACCCTCGCCCAATCCCAAAGTTTTGCTATCACCAAACTAGTCCCACACCCCCTCTACGATCCTGAAGCGTCCAACAACGATATCGCTTATGCCGAACTCGCTGAAGCACCTCCTTACGCGCCCCTACCTGTTCTCGAGGGAACAGAGCAGCTGAATGGGGAACATCTGCAACTCCTCGGCTACGGCCGCAACACTTCCCCACTTCTAGGACGCGACCAAAGT
>CANGNB010000044.1 GCA_947454545.1 Oligoflexaceae bacterium
AATCAGCATTCTCCGCCAAGGGACGGTGACGGGAACCTTTCAAACAGCTCGTACGAACCCGGATGAGCTTGCTGCTGCCATGATTGGCGAGCGCTATAAGCCTATCAAGAACCAAAAGCCTCGCAAAGTCGATCGCGAACCCATCCTGAGCATACAGGGCCTTCAGTTGCACCGAGGCCCCGCTACACGCGAGATGCGCTTGGATCTGCAGCTTGCGGAAGGTGAAATTTTGGGTCTTGCCGGCGTCGACCACAATGGTCAGGCCGAGCTCAGCGAAGCTCTGCGCCACCCCAAGGAATTTTTGCGACAGCATGCCTGCGCGCGCCTGAGTTTTGCGGGCCAGGACATGCGCTCTTGGACAACCGAAGAGGTGATGGCAGCTGGTATCGGTCACATCCCGGCCGATCGTCATCGTGAGGGCCTCGATCTCGACAAGTCTGCAAGTGAAAACTTTTTTCTCAGTCACACCCGCGATCGCAATTTCTACTTCGGACCTTTTATTCGCTGGAAAAAAGTCCGCGAAGCAACCGAAGGAGCCATGAAGGGCTGTGATGTACAACCGCCCCTCCCCGATCTCAAACTCCATGCTTTTTCGGGAGGCAATCAGCAAAAGCTGATCTTTGCCCGTGAAACCTATCGGCCCTTACGCCTTCTGATAGCTATGCAGGTGACGCGCGGCGTGGATATCGGCGCCATTCAGCTCTTGCATCGTAAGCTCCTCGAACTGCGGGATCAGGGCACAGCTATTCTCCTGATCTCCTCGGAGCTCGATGAAATTTTGGCCCTTTCCGATCGTATCGCCGTTCTTGAAAACTATCGCATCGTCAGCGACAAAGAAGCTGCAGCTGTCGATGAAACCTATCTCGGTCTCGCTATGAGCGGTTCCCTTCACCAGGCCAACGAGCTATCGCAAAAGGAGCCGCGAGCATGAGTCAGTCCGCACGCCCCAAATCTCTTGGCAGCTCTGTGGCAACACTCGCCTTCGCCCTTTTCCTTTCCCTCGCCGTCTGCTCGGTCTTTATTCTCATTGCAGGGGAAAAGCCGCTTGCCGTCGCGCGCATCTTTTTGACGGGAGCCTTTGGCACGCCCTATGATTTAGGACTGAGCCTTTTCCATGCCCTTCCCATTGCCCTCGCTGGCCTGGCCGTTGCCTTGGGTCTGCGCAGTGGACTCTTTAATATCGGTGTGGAAGGCCAGCTGATTATGGGGACCTTTGCTGCTGCACTAACGGCTCAGGCTCTCTCACATCAAGCCTGGCCTGTCCTCTTTGTCGTGAGCAGCCTTTCCGCTCTGGCTGCAGGCTTTGCTTGGGGAGCTTTGCTTGCATGGCTCAAGGCCTCACGAGGGGCCCACGAAGTCGTCAGCGGTATCATGCTCAATACGCTGGCCTATGGTTTGACCAGCTGGTGTGTTCTTCAGTTTTTTGCCAATCCTCACAGTCAAAATCCAGAATCCTTGCCGATAGCCGAAGAGCTCCGCTTCGCTCTCTGGCCTTTTTTTGATGGAGCGCCTATGAGCTGGCACATCTTACTTGTCCCTCTCATAGCTCTTCTGCTCTGGATTTGGAGTAACTGGACCCGCAGTGGTTTTGCGATGAGCCTCGTAGGATCGGCACCTGGTGCTGCAAGGCATGCGGGCTTTTCCCTGAAAAGTCTTGAATTTTGGGCTATCAGCCTCGGAGGCCTTATCGCTGGCAGTATCGGTATCGTCGAAGTTTTCGGCAATAACGGTCGCTTTGTGATTGGATTTTCCCCTGGCTATGGGTTCCTCGGGATAGCCGTAGCACTTTTGGGGCGACTTCACCCCTTTGGGATTTTGTTCGCATCTTTGGTCTTCGGCGCCCTTTATAAGGGTTCCTTAGAATTAGATTTTGAAACTCAGGGGATCACCAAGGATTTTGCCCTCATTTTGCAAGCTGTGATTATCTTGTTTTTGAGCTGCGAATCCCTGATTCCCAAATCTTGGCTCAATCGTTTCTCACGTCCCACGGAAGGAGCTTGACCCGAATGGAATACCTATGGGAACTCATCTGGTCTAGCCTTCGTCTCGCAAGTCCCCTGTGCTTTGCAGCGCTTGGCGGGCTTTTGTCTGAGCGTTCGGGAGTCATCAATCTAGCTTTAGAAGGTACGATGCTCATCGGGGCTTTTACTGCTGCAGCTGTCACTAGTCTCACGCACGAACCTTTCCTAGGCTTTGCCGCTGCTGCTCTTGTGGGCGCGATGTACACGGCTATTCTCGGTTTTTTCTCGCTGACGCTAGGAGCCCAGCAAGTTGTCGTTGGGATGGGACTCAATATTCTTGCCTTTGGCATGACGCCCTATCTCAACAAGTTGCTTTTTGGTGTCACCAGTTCCACACCCAGCTTGGACAGCGCCGATCGCTTAAGCTACGAACCCCTGGTGCTGCTATTCTTTCTTATCCTTCTCATTCAGTTCGGCCTTAAACATATGCGCTTTGGTCTCTGGCTCCGCACAGCAGGGGAAGAAGCTAAGGCTCTGGATGCTGCAGGGATATCGCGTCTTGCCACACGATGGGCAGGGGTACTTCTGAGTGGGGTCTTAGCCGCCTGGGGTGGCGCCGTCCTTTCGGTGATGCTGGCTTCCCAATTTACCCGTCAGATGACAGCAGGGGCAGGCTTTATGGCGATTGCTGCGCTGATCCTCGGCCGTTGGCAGGTGCTACCCACCGCACTCGTGTGCTTATTTTTTGGACTCACCGATGCTGGCCAGATTCGATTGCAACAGATACTGTCCGAGGCTGGTGAGAAGCGCTGGCTAGCTCTTCTCCCTCTCTTACCTTATCTCGTGACTCTCGCTGTTTTAGCTTTGCAGGGGGGGCGCATGCGAGCTCCGCGTGAGCTGGGACGATCGACCTGAAGGCTGGACGGGAATCGATCAGAGAACTTTTTGCACCAATTTGTGCACAGGACAGTTAGAACTGCAGACGTGGCGCTCCTCGGGTGTTGTGTCACGGCCTGTACTGACGAGTTCATGGGAATCCCCACCAAAACCCTGCGAGCGAGCGACCGGCTGCATGACTTTGAAGAGTTCGCAGCCCTGGGCATTGCCGCAAGAGCTCAAACGCTGGGGGGGGGCATCGCTCATACGAGCCTGCAATTCCTCTTGTTTTTCGCACTTTTTGCAACGATAGATGTAGGTTGGCATCTCAACCCTCCTCTGAGAGCCCATCGACTTTTTTCTTGAGAGCCTTTAGCAAGCCCTGTCTCAAAGCCTTTAACCACCTAAAATCATGAAATAATATAAGGACCTCAGAACTCTCCTCGCTAGGCAAATGCGACTACTCTTGGCACAATAGTAACCGCCTTACAATAGAGTTAGCCTCATCATCTGGAGTAAAAGTCTTTGCTCGCACGCCTTCTGGGTTTGGCTCTCTGGGGATTCTTCGCACTTGGGCTGACCTTTAAGCTCGAGGCGCAGCCTATCGTCCTCAACCAAGCTCATTTTGGTCAGCTCGATGTTGGCAAGAAGGTGGAAGCGTTCGCTGAAGCTCACGAATCATGGGACGTCCCCCCAGAGCGCAGCCCGCCCCTCGAAAGTTTTCGCCCTATCCTTGAAGCCCAGCTCAATGAAGTGGAAATGGGAGTCGTATGGACGCGACTTAGTCTCGACAATCAAAGTGAAGGCTCCTTTCCTGCCAAACTCTTTATTCCCTATTTTTTAAAGCAGGTTCAGATTTATGGAGAACAAGATGGAACTTGGCAGCGCCTCGCCGATGCTTCGCTCGCGGGAGACCCCCAAAAATTTTACGAAGATTTTGGTTTTTTCTCCATGGAACTGCAACTGAGACCAGGACTCAACGTGTTCTATATTCGCAGCATGAAGACCTTCCCACGTCAAAGTTATGGGATTCGCCTCGCGGATCTGAGCACAGCCAAGACTCTCTTCGCTCGCGAACTCGCCTTTCGCCTGGGTATTTTTGGATTTTACTTGGCAATCTTTGCCTTTGTCGCCATGCTTTGGCTGCAGTTTCGTGACCTAAGTCTCACCTACTATCTTTTCTATGTGCTGAGTGTCCTCCTGTATTTCTTCTTGTTTTCGGGAACCTATCGTCAGTTCTTTGAAGTATCCTGGATCACAAAATATCTTGAGGAGTGGATCAATATCTTTAGCGGAGGTTTTGGTTCGCTCTTTGCCTATCTTTTTGCGATTCACTACCTTCGCCTGCAAGAGCGGGCTCCCAAATTGCGACGCCTTTGTCTCTACTTTCTGGGAAGCTTTTATCTTTTGATTGGTGGGCTCTATTTTTTCTCCAGCAAAAAACTGACCTTTCAGGCTATCAGTCTCTTTGGTGTTATCAACTTTCCCATGCTTATTGGCCCAGGTCTCTATTTTGCCTTTAAACGCGATCGAAAAGCCTATTTTTACACTCTAGGTTGGAGCTTCTTAGGTTTGGGCATCCTAAGCACAGCCCTCAACCTCTTGAATGTCCTTCCCGATAGCCCTCTCATGCGGTGGGCACCCTCACTCGGCGTGGCTTTGGAAATGCTCGTTCTCTGTGCAGCTCTTACCGATTCCTTTCGCCAAAATGAAAAAGAGCAATGGGCACGGATTGAAGGTCTTAACAGCTCTCTAGCCAAGAGCAATCAAAAGCTTGAGACGAGTCTCCAAGATTTGACCCTAGAGGTCACATCTCGGGTTTCAGCCGTAAAAGATCTCGCCCATCGGGGCAATAATCCACTTCACGCCTCGCACCTAGCTCTTGATGAATTGCAGTATGAAAGCCAACAGATTCGCACTCTGGTGCTAGCGCTTTTAGGAGATGCCGAAAGCCTAGAGGAAGAGGGTCGAGAGTTCCTTCAGCACTTCCAGGACCTCTTTCAACATCAAAGTCAACTGCATCAAAAGATCAAAAAAGGCCTTAAGCGCATGAGTGAAGCCATTCATGAAATCAGGGCTCTTAGCGGAGTCGATGGCCATTATCGGGAGTACTTTAGTTTCGAGCAGCTGATTCCAGAGGTCTTGACGCGCCTTGAAGATGAGCTCGGAGAAGCCGCGATGAAACGTCTGCTTTGGCTTAACCATAACCTCTTTCAAGTTCGCCTACTCGCTCATCCCTTAGTCTTCACAGCCTGCCTCGAGAGATTGATACGCTTTCTCGTGCTCAACACAAGATCGCCCATCATCTTAGAAGACGGCTCCGTACTTGCTTCGCCTCATCAAATCAGCTTCCAACTGACTTGGTCAGGACCAGATGTGGAGAGCCTCCCCCTCCTCGAGCTTGAGCGACTTATCGGTGAACTGAGGCACACGCTAAAGCCCTATGGCGTACTCCTCAGCCTCACGACAGGGCAAAGGTCCTGCCTCTTTGTAAATCCTCTTCTCGACGAGGCGTCTACCAGCTGACTTCCCTCTACACCACCCCACAGGTGTCAGTTCGGCATTAATATGCCTTTTATACACGTTAGTCGGCCACAAAAGGTTCGAAATGTGTGAAAGCATCTTGTCCTTTGCTTATCCCCCCAGTATTCTCCGCCGACTGAACGGTAAAGCCTTTTCCCACAAAGGCCTGCAAGCAATAAGGGATTGATATGAACCGCAGAGCAGAGGACTGGAAATACTTTCGCGCTGGGGGCGTGGTACAGGTAGACTTGAAAACGGCTGAGGACCTGAGCGCTCTCTCGCAATTGGATCAAAAACTCTGGATGGCTCTCTCGATGCCCACTCGAGGTCTGAGCGCTGAGCAACGAACTTTGGATGCAATGGATACTGACCTTGATGGTCGCATTCGTCCGCCCGAAGTTCTCGCTGCTATCGAGTGGCTCTTGCAACGCGTTTCGCATTTTGATCCCCAAGAACAGGCTAGCAGCTCTCTCGCTATCAGCGCCCTTACCGATCCTGTTATGAGAGGTCTTGCTCAATCCCTTGCCGACGCGAAGGGTCAAGGGACTGAGATCAGTTTGAGCGAAGTCGATCAAAAACTCGCCCAACTTACCCAAGAGCCCTTCAATGGGGACGGCGTCATCGTCCCAGCGTGCACAGAAACCAGCGCTCTCAAAGAACTTATAGAAACCCTGATAGCTCTTTACCCTGGGGTACTCGATCGGAGTGGTGCCCACGGAGTCGATCGCAATACTTTGCAATGCTTTAAGACCGAACGTGAACAGCAACTCGCCTGGCATGAATCGGGCCTCAGCTTACTTGCTGGCTTTCCCTGTGCGGCTCCAGCAGTCTTTGCTGCTGCCGACGCTTGGTCCGCCGTCGCACCCAAGATTGATGATTATTTCACACGCTGTCGCTGGCTCGAGTTCGATCGTCGAGCTGAGCAAGCCGCGAATCGTTCGGAAGCCGATTTTGATGCTATTGGAAAAGGCCTCTTGAATGTGAACACCGCTGCTCTCGCCGATTTGCCTCTTGCGCATATCGAAGCCGGTCGCGCACTGGCCCTTGATCACACGCTCAACCCAGCTTGGTCAGCAGCCATCCAGAACTTTGTGAATCTCTGCCTGAAACCCCTGTTCCACCATGACGGCCAAAAACTTTTTGATAGCCAGTGGGAAAAGATCTCAGCCCAGATGCAAAGTTTTGTCACCTGGCGCAAACTTCAGCCGACAGGTCCCCTGGCCAGCTGGAGTCATGAGCAATTGCAGGGGCTTTCCCAGGAACTCCTCGATGGTCTCGACAGCCTCATCACCCAAGACGAGGCACTCCAACCCGAATATGCTCAGCTCAAAGATCTGCTTTATGTGCTGCTCTTGCGTCGCGATTTGGGACGTATCCTGCGCAATTTTATCAATTTCTCGGATTTCTATCGCGGTCAAAAGGCTCTTTTTCAGGTCGGCTCGCTCTATATCGACGGCCGCACTTTAGACCTGTGTGTTGATGTCAGCAACCCTGCAAAGCACACGAGCATCGCAGGCTTAGCTGGCGCTTATCTGCTCTACTGTGAGTGCAAGCGTCCTGGTCAGCCGAATCGATCTATCGTAGCTTTGCTCACAGACGGCACAAGCGATAACATCATGGTGGGTCGCAATGGTGTGTTCTATGATCTCGATGGCAACGATTGGGATGCAAGCGTGACCCGTATCATAGCCAATCCGATCAGCCTTCGCGAAGCTTTCTGGATGCCTTATAAAAGCTTAGCTCGACTTATCGAAGAGCAAGTTGCCAAACGAGCTGGAGCCGCTCAGCAAGCTTCGCAAGGACAGCTCTCGAAGACAGCTGAAACTATCGCTCACGCTGAAAAGAAAGATGCCACCGATAGCACCCTGGCCAAATCGAAATTTGACCCAGGAACCATCGCCGCTTTAGGTGTTGCTCTCGGTAGTATCGGGACCTTTTTAGGCCTCATCTTTAGCAAGTTTATCGACCTCGGCCTGCTGATGCCACTCGGCATCCTTGCCCTCACTCTGATGATTTCAGGGCCTTCAGTGCTTCTCGCCTGGCTTAAACTTCGCAATCGCAACCTTGGCCCTATCCTGGATGCCAACGGTTGGGCCATCAACACGGCTGCGCGCATCAATGTGCCCTTTGCCGCGTCGATGACACAGCTTCGTCAAGTCCCCCTGCGGGCGGAAGCGACGCTCACGGACCCCTACGCCGAAGCCAAACGCCCCTGGAAAACCTACTGCTTCCTGGGCCTCCTTGTAGCTCTGGTCAGTCTGTGGTTACTGGGTAAGTGTGATGCCTACTTACCTCATAAGCTCAAGCAAAAGACGGTATTCGCTGAAGCCAAGGCTGTAGAAACCCCTTAAGATTGACAGCTTAAGAAACTAAAAAAAGCCCCCTCGCAAGAGGGGGCTTTTTCTTTTAGATCAGTTCGTGTGCTATCAAATCTTCTTCACTCTTTGCGACGATCGGCAAGAATGTATTGAGTGCTGAAGAGGAATGATTGCGAGATCTGAGTTTTCGCAACCAAGTTAGGATCGCGAAGAGCTGAAGCCACGTAATCCAAGGATGCCCACTCAACCAGGTAAAAGCTCACTTTGCCGTTGATATCGATGATACGCTTATCAAAGCTAGAACGTGAGCTATCACGAATTTCCACAGATTCGTAAAAGGGGAAGAGAACGTTGGCGGTAAGCTTATAGCCTACGCGCTTGTCCGGAGTCTTTCCTGAAAGGTCGCTACCAAATTCGTAACCGGCCTTACGATAGTCATTCAATTCTTTGACTTCGATGGGAAGCGTGGATTTATCATCGTCGAGGACATACTGGCCTCTGGCAAAAACTTCTCGCAAACCAAGACCGGCTTTAACGTCTAAAGTAGCCAAGTCAGAGCTGAGAAGGTTGGAGAACACACCGATCGATTCGCCCAATTTTATGGGTTTGAAGGCATCGGTTAAGAGCAAGCGATCGGAGTTACGGGACACTTCGCTGCCATCACGCTTTTTTAAGAGAAAATCAACGGGTTCGATCTGAGTCGCGTAGCTCGGAAAGAATGAAGACTCAGCCTGGATTCGAGCGAAGCTACCAAACTTCGATTCCTCAACAAACTGACGCTTATAGAGGGACTCGACTTTAAGCTGATCTTCGGACTTCACATACTCGCCAAGAAGGGGTGTTCTCGAAAAAGATGTGAGAGCTGTCAGAGAGTTTTTCCAGAGACTGAGACCCTCTTTATAGTTGAGCTCGCCATCAAGCTTAAGACCAACTGTCGTGGTCTGGCCGTCTTCCTTGCCCACCACATCGCTATTTTTTGCCATAGTCCCATTGAGCGCAAGACCCAGGAAGGAGTCCCAACCCGTGAATTTCACCTCGGCTGTGTCGACAGCTTCTGCGAGAATTTGCTTGGGTGCTTCTTGCGCCCAAAGTGTCGAGGCCTGAGCGGCCCATACGAGGCCTAAAAGAGTTCCAGTACGCTTCATGGTTCGATAACCTTTCCCTAAGCTACAGCCCGTCAAAACAAACGTGAGACGAGCTCTAAATGAGGAGGTTTTCTAACAAAGTCTGGAGTCTCCCGCAAGCAGAGCCGAACTCAGGTAGGCACTCTCAGTGCTTTTGTGCTGTCACTTTGCCTGTTGAGACCCCCATCTCGTCGAGCAGACGAGTCGCACCGGTATACTGGTCCAAGACCCACAAGAGATACCGAACATCGAGATGAATGGATCGCGTAAAGGCAGGATCAAAGGCCCAATCAGAAATCACCCCATCGATAGTCCCATCGAAGACAAGACCTGTAAGCTCAGCCTTTGCATTCAGCGTCGCAGAACCGGAATTGCCTCCAGTGATGTCGAGGTCCGCAAGAAAATTCACAGGAACAGTCCCTATCTCAGGAAGGACATAAGCTCCATAAGCCTTAGCCTTGATGAGTTCGAGTTCTCTAGCAGGAACATCGAAAGGATCTTTGCCCGTGTGTTTAGCAGAAATCTGCTCGAGCTTAGTAAAGGACTCTTGGGGCAGACCCTGGCGGTTGGTATAGCCTTGTACCGTTCCATAGGTGATGCGTAATGTTGAATTGGCATCAGGATAGACCACTTTTCCCTGTTTCAGACGGGCCGCCACCAAGTTCTTCATAAACTGCGAGCGCAGTTCCTGAAACCGTCCAGAACGGTCTTTGCTTTCATTTTCGAGTTTGATCCCTGGCTGATGCAGAGCAACGGCCCACTGCATGAACGGATCTTGGAGAGCTTCCAAACTTTTGCGATCCGCCTTCATCAAGGCCAAACGTTGCTTTTCGTCGATGAGTACCGAGCTGCTATAAAAGCTTGCGAGCTTGGCCGTAAGTGCAGGCCCCTCAAGCTGCAGCAATTGCTGCAACTGCTTCGGCAAACGATTTTTAAGCGGAGCCTCTGCACGAGCGGCATCCCCAAGGCCAAGTTCCCACAGAGACTGATCGACCCTAGCATCAAAGCGGCGCGAGAGGGCCACAAGATTTTGCTCAAACATCGCCAGATCTCGGTCCTGATAACCAGCTTCGCGCTTGGCATCGGGCTTTTCTTTTTCGACGGCCAAGCGATAGAGTTTTTGCGCTGTGCGCAGCAGATCGGAGTCGGTGGCCTTGCGCAGGATAAAATTGAAACGTTCCGCTTTTTGCTCTTCGAGTAGAAGCGCCTCGAGCGCTTCATAATTTTTGACTGCAGCTCTGTTCTTATCGGCAGAGAAAAGCGCAATGACAGACGCTTCATCCTGACGTTTGAGCTCGAGCAGCTTCATAGCCTCGTAACCTTTTTGCTTGCCTTCGATGTTCTTGCTCGCATTGTTCATGCCCGCAAGTTGCGAGGCATAGCGAATGCCAAGCTCGGGTTCTTTGGCTTTGAAAGCTTCGATCAAAGCGATACGACGATCCAAGTAATCCTTGGTCTCCGGTCCAGAGACTTCAAAGTTATACTGGACTTCTCGGGCCAGGCGATGACGATTGGTCCGTCCAGGATAGCCCGCAACCATGACGAAAGAGCCTTCCTTCACACCCTGAGCATCCACTCGCAGAAAAGATTTGGGCTTGTAGGGAACATTTTCCGGGCTGTATTCGGCTGGAAAGCCTTTCTGATCAACGTAAGCTCTGTAAAAGGAAAAATCTCCGGTATGCCTTGGCCACATCCAGTTGTCGACATCGCCTCCAAATTTACCAATAGCTGACGGCGGCGCCTGCACGAGGCGTACATCCTTGACCTCAAGCTGCTTGGTCAAACGATAGCTGCTCTCGCCCAAAAACGAATCGATGCGACAGCGGTATCCAGGGGACTTTTCGCAGGCAGCTATAAGTTCTTTTTTGCGTGTTTCTATCGTTTCGTAGCGCCGTAGACCTTTGACTTTGACAAGACCTTGGAGCAGCTTCTCGCTCACGTCTTGAATCTCTTCTGTCACAAAAATGCGCGAACCGGGAGCCGCAGGCAGCTCTTCTTTGAGACTTGCAGCGTAAAAACCGTTCGCCAAATAATTCTTTTCAGCAGATGAATTGTACTGAATCGAACCATAGGCACAGTGATGATTGGTGACTACCAGTCCGAGCTCGGAGACAAAGGACGCGCTGCAGCCCCCTAGGCTGACGATGGCATTCATGGGAAAACTGGTAAGATCGTTCAGCTTATCAGGTTCGATCTGCAAACCCTTTTGTTTGAGATCGTCCTTAATTAGGGGGAGCTGCTCGGGCTGCCACATGCCTTCCACGGCGAGGGCCGACCCCGCAACCAAACTCCCGAGGACAACTAGAACGCGCGGGATCCACATCTTCTTCACGACCGACTCCTTTTCCTCGACATGAGAGGGGCCTCTGCCCCCCTGGGTCCCCTAAATTAACAGGGAGGGGGACTCGAAGAAATGGAAAATCGCTCACGCCTAGAATATGTCACCACCCTGAGCAGGGTGGCTGGACACGCCCAGGGCCAGCGCGTCCAAGTGTCTCACTTAAACTTCGAGAACCATACGATAGCGCGCCTGGTTCTTGCGCACTTTGGCCAGAGCCTCGTTTACCTGCGCCATAGGCATTGTTTCCGTCTGAGCGGCGATGCCGTGAAGCGCGGCAAATGCCAGCATATCGCGAATCTGAGCCCTTGAGCCTGTTGGGTTTCCACAGATCGAGCGCCGTCCGGCGATCAGAGCAAAGGCTCCGACTTTAACAGCAGACTGAGGCACACCGACAAAGCAGAGCTTGCCATCTGGTCGCAAGAGATTCACATAGGCTTCCCAATCTAAATCGACATGGACAGTCGACAGGATAAAGTCAAACGAGCTGATGAGACTCTTCATGGCTTCAGGATCGCTCGAGCTCACAAAGTGATGTGCGCCAAAAGATTGAGCTTCGGCTTCCTTGTCGCGACTCGAAGAAAAAGCCGTCACTTCGCAGCCCCAAGCGCGAGCAAATTGCAAAGCGAGATGACCCAGACCACCGATACCGATGACTCCGACCTTCATCCCTGGTTTGACACCATAGACCGCAAGCGGCGCGTACACGGTGATGCCCCCACAGAGCAGAGGCGCCGCGTTTTCCGAACTTAATGCTTCGGGAATAGGAAAGGCAAAGCGTGCATCGAGAATGATAGCTTCAGCGAATCCACCAGCGCGACCCACTGCTGTCGGCTGATTTTGGGCGCAGAGGTTATCATCGCCACGCACACAAAACTCACATTCGCCACAGGCGGCTGCCGACCAACCCACACCTACGCGTTGGCCGATCTGGAGATGACGCACGTTGGCACCAAGACCAACGACCTTACCGATCACTTCGTGACCTGCGACCAGGGGGTACTGAGAGAATCCCCAATCATTATCGATGAGGTGAACATCACTGTGGCACACACCGCAGTGGCTGATTTGGATTTTGACTTCACCTGCCTCTAGGGGTTTTTCTTCAAGAACATGAGGACTTAGGCTTGCGCGAGGGCTTAAGGCTGCAAAGGATCGAATGGTCATAAACTGATCTCCTGAGTAAGGTCGGCTGATATTGGGCGAAAACAAGACAAAGTGCAAGAGAAAGATTGTGCGCAATCTTTCTCTTAGAGCGTTCTTAAGATGTGTCTGAAATTGCTTTGTTACTTCAAGAGCAACGCCGCGATCAGATCGGCTTTACTGTTATTAAGATAGTCGAGCACCGGCTGCTTATGACTCGTGACCTTTTTCGCTCGCTCGAAGGTTGCATCATCAGCTTTCGATTTATCTAAGAGAGGACCAAAGTTGGCGCTCGGCGCATGACAGGTGGCGCAGGTATCCGCTAAAATTTGCGCTCCCTTCACCGCGTCTCCTGCAGCAGCAGGAGCAGGCATAGCAACCGGCGGTACCGAGGGAGTTGTGCCTGCTGATTTACGCAGAACAGGCTTGATTGTTACATTCGAAGAGCCTGTCGTGGTACCGATGGCATTACCCTTGGCGTCACAGATATCGATTTTCAATTCCACTTCGGGAGCAAAGAGCCCGTACACGGATGGCTTTTGAGGATCGTCCTGACAGCTCTTGTAGAGAAGAGTACTACCACTCGCATCGCTGTAATACTCGAGCTTCACTTCGTAGTTTCCGTAGGGAACAGAGGCCTCTAGGCTGGTTTTATCGACAGTAAAATTCAAACTCAACTCGACTTTCGCAGACCCACTTTTTTGAAAACTCAGCCGTCCACTCTTCCAAGCCGGAGCACCCGCCTCGGGTTTAAAATCGCCCAAGCTTACCGAAGAAAGTCCGCTCTTCGCTCCCTGATCAGATGAGTCGAGGGGACGACAGGAAGTACTCATAAGTCCAAGTGCACATAGGAATAAAGCGATGGCCGTCGTTTTCATGGTCAGTCCTCACATAGGATGGGATGAGCCTAAGCATGCAAGCTCGAAGCCAAGCGACCTTAAAATTTTTTATTCTTAATTTTTGATGACTTAGAGAGAAAATGTTCCATTTCCCAAAACTGACACCTGTCTAGAGAAGTGAACAATCCGAGACGTAAAGGGATTTTGCCCTTTGCTTTAACTCTTAGAGCAAGAGGGACTCTCTCCCGGTTGAATGTAGAGAGAGTCCTGGAGTGCAAGAATCTTAACGGAATTCGGTACGATAGCTGGTCTCACCGATCTCATAGTAGATCGCAAAGCCATAATTGGAGAGATAGGATACATCCACGGCTCCATTCATAACTGTGCCGTCGTAATCTTTCAGGCTCCCATCAAAATCAGCGTGCATATCCCCATTGTCTTGAATGGTCAAGGTGGTCCGAGCTGTCTGCGTTTTATTGGTCGCGTTATCGTTACCAACGCTTGCATAAACACCGGATACCAGGCCTCGTATCATCTTGCCGTCGGTGACTTTCACGTAGTCCGTGCCAGTCCACTTATAGAATTCGAGGTCGACGGAGACAATGCTACTGCCTGATTTATTAAATTTGGCTCGTGGGAGAAAGACAAGCGGCTTGCGGTTAGCATCGATCGGCAAGGCCGAAGCTAAATCGTATGCTCCTTTTTCTGTTCCTGCGACCTTCATAGTCCAGAGACCTTCGGGACTTTCTTGAATGCTCCCTCCCGTTCCAAAATTGAGCATGTAGCTCACCTGCCCCTCACGTTCATCCGTGCGGCCATAGAAATCGGTTCCCCCCTGACATTCCGCCTTCGAGGGGTCTACCGAGGTTCCCGCATTGGTGAAGCTCGCTTTTGCATAGGGGTTCGAGTTGCTTTGCTGTTTGATATTGACGGCAGTGGGAGGAGTCAGTTCGATGGTCTTGCCGCCACAGACATCGGCTTTCGTGAGACCTTGATCCCCAATGCTGGGCACGTAAAAACCATAGCCCTTGTAGGTGACCGCACTCACCGTCGACCAAGCATCGATCACGTTGCTGTAGGAAGTGTTGCCTTCCCAGTAATAGAAGGGACGAACAGACCAGCTCTTGTTCATGTAGGCGTTTTTTACAATCTTCAGCATTTTGGAAAGGTCTGCGAGATTCTCGATAGTGTCGGCGCTCAAATCGAGAGCTTCATCGGCTTTGAGGACCGACTTAGCATCTTTGCTATCAGCCGTCACCTGACCCAAGTCGACATTACCTTTAAAAGCGCCGTTGGGAAAGCCGCTGAGACTCCGATTGCCGGCCGTGGGCATACCGATAAAACGAAAGCTGGAAGCCTCAGCCTTTTTATCGCCTGTAGCGCTTTTGGTGTAAGCCACGAGAACTGTCATGTGTCCCGCATCCTGCAAAGAGGCTGCGAGTTTGCCTACACCTTCTTGGATTTCCGTCTCAGAAAAATTCTTCAACTTCTCCACGGAAAGTTCGCCCCCCTTCTCAGGCATGACAGACTTCACAGCTTTGAGCATACCTTCCCAATCTCGCTGATCACGAGGCAACTTGATCTGAGCCACGAGATAATCGACAGCTTCATCCGAGCGAGCGATTTCCGCTGTGAATTTACCATCTGCATCGACAGTGACAGACTTGGGCTCCCCGTCCACGACTCCTTGAGAAAACTGGTAAAGCAGCACGCCCTGCTCAGCGTTGGCAAGTCCGAGTCCTGATAACGCAAGCTGCCCTGAGATCGCGAGAGCCGAGGTTGAGGCCGTTACGGCTGGATCCGTGACTTTATTATCCTTGCTCGATCCTGATTTGCCACAGCTTGCTGCAATGCTAAGACACATACCGAGAGCCATATAAGAGAGCGATGGGGAAAGAATACTGATGGGAAATCTCATACACTACCTTCCGTTTTTGAGTCGCGTGAGGGGTGGATTCCTCCCACGATTCTCATGAATTCGGCTCCCGACCACCGAAATTCAAGCGCTTCGGAGGACCCGACATGTCGGACCCTTAATTTAGGGTTTATCTAATTGAAATTTTTGAAGAAAAAGAAATTTTCAGGGACTCATTCTGCTCGAAAGGTAAGAATGCTCGAGGAGGGTAAAGTCTTAGTCCACGGGCAGACAAGCCGCAAACTGGGGATGGGCAGCTAAGGCCAAAAGATCTGCAGGTTCGATTGGCCCATAGCTCGTATCGCCCTCACGCAAGAGGCGTGCGTTTTGTGAGGCCTGCACCTTCTTCAGCCAGCTAGGGCCCAGGGGCCGGGTGAGAGCCCTGCGATCGTTGCTGGCCACGGTCGATTCTTCCTTGCTGCCCAAAGCCACACCTTGGCCCACAAAAAAGCCGGCACTGAGAAGAGTGGCTCGCACCGCAGTCGATCGCGTGTAGTTGGTGAGCTGACAGCTGCGCTCGGGACACAATCGCGCTTTGAGGGCACGAAAATGTTCGAGGGACCAGATTTCTGGATTGGTTTTGGCAGAATAGGGATCGTAGAAGATAGCATGTGGTGCCTCGAGACTCACATTGTGCATGGTGCTCCGGACATCACCTTCATGCAGGTACCAGCGCACCCCAGGGCGCGGCTGGGCAAAAGAATCTCGCATCAGGGTCGTGAGAAGATCGCGATAGGGCAAAAGATAGGACAGTGCCTCGGCATGCTCGAGAGCAAAATGAAGGGAACTGAGCGATATCTCAAAGCTATGCAAAGTCAGTTCACAGGGAAGCGGCGCGAGCTCTTCAAGAGCTGCCAGAGCATTCGCTGCTGCCCCTAGGCCTACATCCCAGATCACGAGGGATCCTTCCTGAAGGGCCCTCTCTTTCAGACGCTGCTGCTCCACATGCAAGAGGCGCGCTTCAGCCATCGGCCCAATCTCAGGGTGGAAGGTTTCGCGATGAGGCAAAAGCCTAAGACTATAGGATCCACTGAGCATGGGGACGAGTTCAAAGTGTTCTTGCATCTTTAATAGCTCAACTGAAGTTCGCGTACCCTCAGCTTTTGCTGACGGGCGTCACAGAACAGTTCAAAATCTTCGAGCATGCGTTCCAAGACGAGCGTCGCTGCACCGAGGGCTGTTTGCTTTTCCCCAAAGCGGCTCAGTTCGATCGGAATACTGCGAAGCTCAGGCCAAACCAGATGGCGAGCAATCTCAGCGCGTAAAAGATTGACGAGCTCTTCCCCCAAATCGGGAATGACGCCACCGACGATCACCAGCTCAGGATCGAAGCTGACCAGGGCATTCACAATTGCGAGGGAGAGTTGATGAAGAAAGGTTCGCACCGTTTCCCGCGCAGTGGGATCGCCCGATTCGTAAGCTTCACGCAAGAGGGTGCCACGATGCAATGCTTTCTGGTTTCGGCTCTGGGCCTTCCAACCTAATTTTTCAAGGACAGCATTGATACCGATCTGCGAGTTGAGATTTTCATCGATAGGATTTCGATCCTGTCCCGAACGTCTTTGCAAGTAGGTGTGTCCAAGCTCACCCGCTAGGCCGTGGGCACCGCCGAAGATCTTGCCGTCGATGATGAGACCTGCCCCTAAGCCTGAGGCAACTTTCAAGTAAAGCAGGTGCTTGCGCGCCTGCCTCTCGGTCCACCAAAGCTCCGAGAGAGCTCCGAGATTCGCATCGTTCTCCATAAATACGGGAATGGAGACCTGATCACGCAGGATACGCGTGAGCTCAAGTCCAACCCATCGTGGATAGACGGCAGGGTGAAGCGTTTGACCCATGCCCCCTCGAAAGATAGGAGTGGGCACTCCGATGCCAAGGCCGATCACTTTACGTCCCCGTTTGCGAGCAGCACTCAAGCCTTCACGCAAGAGACCGAGAGCCTCTTGCACAGTCTGTTCGGGCTGCTCAGAGGTTTGCGCCGGCACGCTGAACCAGTCGACTTCCTGGCCACGGAGATTGGTCAGCATCAGGCCGATATGAGTCGCCCCGAGGTCGAGACCGGCGATCAGATGCGCGTCATCTTCAAAGCGCAGCAGCACGGGCCGCCGTCCCCCATTCGATTCGCCCGGTCCGAGCTCACTGATCAGACCGAGCTCGAGCTGTTCGGCGACGATAGCGGAAATACTCGGCCGGCTCATGCCCGTGAGGCGTGCTAGATCCGCACGCGAAACGGTCTGATGCTGCCAAAGCAGCTTGAGCACCAAGTTGCTGTTCGACAGTCGCATATCGGATGCATCCATGCCGTGAAATCCCCGCATCCCATCCTCCCTGAAAGCAAGATCCAAAGGCCACACACTCTGCTGTCTCTGTCATGGACTCGTTGCCAAGTCTTAGAGGACGTCGATCACACGATTGTCTGCGATCACTTTTTGGAACCAGCGAAAGCTATCTTTCGGATAGCGACGCTGATCTGCGTAATCAACATAGACCAGACCGAAGCGCTTTTCATAGCCAAACGCCCACTCAAAGTTATCCATGATGGACCACGCGAAGTAGCCCTTCATGGGCACTCCCTTTGCGCAGAGCTGGGCCATCTGATCGAGGTGGAGAGCATAGTAGCGTACACGATGCTGATCGTGAACAGTGCCATCCGCTTCCAGCTTGTCCGGATAAGCCGCACCGTTCTCGGTGATATAGTAGGCTTTCGCCGGGTACTCTTGGTGCAAGCGCAGCATCAGATCGCTGAGGCCTTGAGGATAAAT
>CANGNB010000045.1 GCA_947454545.1 Oligoflexaceae bacterium
AAACCTTCCGCCAAAACACCAATCGGCTCCATACGATCGAAGTGATCTTCGTTGGTAAGGACGCCAAGGACCTGACCTTGTCTTCCGACCGCGACCACACCGAGGCCTTGATCGATCACCTGATCGAGGAGCTGAGAGAAAAAGGGTCGAATGTCCCCGAGCGCTAGCCCCAAAGTTCGGCACAAAGGTTCGCGCGTGCAAAATTCTTGACTCAAAAGTTCGAGAGCTTCTGGTTTATGGATCGGCTGTAAGGGACGGACACGTACGCCAGGGTTTCTCACTTTCATCAGCAAAGTAAGGATGGGCAGTATCCATGATGTGGTATTCATTAAGCTCTTACCTCCAACTTTGCTTGAGCATTCAGAAAGCGAGGAACCTGATAAAGTTGAACCATTCGGCTTTCATTCATGCGATCGGGAATCAAAGATGCCACCGCATTGCGCAAGCGACTAGCCCAAAGACTCTTAGGCTGAAAACTCACATTCATCGCATTGGCAAGTTGCCGCATCTGAGCAGCCCTTTTCATGCGAGGCCTATCAGATTTTACATGAAACTCTCCCGAACCAGCCAGGAGTAGGTGAACGAGATGCTGAGCATCCTCCAGCCCGAGCGAAGCACCTTGTCCCATGTTGGGAGGCATTCCATGAGCTGCGTCTCCAATCAGACAGACGCCCCCGTGCATATAAGAACGAAGGCCCTCAACGACCCCAAAATTACAGCGATGGATGCTCTCGGGGACTGCAGCTTCGATCAGTGTGAGGATATCCGGATGAAACTTGGCATAAGATTTCAGCAGCCTTTGTTGGAGATCAGCGGGTAGCGGCGCACTATTAGAAACATAGTCTTCAGAACGTTCGATGGCACTCCAGTACGCTGTGGTTCCGTCGAGTGAGGTCACCACAAAGCGAACGCCATGTCCCCAAGCCTCAATGGTCTTGCCAACAAATTTTGCCGCCACCGGGCTGACACTTTTCCCGAGATAGGTGCGAAGGCCCTGGTAGCGCACGCGGCTTTCCGGGAAAATCTGGCGACGGACCAAGGAACCAATCCCATCCGCAGCGATCACACGCTCGGTGCGAACTTTCTCACCATTGGCAAATTCCAGCTGAACACCCCGGTGATCCTGCAAGATCTGCCGTAGCTCATGCCCAAAGTGGACCTGGCCCCCCCGCTGGAGCAAGGCTTCCAAAAGCACTTCATAGAGAGCTTGCCGTGACAGGGCGAGCACGCGATAGCCCAAATGGCTCTCTAAAGCTTGGCCTTTCATCTGCATAAGAGTCTGCAGGCTTTCATCAGCAAAGATCATCCCGTCCTGAGGCGTCGCCAATCTTTGCACACTGTCCATCACTCCGAGCCGTTCCAGCATTTTAAGACCGTTCGGAGCCATCCATAGGAGATTATCTTGGCAACGCAGGCTGTCTTGTCTTTCATAAACAGGCAGATCCAGCCCTTCTTGCTTTGCAAAAAGCGCTGTCGCCAGACCTGCAATGCCACCCCCAATGATCGTAGCCTTAACCATAGGCATAAGTCCTTTCGGGCGCTGATAGATGTGCTTTCATGCGTTCTTCCAAGCTCACTATAAGGCCCTCATAAGCGTCGGTATGAGAGACGGCATGATAGAGGTCCTGCTCGGTCGCGATATGATAGGGGGCAAGAACCGTCTCCACATCCAAAGCTTTGATTTTGATATCGCCATCTACAAATTTCTTCAATTCGGAGAGCGAAGTCAGCAGGCCTGCTCCCAGCACCTGGATCTGATCCGCATGCTTTACGATGCCAAATTCGAAGCACCAAAAATAGATCTTTTCGTAGAGCAAAGTGGGACTCGGGATGCGACTGGTAAAACTCTGAAGAGTGGTGACAGCCTGATGTAAAAAGTCGAGAGTTTCCTTCGGAACACGCCCTTCAGACTGCACGATCTGCTTGTTGAGATGATAGCTCGCTCGATCCATTTCGCTGATGGGAAAGCTGGCAGCTCGACTCGTCCAACGTCTCAGCAAAGCCCGGTATTCTGGGTCGAAAAGACTGGGGAGATGACCAAAAATATCGTGGATGAGATCGGGTTCGTTCGCGAAAAAAATCTGCTCGGGAGCTCGAATGGAGCGTGAGACAGGCATGATGCGCTGATGCAGGAGCTGCGCGATGTCCCAAGCGGGAGCCAGTCCTTCCACATGCTGGGCACGCCAGCCAATAGGAGCCAGCACTTCGTTCAGCTCGGGCAGACTTGGGATGCGCTCGCGAAAGCGAGCGAGATAATGCACATGCTTCCGGTACCAGGGATGTAAAATCGCCGCATTCTCCTGCCACACTTTTTCCATGGCCTCGAAAAAGCGTCGCCACGTAAGCTGGTCCGATTCCGTATACGGGTAAAGCGGGTTCATAAGGATCTCTTGGTATGAAGGTGACGGCTGGACGAGCTGGATGGGAAGAGGAGCGATGGCCCAACACTCAAGGCTTAGCCCATGGTCTCTTGACCTGACGAGCGCAGAAGGGGGTCAAAACATTGCATAAAATTAAACAGCTCACAACCTAACTTTGTTGTACACCCAATCCAAGCCTTTGGCAAGCCTCTTACAGGAAATGGCAAAGTTGGGAAGAGGAACCTGCAAGTCAGGCTCTGTCCGGTTGTGAAACTCTAGCCAGAGGTCACCTTTAGATACTTCCTTTCTTCTCAAGAAGACAGGGATCATCGTTGGGGTCAGAGGTACTCATGTCAGAACTACGCACCTGAAAGTCTGAGTTCATGAATTTTTGTATATCTGCTTTGGCACTCAAGGCCGATAGGGCGCTTACAGGAAAATCGGTAGGGAGCGCCAAGCCAGATTTCTCGAACGGGACTTCCTTGCCTGCAAAGGACCAAAGGTAGTAGGCGACGGCGTAGTTATGCTTTGGCCCCTGATCAGCTGTAGTAAAAATGCCATCGGTATAGATATTCCGAAACGCCGAGAGAGAGATGAGAGGAGCGTGGGCATCGGCAACGGGCAGCAGGGAAAGACTTGAGGTCCGATAGATCTCTAAGGTCGTCCCTTGAGCAATCCACTGCTTAGCATATTGCGTGACGACTGCAGCATTCGATTGCTGCTGCAAATAGGCCTTAGCTCCATTGCTAAAAAACGGATCCAGCAGCACAACGCGCGAAGGCATAAGCTTAGAGGCGAGGCGTCCTTGGACAATGCCTTCACGTACTTTCTGGGTGAGTATGCTCACCATCTGCGACCCCAGGGAATGTCCTGCAAAACGAATTTCGGGGGCCTTCTGCGCGCTCATCGCCGTCGTATACTCTTGAAAGAGAATCTCACTGGCAGCCTTATTTCCTGAGAAAGACTTGCGCGTATTCGATGGGTCGATCCAGGTCATCGCTTTAGGATCCCAAATCTTCTGCTCCGCGAGCAGTAGCTGATCATCAGCAAATTCTGTCCAGAGGAATATCCCTACATTCCAACCTTTTTTGATCCAGGCATCGGCAAGATCAACTTTTTGCCCGAGGACATCGCGATAGGTAGATTCATGATACTCCATCGCAACACTGCCCTGCTGCCAGCCATGAACATAGATCAGCGTCGGCTTTTGCGGATCGTAGTAGCGGCTCGCTGGAAGCTTATTGGCTTTTTGAAGGCGCCCCTGCATTCCCATCCAATAGAGACCCATCTGGACTTGCGTAAAATCGATGGAGTCGTCAGGTCGTTGGCTGATAGCTTCTGGACTTGATTTGCTAGCGCCCACTTGCGCATCGCTATCCTCACCCTGCTGGGACTGTTGAGGGCTGGCTTCAGCATGAGCAGGACCGGTGCTACGATCCTGGCGTTGACTCAAGCTATCTGAGCCACAGGCTGAGAGCGTAAGACTTGCGACGACAAAGGCTAGCCCTTTCATGTGTATCTCCAAGAGAAAGCGTCGGTTCTCGTGAGATAGAGCAAGCCCAGGGCCAAAGCTTAAGTGTCTGAAATATTTAAAAAAAACGAGCGGAAAAACGTCCGATCAGGGAGCAGGCGAAAGGCCTATATCCTGATTATGCTTATATTTTCAAACACTTAGGATTGTTTACTGCGTCGCATCCGGAAAAGTGAGAGAGGCTGGTTTGGGGAGTAAGAGCAGGCCCCCCTTGGAGAGAGGCCTAGACTCTGTATTCTTAGGAGTAAACCGATCCACGCTTGAGGGCTTCTCGGATCTTTTCGATCACCAGATCGACTTCAGCCGAAGTGATGCGAAAATGGGGTGTGAAACGCAGTGCATTTTTCCCGCCGTGAATAACACCAATGCCCTGTTTGCGAAGCCAGGTTTCTATACCGGCCTTGCCGACAACCTTAAAGCCTTCCGGATTGAGATGAAGAGCACAGAGGAGGCCCGTTCCTGTTGCATCGGTGACGATACCAGGAAATTCGCTCTGGAGAGCCTTGAATTTGCGAAGGAACTCGGCCCCACGCTCGCGAATATTTTGTCGCAATTCGGGGGTGACCATACCGAGCACAGAGACGGCGACGTCCAGAGCCCTGGGATTCGTCGTCATGGTATTGCCGTAAATACCGCGCGCATAGAGGTTAGCGGCTTTATCATTCATCGCTAAAATGGAGAGAGGGTACTGACCGGCATTGACTGCTTTGCTATAGGTTTCCATATCGGGCGCTTCGCAGTCTTCAAAGCCGGGATAATCACAGATGCTCAGGCAACCTTGTGCGCGCAGACCAGCCTGAATCGAATCGATCAGCAGCAGCGTCCCGTGCTCTTTGGTCAAACGACGCGCTTCGTCATAGAAAGCTCGAGTGATGCTCACCCCGGGATTGCCTTCGCCCATGACTGGCTCGAGGAACATCATTTCAAAGTAAATCCCTTCACGATCGGCCATCGCGAAAGCGTTACGCAAAGATTCGATGCTATTGGGTTCAACTGTGACGAGACGCTGCTCACGAAAACTTGCGAGCTTTTGGTAGTTCTTCGCCGAAGAATCAGAGGCCTGAGCTGGTCTTTCCGTTCGGCCATGGAAACTGCCTTTGAGCGAGAGAAAATAAATGCGTCGCCCTTGGTAACGACCGTTAGGGTCGGTCATGTGCTTGGCCTGAACATCGGCGATACGAGCTGCCACAGTCACTGATTCAGAACCACTGTTGAGGCATAAAAAGCGGCTATAAGGGGTGATCTTAGCGGCCCGTGCATGCCCGATCTCGGCCTGGAGAGCCTGCACGAGACGCTTTTGACTAAAGCTGGCGGTCATGACGTTGGCCATTACATGAGGACGCCCCATCGCATCGATGACGCCCTGCGGAGCGTGGCCAAAGCCAAGCATCCCATAGCCGCCTGAATCGTGAAGGACCGCACCACGTGTCGTGATAATCCAAGGGCCCTTTGCAAAGAGAGCTACATAGGGATTGACAGCATCGTCTTCGTAAAAGTTTACGTATTCGGCTTGAATGAAGCGAATTTCAGAGTCTTCGTCGCCCTTGAGGGCAGCGCCGTACTCGTCTTCGAGCTTCAGAAAATCTTCGTACGCTCCTTCGATAGCTTCGACTAGCTGCCGATCCACTTTGGCAAACTTTTCGATGCTCACATCGTCCAAACCAGGCGTTTGTGCTGGTCCCGTGCGACGCCGAATCTCATGCAATTTTTTCAAGAGTTCCATACATTTACCCCTTCCCTATGGGGCTCAAAGCCACCCCGCCCAAGTTCGTTATCGACGCTTTTTCAGGCCTGCTTCAAGCATTCCATTTAAACTATACATTTCAAAAACTTAGAGGCTTCTCCGCGCTGTTCTCAGCGACAAAAGAGAGAGCCATCTCAAGAGCCCAGCGCGTTTCTCGATACCATTCGTCAGAATTCAAGCGACATTGATGCTGGGCGTCTAGGCTCAGCTGTCCCATCTCCAAGGCCATCTTAATGACATGGTTGGGGGCCCAACTATATCCAGTTTTCGCGCATATTGCAGCTAAATTTATACCACGAGCAGTCCTCAAACCCGAACTGACATGTTCCAAAAGCCAGGACTGCGCATCCCGGTCTTGCTCGATCTCATACTCACTGCCGGCAAGCAAGGCCTGAAGACTGAGAGGAGCGACTTCGGGGCGCGAACGGGCAAATGACTTCCAATGCGGGCCCTGGTGAAAGCGTAAACCCCACGGACCAAGCTGTTCCAGGTAGCTATGAGCTCCAGCCCCTATGCCGAGATAGCTCCCACCATTCCAGTAGAGAGCGTTGTGTCGGGTCTCGAAACCCGGTTTGGCCCAGTTGGACACTTCTTCATGGACCCAGCCCTTGGAGGCGAGCATGAGGCGAGCGTCCTGGTAAAACTGCTCTTGAAGTTCGTCCGCAAGGGGATCGAGCACGCCCCTCTGAACACGCCGAGCCAGAGGTGTCCGGCCTTCGAAGGTGAGGCTATACAGGCTCAGATGGCCTAGGTCTAAGCTTAAGGCGAGCTCTAAATCGCGTTGCCATGACTTGCGCGTCTGACCCGGCCAGGCATAGATGAGATCGATGTTGAGATTGCGAAAGCTTTCCCGCGCCAACTGCACCGACTCCAGCGCTGCGGCAGCCGTATGGGTGCGCGTCAAAAACGACAGGCCTGCGGCATCGAACGACTGGACGCCGAGTGAGAGTCGATTGAATCCTAGATCACGCCAGATTTTCAAGCGATCGGCTTGCATGTGTTCCGGGTTGGCTTCGAGAGTGATTTCGGCCCCAGGGGCAAGGTAAGGCCTCAAGATCTCAAACAGGGGTGCATAGGCATCCGTGAAGACACTTGGCGTGCCTCCACCAAAAAACAAGGTATCAAAGCGAATGGGTAACGAGGGCGAGTAACTATCCCAAAAACGTAGAAATTCGAGCAGACGGTCGCTTAATGCACGAAGATAGGCCATTTGATCGGCTGGCTCGTGCCAGGCTGTTTTCACAAAATCACAGTAATGGCATAAGCGATCACAAAAAGGGATATGTAGGTAAAGACCGATGCCCGAAGTTTGCGTCATAAGTCCATCCCTCTCGCTCATGGAGCCGCTAAACTGCTCGCCTTGATAGGGAAAAGCAAGACCTAATTCAGGCTCGTTCCTAGAAGAGGAAAGCTCCTTGGTAAGTCTCGCTCAGCGTATTTCAATGCGTTTTTTTCGCTTTGTGATGTTTGGTCGCGAGCTTGGATTTGCTACTTTTTTTCGAGCTCACAGCCTTCTTTTTCCCTTTAGCTTTTTGAGGGTGAGCTTTGCTGACTGATTTCGCCTCAGCTTTTAGGTCTTCGACCTTAGGAGCTGCAGCGGACGCCTTGGGAATCGAGTCGTCAAAACCGTTTTGCATGCCATCGGTGTAGGCTGCTTTTACGAGCGGCTGGCTGTCTTTGCTGCTCTCGCTACCGGCGTGATCCGCAGGAGCTTTTTCATCGAAAGCGAGCTCTTCGTCATCAGGACCCTGCTCGACACTGCTGACATAATGAAATGCAGATCCGACTCTATCAGCGAAGGTGAAATAGCCCACGCCCAGACCCAAAAAGACAGCTAAAATTGTTAGCTGAACTTTGTGCGTGGTACTAAGGTTTCGTATCGTTTTCGTCGGATGCTGAGTGCTGAGAAAACTAGGGGCCAAACTGGATTCATTCTTTAAACGAAATCGCGTTCTCAAGCGCGAAAACCCTGTGCTCATGGTCATCGCGGTACGCGTGACGATAGAATGCGGCGGACTCATGAGAGTGTCGGCTACTTTTTTAACGGTCTTTGTCGGTATCGAATTCTGAGCCAAAGGAGCAGCTATGCGCTGGCTCTGCTGAGCAGCTTTAGCTGTAGGCTGGGGCGAAGTCGCCGAAGATTTTGTAGGTTCTGTCTGCTTTTTTGATTTTCTTCCCATGATCAATCCACTCCACTCCGCAACGAATAGAAAAGGCGCAAGGCGCTTCGTGGACCTGACTGCAAGAGTCTGACCAGGGGATGAAGAAGTCATAACTACTGAGATTTGTTTGATATGTAGGAGTTAAAAAGGAGAGGCATCGTCCAAATATTGGACAGGTGCGAGCTCCAGGTGTCGCGGCCTGAGCAGGAAAGCTCAGGGACATGTTAGAGCTGTCTGCAAAAGTTCTGTGAGTTCGACAAGCGGCAGGCCGACCACATTGGAATAAGAACCTTCGATCGCTTGCACCATAAATCCGCCTATCCCCTGAATGCCATAACTCCCCGCTTTATCCAGCGGCTCTCCTGTCCGCACGTAATAATCGATGTCCGAAGCACTCAGAGTTTTAAATCTCACTTTGGTTGAAACCAACTTCTCCCAAACCTCTTGCCCACGTGCTGCGTGGCGAACGACAGCAACAGCTGTCAGCACCTCATGGGTCTGCCCTGAAAGCAAGCTCAGCATAGCAGCTGCATCCGCCTCATCACGAGGCTTTTCCAAAAGATGCTCCTGAAACCAACCGATCGTATCAGCTCCGATCACCAGTGTGTTTTGCGGCTCTGCAGCTAAGGCAAGCGCTGCGCAGGCCTTCTCTTTTGCGTTGCGCTGAACATAGGCCAAAATCCCTTCATCCGGACGCTTTTTTTCTTCTATCGCCGGTACCACGACAGTAAACGGAATCCCGAGGTGAGCAAGAAGCTCACGTCGTCGAGGAGAGGAACTTGCCAGAATGAGAGCTCGCTTCTGAAGATCGATGACTCCGGACATCAAGATTCTCCTATCTGATAGGCCTTGATCAGCTGACGATCCGCCTCCAGCACATGCACGGCGAGACTGAGTCGCTGACGGCGCAGCTCCTCGCGCAAAAGTGGATCTTTGCAGGCCAAGATTTTTAAACCTAAGGGTATGGCAGCGCGATCACCTGCTGACAGGGTCAGGACCGGCCTTTCGGTCCGTGCCGCCACATAGCGAGTCAGTTCCATCGAACCTTCGCATTCCCAGCAGTAGATGAGATCGTCAGCTCCCTGATGGAACTGCTCAAGAATCTGCAGCAGGTGATCAGGGGCTCCTTCTGGACTCACCGCGCGCACAGAAAAGCCTATCTGAAAGTCCTTGAGGCCTTGAAGGCATGCCTCGAGACCCTCGATGCTCACGCCATACGGGGTGAGAATTAAAACGAAATGCTGATGCATCGACGTCCCTTTCACATGACTCAAAAGGCTTTTCTGTCCTCAGCTGAGCTGCTGACCGATATCCCTACGATACTGAACACCCTCCCAAGTATCCGCCATAGATTCTATGGCTCGATACACTTTTTTTCGAGCTTTCACAAAATCGTCTGCACGTGCCACAAAGGTGAGAATACGGCCTTTACCCGTGAACATCTGCCCCCTCTCCTCGCGCACTGCAGCACCAAAAGCGCACTGGCTGGGGTCTTTATTCAAAAAACCGTCAGCCGGAACCAAAAACCGTCGCGTTTCTCCCTCACCAAAGGGGTAACAGGGTGAGGCGAGCACAACAGCCACAGAAGCTCCTTGGTTGCGCGAAGCCGCAGCAACAAAACTTTCGGGCAAGGCGCGCAAGCCAACCTTAGCTGCGATCAGCTCCGCCCAATCCCTTTGATCGTGAACAGCAAGGACCTCAGCCTCGGGATCCCCTAAACGCACATTAAACTCAACGACGGAAGGCCCGGTCTTTTCGTTCCACATAAGACCCACATAGAGACATCCCGTGTAGGTGATACCGCGGCGGGCGAGCTCGGCTTCGAGGGGCTCGACGACTGTCTTGATGACGATCTGATCGGCGTCGCTCGGCAGCCAAGGGACGGGCGTATAACAGCCCATTCCGCCAGTATTGGGGCCTTGATCGCCATCTTTCAGACGTTTGTGATCGACGGCAAAACCCAAAGGAGTGAGCGGTCCCTCACCCAAAAAGACAAAAAACGAACATTCACGACCGATCAGAATCTCTTCAAGCACGACTGTTTCCGCAGCCTTGGCCATGCCCGAGCGATAGAGACGTTCGATCGCCTCATCGATGTGCTCCTGCTTGGTACAGACAAAGACCCCTTTGCCCGAAGCCAAACCACTGGCTTTAATCACGACGCCACCGGTCTTCTGCAAAAAGCTCTCAGCGGTTTTACGACAGGCTTCTTCTCCCAACACAGTCTGATAGGCTGCTGTCGGAATCCCCGCAGCCGCCATAACGTCTTTGGCAAAGGCTTTGGAGGACTCCAGCAAAGCAGCTGCCTTGACTGGACCAAAACAGGGTAGTTTCAGCTCGCGACAGTCATCCGCAAACCCATCCGCAAGAGGCTGCTCAGGTCCGACGACCACCATATCAACGCCCTGATTTTTAGCTAAACGGGCTACATCGCTGAGCTTTGCATCCAAACCCAGATCGAGTTTTTCCCCCAGGTTACCCATAGCGGGTGATCCTGGCCAGAGGACGAGGGCATTGACCAATGGAGACTGACGTAACTTCCAGGCCAGGGCATGTTCGCGAGCTCCTGAGCCAACTAGCAGAACTTTCATGGTTTCTTGTCCTCTTTTTGGGTTTGTGCTGTCGCGCCCTACTTTTACTGAGCGCCTATCGGCCTGTCAACACTCACCAACTTTAGAAGAAGGTGCTATACTGGCAACAGGGCCTTTCGACCCTCGCGTGCTCTGCTTAGGGGGCAAACCTAGCCTTAGCTCAGTAAGTTCAAGGAAAATCGCGGCTATGATGCAAGCAACACCTCAAAGTCCTTGGGACAACCAAAACATTGTGCTCGTTTCGGCGGATCCCAGCTCGTTCCCCGAAGAGGTGCTTACGCGCTTAGAGCGTCGGCAGTGGGTCACAAGCCTACGCACGGGTAGGATCAACGAAGCCTTCCGCGCCTTGCGCGAGGGCATGTGTACCTTCCTCCTCATCCATGACACGCCAGAGATGCCTGCAAGTCAGATCTTGCGGGCTCAAATCGCCGATCCCTTGGCGATCATTACTCCAACGATAGTGGTAGCCCATCCGGCTCACCAGCAGGAAATCGCCCTCCTGAAGGACATGGGAGCGCCCGACATTGTGGAGTCGCCCGTCAATCCCTCAGCCTTCATCACCAGTTTTGAGTGGCTCCTACGGAAATGGAGTCAGGGCAACTTTCGCAAACTCTATCTGGCACGTCGCCAGTACATCGAAAATCAGCAGGTCGTTTTTGGCAAAACTCTGACGGCCCTGCGGACAGAAAGCGATATTAGCACCCTAGCGACGGCCTCACTCGCTCGAACTATGGTGCATCAGACCGATCTGAAATCGATAGAAAAATTGCTTCTCGGCGCCCTCAAAGAGCATCCTAGGAGCCTGACCATCATTCTCTCTCTCATCGAATTCTATCTGCGGGCCTCAATGCCTGAGACCAGTCTTAAGATCCTGGGAGCAACGCGCAAAAACTTTGGCAACCCGCGACTGCTCTTTCCCGATCAAATTCAAGCTCACCTTATGCTCAATCAAGTCAAGGAAAGCATTCCCTTGCTCGAAGCTATGGTGCGCGAGGATTATTCTCGGAAATCTGCTCAAATCTTTCTCGCGCGTTGCCTCTACGCTGAAGGGCACCTCGAACGCTTTCAGAAAGTCATCGAAAATCAGATTCTCGCAGCTGATGACTTCAAGAACCGTTGGAACAAAGTCGCTGGCTGAACTATTCAGTGGAGCCCCAGCCCATGGAAAGTAATGAATTCCTAGCATTCTGGGGCTGGCGACACCTGCCTTGGAGCCAACCCCCAAACGTCGATCAGCTCTTCTGGCAGCGATCGACCCTCACGCTCGCCCAAAAACTGCAGGCTCACCTCCAACGATCGTACGGACTTTGTGTGATCGAAGGCCCCATAGGACATGGGAAATCAACGTTTGCGCGCTGGCTCTACCAACAGTATTTACCTGCCCATGACGACGTAGCTTTCTTTGCTTTGGGACAATCCCAGGCAGAACCCGGCTGGCTAGTTCCCCTGCTTGCCCGATACCTGGGTCTTCCAGCAGGCGCTTGCTCGAGCTCGGAGGTTTTTGCGAAACTGCATGAATCGCGGCTGCGCAAGCGTCCCCTGACACTCATCTTCGATCAAGCTGAACGTCTTCAGCGCCAAGAAGCCTATGATGACATCCTATCTCTGATACAAGCCAAACAGCATGGTATGATGCCTGTGAATATTGTACTCCTCTCGTCTTCAAAACTTGGCAAGATGCCCTCGCTTTTCGAACGTCTGGCCCCCAAGCTGTGGTTTCATGGGGACATCGTGCCTTTTGACACTCAGGAAATAGGCCAATTCCTGATCTATTATCTCAAAAGTCTCGGGCTCTCTCTTCAGGCATTGAGTCCCGAAGCCTACTCCCTCATCACTGAGGCGGCTCCCCCAACCTTTTCTGGCATCGAGAGCGTTCTCGAATCTTGCCTTGTTGAAGCGTATTTCAAACAGCAGAGAATCATTCAAGCCGATGTGGTACAAGACGTGCTCCAAAAACGAGCACCTCTTCTGGAAACTGAGGACTCCGAGAATCTTCATAAAACAGCAAAGCAAGCTTTTCGCAAGCGACCCTTGGCGAAAAATATGGCAGGTACTACTGCCGCTCTTGACTTAAATTCCCTTTACTATAAATCCGACGGGAGTCAAGATCCCGAGGATTCTTAAGACGTGGTGAAGAAAGGGGAAGGACGATGCAGTCCGCCCTCAAGGCCTTCAAAAAATTACTTATCATCTCAGGTATCCTGGTTATTCTTGGATACGTGGGGAACCTATTAATCGATAATCCCTACGTACACCGCCTGCTGCGTGATGCCATCAACCACGAACTCGAAGACTACACCTTTCTCTCTCTTAAGTTTGAGGCCATCAATGTTCGCTTCATCCCCTTAGGAGTCGATCTTTATGGCCTCGAACTCAAGCAAAAAGCTGAGGGGACAGGTGCGAAAACCCTGTTTCAGACCTCTCACGTCCGGGCTCGCGTCTCGATGATTGCTCTTCTCTTGAGTAAACCTGAGCGCCTTAATCTCGAAATCAACGAACCGAAAATCGATCTTCCTCTCCCTCCGCTTGAAACGATCCTTCGCATGGAGAAATTTCCAGAGCTCCAAGCTCATGATAACGAACCTTTGATCTGGCCTCCTAAATGGCATCTTCCCATCTATCGTCTTGCCATTCAAAATCTCAACCTGAGCTTCCTGCTGCCAAGCGATATCGCCGAAAAACCGCCCTTGCTGAACAGTCGCCTCGAAGGCCTCGATCTTGAACTTTATTTTCGCAACGCGAATGACTTTGATCTAAACCTACTCATTCGCCGTGGAAATCTTGAGGTTGAGGGCTCTCATCTGCTGCGTGACACCAATCTGAATTGCAGTCTTCACATGGCAGGCGATGAGCTGAGCAGCAGTTTCTTCCGCATAAGCTCGAGTGAGCTTACGGCACAAAGCAGTCTTACAGCTCATTTTGACGCCAGTAAGATGGTGCCAAAGCAAGGCTTGTTTCATCACGATTTCCCTGTGCTCAAAAACATTGATATTCAGCTTAGCAATAACATTGAACAGGCAGATCTAGCGATCCTAGGACGCTACTTGGGGGCTGATCGAACCGGTGGTCTTCTCAATGGCAAACTTGATGTCAACCTGAACTATGCACTCGCCGATAATCAGCTCAAATGGAACCTCAAGGGCAGTGCCCAGTCTGACAAAAGTACTTTAGCGGGTTTCAAACTGCTTGATTCCACACTCGACTTTACCATCACCGAAAGGGGCATGAGTTTTGATCGTGCCGTCATCCTCAACGGCAAGCAGGAACTTGGCAAAGCGAGTGGTTTCCTCGGCTTTGACAAGAAAGTCCCCTTTGAATTTAATATTGATGCGAAATCTCTGCCTTTTGCGCAGCTCATGTCTATCGTTCAGGTCGAGGATTTTCATGCCGTCGACATGAACCTAGATGCGCGCAAAATCAACCTCAAGGGACAAGCTACACCCTTCGGTATGACAATTTCGGGGCTCGCTGAATTTCAAAATGTCACCTTACCTTTCGTACAAGATCTCCCCAAACACTTTCTCACACCCCCGAGCTGTGTCATCGATACCAAGCTTCAGATCAGTTTGGAAGCTCTGACGATCGAATCCGGTGAAGGACATTGTCTCAACCCTAGCGAAGGACCGTTTGAAAATGTCCCTAGCCCCATCTCCCTCAGCGGTTTTTTTGGCTTCTCAGAAGCGAAAGGCATGTCCTTTCAATTGGAATCTCCTGCTCTTCAAGCTCATCTCCTCTCCCACTTTACCAAACTGCCGTCCCAAGGTTTGATCAAATCAAAGGTTCGCATCAAGGGCCCTTACGCAGCTCTAGTCATAGGTGGGCAAGCGGAAGCTGACCAGTTTGAAATTGGCGGTTTTGCATTCCAAGATCTCTCCACCCATTTTGAATTGCCCATCAATGAAAATAAGCTCGCTGTCCAGTCCCTCGAAGCCCGAGTTGGACAAAAGGGGCGACTGCTCGTACTGAATTCGAAGCTTGGTCTGCAAGCGCCCTATCCCTTTCAGGGGCACATCGAAGCTGCGTCTCTCCCTCCCGAATTTTTACCTAAAGGTTTGGCGCAAACGTTTCATATTCAAAACTTCAATCTTACCGTGAACATGATTGATGCGAATCTCTCTGGGCCGCTCCTCCAACCCTTTCTCTATCAGGGAAAGGCTACATTTGACCTGCAAAACCTTAGGGTCGATGAGGAGCATCTGCTGTCTCAGCTCCAGGGAAACTGGCAAAGTTCAGGCAAACAGTGGGATCTCAAGGACACAGTTCTGCGACTCGATGATCTTAAGGTCTCTTTGCAAACTCAGATAGTGCATCAAAAATCTCCGACATACTCTGACGATCTTTGGGGCAAACTTGGCTTAGGTTCGCATGATCAGCTCGAAATCCATGCCAAGACTCTGGATACAAAGACAAGCTCCTACCGAACAAACGATCTTTCCGAAGCGGCCAACCATCTGGCGAGCCTGCCCTATATCGGCAACTTTTTTCAAGCTCATCACTTCGGAGCCGAGATTCAGTTCGACGCCCATTTCGAGGGTACGTACAAAGCTCTTGATGGTCAGTTTCAAGCATCCTTGGAACAGCCCTTCGTCTGGGACATTCCAATTTCATCCATCTCACTGTCAGGCTTTATCACGAAAGGCAAACTCAATATTCCTGAATTAAGACATTCAGGATCGGCTCTTGTGGGGCGCCTGCAAATCGATTTCGCCAAACCTGATCTCCCCTATGAGTGGTATCTTTTCTTCAATCAGATGGATATTCGTGCCCTCTTAGGCAAGGGATTTGCTGACGATCCACGAAACTTCGCCTACCTGAGTGCAGAATGGACGATGGCCGGAACATTTTCACACTTTTGGGCTTCGAAAGGCGAATTCACCCTCAATCGCGTGCGCTCGAAGATCTTTCAAAATTTGGGTAGCCGAACAAGCTCCGTCGAAATCAATAGTGACGAACCGATACGTGTTCTTCTCAGCCAGGATCGCTGGCAATTTGCTGACCAACGTCCTCTTAAGCTGAAAGGGGATGCCTTCGATCTCGAATTGAGTTCAGGGCAAAACCAGCTTCCGAACCACCTTGATCTTAAACTCCAAGGGACCGTGAAACTTGACCTCCTCAAAAGCTTCACGGGCGTTGCTGACACAGCACGAGGGGAAATTGTTCTTGACGGCCGATTGACTGGTTCGCTCAGCAACCCGGAATTTTCTCTTCGGGTCCGCGAAAGGAAGTTGGATCCCTTCAATATTGCCCAATGGGTTCCCCTCAGTCTTGGGCTCAGCGACCTTGGACCCTCATTCAATAATATCTCCCTCGATGTTGAGATTCGTAACGACCGGCTCATCGTCAATTCATTTTCAGCAAACAAAGGTCGTGAGGGAACTATTCAAGCTTCCGGGACACTCGGCTTTACACCTGAGACCAACGACATTTCACGCCTCTCAATTCAACTGTCTCGTATTGAATTCAGTCGTCTTCTTGTACCTGTGCTCAAAACAGCAGACCTCGTTCTCAGTGGCGACCTGACTGTTACTGGCTCCTCTCGACCCTATCAACTCGCAGGCAATCTGCAGATTGATCGCTTTCAGTCTATAGGCAACTTTGATCTGAGACGCGAAATTATTGCCTCTCTTTACGACTCAAAACTTCTGACCAAATCACGCCAAGACGCAAGCACTGAGTACAAACCTCTCTTCACTCTTGATGTTGGGCTGAATGCTGAGCGATCAATCCTGATTAAGAACAAGAGTGTCGAAGCAACTCTCTCGTCCTCATTGCGTATCCGTGGAAACGATGTTTTTCCGCTTATTTTAGGCCAAATCATTGCGGATCGAGGTTCGTTCAACTACCGTCGCCAGTTCAAGCTAAACAAAGCTGTTATCTCCTTTGACGAACCTGTAAATCCCCCCAATCCACGTCTAGAAATTATAGGTGAAACCACAGTAAGCCCCTATCAGGTTCAGGTTCTCGTCAATGGTGATCTGGCAAACCCCAAAATAAATCTCGCCTGCGATCCTCCCAACCGCGAGGACGGCTCGATCATCAATAGCCTTGATATCTTCCTACTCCTCACTACGGGAAAAATTCCGGAACAGGCGAATAAAACTGCGGGCCGAGCTTCTGTCAATGAGCTTTTCAGCTCCTTTCTTGTCTTTGCGGAAGAGCCTATCGAAAAACTCTTTGACATCTCTGGGCAGACAGTGGTCCGAGAGGTCTACATTGACTCGTATCTTTCTGAAACTGAGCAACGTCCCATCACACGCCTCAACGTACCCTTCAATCTCTGGGGACTTGCAAATGCGATCGTCCAGGTGGATGATCAATCCAACGCAAAAGTTTCCTTTGAATATCCGATTCATGAGGGCATAACGTTCTCTGGGAGTGTTGTCGATCGCAAATCATCAGATCAATCCAGCAAGCAAACAAATGCTGCAGCTGATACTGGCTTCGACTTGAAGTTTCGCTTTGGCTTTGACTAATAAAGAAAGTCGCTATGGGTCGCAGGCATGATTGCAAATTTTTTTCTAGAGACCTAAGAGAGGCCTCCTCGCGTTCTCTTAGAGGCTTTTACTTTATGTTTTTCTGCTCTTTCGCGGCTCTCATTCCTATGAATTTACTGGCTCGTACCTGGCACATAAGCCCAGAAACCCAAATTGATCCCATTGTTTTGCAAGGACTCGAAAAAAAATTCCCCACACTTCCCGATAGCCAAGCCTTAGGTGAACTCTTGCGAGCTATCGGCGGACTCGTCCATGCAACCTCAGTTGAAGCTCTAGAAGAAAGCGACGGATCTGTTCGTATTCAAATTATACCGAATCGCATCGTATCTTTGATTGAAGTCAAGAGTTTAACGCGGCGTCTTCGCTATGAGCTCGAAGGCAAGCTGAGCAAATACACTGGCCAGACCGATACACCTGAACTCATAGAAACACTGCGCACGGAAGCGTTACAGATCCTACAAAATCAGGGTTATTATCTAGCAAAGGTGTCAATTGATGCTGTTCCAGAGGGGGAACGTATCCATTACCGCATCCGCCTCGATGAAGACTATCCTTGCACAGTCGAACGCTTCGAATTGAGCTTTCGCCTGCCTCTGAGTATCCAAAGTCCCTTCGAAAAAGGCACTTACTGTGACATAGAAGAGATTAAGGTTCGCCTCAATGAACTAGAAAATCAGTTGAATGAAGCTGGCTTTAATCAGCAGAGAATTTTA
>CANGNB010000046.1 GCA_947454545.1 Oligoflexaceae bacterium
CGAAATTGATCTTCTGAAAGACCACATGCGGAAAGCTGATCCCAATATCCCAATCTGAGGTCAAGCCTAGGCCCAGATTGAAATCTGCTCCCACGATTGAGTCATTGATACGACTCTGCCGTCCCGATTTATCTTCATAACGGGGCAGAGTGTTGATGGCATAGTTGGTGAAAAAACCAAAATTGAGAACCCCGGGAGAAAGGGTTTCCGAGGATTGAACTGTCACAAAATCGAGGCCATTGGTCGTGGCGTTGAAGTTTTGTAGGTCACTGCCAGTGATATTGGCTCGAGCAGGAGCAGCCAGCATCGTCAAAAGCCATAGCCAACGCCACACAGAAGCTTTCACCACTCACCCCTCCCGCTTGCAAGCGCATGGCCCTCGCTCCTGAAGCTGGGCGGGAAGGTACCAAAGCTAAAGGCCGACCCCGCATCGCATCCAGACAAGAAGGCTCATCTTAAAACTAAGCCTTATTATACTGGTTTTGCGAGGTTGGGTCGACCTTGTCCTCGTTCTTACTTTTTATTTCCCTGATAGGGATCGTTCTGTCCCGGATTATCTCGGCAGCTGCCGCCATTATTTTGACCAGGGCAGTTGCTACCACCGCCGCTTCCGCCAGTGCCACCGCCGCTTCCGCCAGTGCCACCGCCGCTTCCGCCAGTGCCACCGCCGCTTCCGCCAGTGCCACCACCGCCTCCGCCAGTGCCGCCACCTCCAGGAATTTTCCCACCGCCAGAGCCGGGCAGATCGGGACGACATTCGGTTGAAACCTCTGTCACTTCAGTAGGTTGCAAAACCCCATCGCGATTGCGATCGGGCCCTTTCTCATGGATGATGACGACTCCGTTGCAATCGTATTTGGGGCTTTCCTCGCGGGGAAGCTCTCGATCGTTCTGTAAGATAGGATCTTTGTCAGGAGTCGCATCCTTAGATTTTTGGCCTTTCAGATCGTCCTGAGTGGAGACCAGGGCTTGCTTTTCGATATCTTCAAAGGAAGCGCGACAAGCTGAAACTACACACACAACAGCAGCTAAAGAGAGGGAGATTTTCCGAAGCATAGTTTTATTCCTCTAAACAGAGACAGTCTGACCTCAAGGAGTTTATCGGAATTTGTCTCGGAAACTTGAACTCTCCCTGCTAAACCTAGTATTTTCCTAAGCTTAAATTTTGGTATTTCGGCCCATAAGGATCCCAGGGCAAAGAGAACGGGAAAAGGACTTGCGGCACCTCAGGGACTCCTATAGGTTCGGCCCTGCTCGTGAAGGCTGGCTCCAGCTTCTCTGAGCATGGAGTATACCAATGAAATCAATGACTTTCCTTCAAAAACTGAGCTTGCGGCTCGCGTACCTCCTCTGTCGCAGTTTGCATGCGAGCTATCGCTATCGCTGGTACGATCTGAGCCATTATCAGGCTGCTGTAACATCATCAGAACGAGGCAATCCAGCCATTGCCTGCTGGCACCAGAACACACTGCCTGCAGTGCTAGCTCATGCCCACCGAAATCTAGCTGTGATTGTGAGTCAGTCTTTTGATGGGGAAGTGATCGCTTCTGTTGCCGAACGCTTTGGCATTGCGGGCGCTCGTGGTAGCTCTCACAGAGGTGGACGCGAAGCATTACGTGCCGCGTTGCATTTTGCCAAAGCAGGCAAAGAGCTCGGCATCACGGTGGACGGACCCACGGGCCCAAGGCACGAGATTAAGCCTGGGATTTTTTATATTGCAGCCCGCAGCAAGATGAGCATTTTACCCTTGGCTGCTGTCGGTCGCAGCCGCTGGATTTTGTCGAAGACTTGGGACCAATTTCACATCCCTAAGCCGTTTTCTATCGTCGACTGTGTGTACGGAGAACCTATTGAGGTCCCTGCATCCCTTACGGACGCTGATATTGAGCAACTCTCCAAAAACTTACACGATGCACTGCAAAAGCTTGAACGCCAGATTGCCGATTGGCAGCAGAGCCGAGCTTGGCCAAAGCCTGAACGCAGATAATTCGCTATTGTTTATGCTTAAATAGCCGATCGAAGACCAACACAAAGTCCCCAGTCAGGTGTATTGTATATCCAAAAAATATTCTCAATCAGCGTCGCCTCAAGCGCGTATTGCTCCCAATGGTAGCGGTAGGCGAGATGGATTTCGTAGGAGTTTCTGCTCAGCTGTCCCATCTGGCGAAAGACTGGCTGATAGACCATAACCTGCCCGAGCAGTTCCTGATTCGCATCGAGATGGTGACCTGCTCCCAGTGTCCAGCCCATCTGCTCCCAATAGAGCGCGACGGGATTTGATGGCTGTTGATCAAAAGCCAGATAGGTCAGCGATCCAAAGACGGAACCCTGTGCCAGAGGGTAACTGAGATTAAGCTGCCAGCCCTTGTCCATGGAACCATGAGGAAAGGGACCTCCTTCAGCATTCTCAAAGCTGCCCATCACGGTAAAAGCCATATTCAAGGGCTGCAGAGCTTCCAAGCTAAGGGGCAGAGTGAGGTCAGCCTGGAGCAGTTCACTGAAGCTGCGATTACGATCCGCTGCCGTATACTGCAGATTGTAGTCGGGAACGCGATAGATAAGCTTATTTTTCCCGGCCTCGAGTCGACCATCTTGCCCCATAAACATAAGCTTATGAAAGGTGATGGCGACCTGGTCACTGGCGGTATGGGCGAAGCGCCTGACATTGAAGCCTAAGCCCAAGCGAACACGCTTTTGCCATTGATAGGTAAGACGAGCCTCATCATCGATCATTTCATCATCGATCCGATAGCGTCTATCGCGGGACCAGTAGTTGGTAAAAGTATGAGAAATGTCGAGCTGCATCGGTCGCTGGCGTTCGAGCAGCACGCCATAAACTGGAGGAGCCAAACGAAAGATCTGTCCCACACCTTGGGGACTCACCAGCAGCGGCTCTTGCTCCTGAGACCTTGCCTGCGGCTCAAGACAGCAAGCCAATAGACTTCCCATCAGGACGATCTTGCTCAGGCTCATATCACCCTCTCCGCAAGGCTCAACCAGCCCCTTGAAACATCATCTTTTTCATATAACCTGGCAGGCGCTTGCCCATCGAGAGCATCTCACCAAAAGATGGCTTTGCGGCGCGCAGGAGCACAGGTCCAGCAGCGCGCGCAAAGGACACTTCAGGGTCAATGCCACGAGCTAGGCCTTCGATCGTCAGCAAGCTTTTTGCCATCATAAGCAGCCCATCAGGGACAGGGATCCCAAGGCGCTCAGAACCAGCCAAACAGGTTTCCAGGAGAGCTTCGAAGGAGGGCTGCGTACCAGCCGCCTTGTGCTCACGAATCAATTCGCCCACTTTCCGAATCTCGCGTTCGACTTCGGCACGATCGACGGTGACCTCATGCTCTTCGCCGATTGCCAGCAAGACATCGACAAGGCGCTGCATATCGGCCATGATTAAAGACTTCAAAATGCCCGAAATATTTTTGCGATCGACATCGCGGAGCTCTCCTGTAAGGCCCCAATCAAATATACCCACCGAGCCATCGGCCAGTAACATCAGATTTCCAGCATGGGGATCACCATGGAAAATGCCGATTTCAAAGACCTGAACCATGAGCTCTTGGAGAATTTTACGGGCAAGTTTCTTGCGTTGATCGGGATGAATTTCGGCTCGACCGGCCACAACATCGACAAGGGAAATGCCTTTGAAGCGTTCGATCACCAGCACATTGGGTGTACAGTAGGCATCATGAGTCTGGGGCAGGCGCAGGACATTCTCTTTTTTAACATCAAGACGCATGCGCATTTTATCGATATTGGTCTTTTCGAGATCCAGCTGTACTTCCCGACGTAAAGCGCGCATGAGCTCTTCGATTTCTCGAACGCTACGGGATCCAACGGAGGTTAAGCGAAGCGGTTTGAGCAGACTCACCAGCTGTTCGAGAGCTGCGAGAGTTTCTTCGAGGCGCTTTTTGGAGTCAGGTTTGATCACCTTAATCACCCACTCTTTGCCCTCTTCGTCAGTCGCAACATGAACCTGAGCCATCGAGGCGACACCGAGAGGATAGGACTCTACCACAAATTGCTGATGCCAATCGGGTATCTCAGCATCCAAAACCTCTTGAATCTGCTCAAAGGGAATCTCGGGCCACTTGCCATACATGCGCGTGAGCCGCAATTTTTCGGCCCATTTTTGGCCTTCTTCATCGAGTCGACTGAGCATGACCTGGCCCATTTTCCCGTAAACAGGCCCCAGCTTACTCATGCAGTTCATGATCGTGTCACCCACGAGATCAAGAAACCGCCCCTCGCTCCAGATGGGATCCATGCGAGTGTCCAGAAACAACGAGCGCACCATGCCCGCCGGCAGCGACACCAAGCCGCTTCGAGCCAGTTCGTACTGAATCCGAAGAATCTCACGCCCAAGGGCGAAAGGGTCATTGCGGATAGCCTCAGCTTCAGTATCCCGGAAAAAGCGCACGCGATCTAACACTGTAAAGCCCACGTCTGGTCCCTCGATGTCCCCGTACCTAAACTCGAACAAGACGCACCCTGCCCTGTCGAGACACGAATAAGTCCTTTGGCCCGGACCCGATTCAGGAATATAATAGCACAATTGCCCAAGACCCCTGGATAGGTTGCTTTTACCTAGGGGGGCAGGGTTCCTCCTTACCATAAGGACATGCGGAATGGCGTTAAAAACCAAAGACGATATCGTCAATAGCTGGCTCCCTCGCTACACAGGGACACAGGCCGAAGAATTTGGTAAATACATCCTGCTCACGAATTTTTCAGACTATTTGCGCCGCTTTTCTGCACGTTTTGGAACTCCCATCAAGGGGCTAGACCGTCCCATGCAGACCTGTTCCGATGGCAAGAATCTGACCATGATCAACTTTGGGATCGGTTCGGCAAACGCTGCGACTATTATGGATCTCTTGGGAGCCATCAAACCCAAGGGTGTCCTGCTCTTAGGCAAATGCGGAGGTCTCAAAGATACCACCGAGATTGGCCACTTCATCCTCCCCATCGCGGCCATCCGCGGCGAGGGAACCTCCGATGACTATCTGCCCAAAGAAGTTCCCGCTATGCCTTCCTTCAAACTGCATAAATTCGTTTCTGAAAAGATTGCGGAACTCGGCATGGACTATCGAACCGGTGTTGTTTATACAACCAACCGCAGGGTGTGGGAACACGATGACAACTTCAAAAAGAAACTGAGGGACCTCAGAGCCATCGGTATCGACATGGAGACAGCCACCGTTTTTGCTTGCGGCATCGCCAACGAAATCTCGCGGGGTGCCTTGCTCCTCGTTTCTGATGTTCCCATGACTCCTGAGGGCGTAAAAACCGAGGAAAGCGATCGCAAAGTCAGCGAACGATTTGTTGACCTTCACATCGAGATTGGCATAAAAGCTATGACCGACATCGAGGAAAAAGGCGAAAAGATCAAACACTTTCGCTACTAGCAGGTTCAGAATGACGTCTTTGCGTCGCAGCTTGGTTTCTGGATCTGCCCGAGCAGACGAGGAGAAACCATGGCCGGCCATAGCAAATGGAAAAATATTCAGCATCGCAAGGGCGCTCAGGACGCCAAACGAGGCAAGGTTTTCACAAAAATCGCTAAGGAAATCACGGTAGCCGCCAAGCTGGGAGGCCCGGATCCCGAATCGAATGCCCGTCTCCGAGCCGCGATCTCCAAGGGCCGTGCGAACAGCATGCCCAAAGATAATATCGACCGCGCTATCAAAAAGGGCGCTGGCGAATCGGAGGGTGCGGACTTTTCTGAGCGCGTCTATGAGGGCTATGGCCCAGGTGGAGCGGCTGTGATCGTGGAATGTTTGACCGACAATATCAACCGCACTGTCGCTGATGTGCGTCATGCTTTCACTAAATTCGGCGGCAATCTTGGAACCGAAGGCTCGGTGAGCTGGATGTTTCATAAAAAAGGCACCCTGGTCTACTCACGCGAAAAGATCACCGACTTCGATCTTATCTTCGAAAAGGCCTTGGAAGCAGGCGCCGAAGATGTCAAAGATGAGGATGGCGTCGTCGAAGTCATCTGCGCTCCCGACACATTTAATGATTTGAAAGATGCCCTCGACAAGCTTAATCTGGAGGCTGACGTCGCCGAAATCATGCGTGTTCCTGAAAATAATACGCAGCTCGATGCCGAAAAAGCTGTCTCGATGCAAAAACTGATCGATTGGCTTGAAGACAATGACGACGTTCAGAATGTCTATCACAATGCGGAAATGCCCGATCAGTGAGAGGCTTAGGAAGAACTCACGAGGCTTTTGAACAAGCTCGGCACCCTGAGAAAGGCGGCAAGCATGGAGACCAAGCGATGGCAACGGCGACTGCTTGCCTTTGTCTTAAGCCTCTCCCCCACATTCTCTCTAGCCGCTCCCCGCAGCTTCGTCCTCGATGCCATCAGCACTTCCGGCAGTGAGCGCCTGCCTCCTCATTTTTTTGAGGAGGAGCTCGGACTCCATCCCCAAAGTTCATTAAGCCCACAGGATCTCGAACGCCTGCAAACCCAGCTTCTCGGGACCGGACTCTTTCGCTCGGTTCGCCTCTATCTGGAAAAGGGCGAGCAGCCAGGTCATGCTCGGCTGCTGGTGGAACTCGATGACGATCTTTCGGTCCTCGGACCCTGGGGGCTCGGAGCTGAGCTTGCCATCTCAGAGGCTCAGCTCAGCAGTCGAAGCTTAAGTCCAAACCTCAGTCCGCTCGGAGTGAAAAGTCAGCTCATCAGTCGAAATCTCTTCGGGCATCTCCATCGAGGCTCAGCTCTCCTCGATATCGATGGGGACGCCAAGGTACGTGGAGCTCAATTAGCCTACGGGTTCCCACGCTTTTCTGCAGAGGATACTCAATTTGATGCTCAGATCGAGATCATTGATCCAAGCACACGCTACCTCGAAGCTGGGGCCTTTGGAGCGAAAGCCCAGGCTCTCTGGACCTTAGGCTCTGAAGGCTTGCGGCATGTGCAGGTTGGGGTTGCCTACGCATCGAATCAAAATAAGAATTTTCAGTACCGTGATTTCCCAAAATCAGTGATCGGGCCCCAACTCGGCATGAGTGTGGAAACGCGTCTGCTAGGCTTTCGCCCCTCGCAGGACTATCACCTCGGTGGCACGCTCCTGTTAACGAGTGCAGGACTCCGACAGATGGCCTACGCCGCTGAGGGGGCTTACACCTGGGAGCTCAGCCCTCACACCAGTCTCACAGCAGAGAGCCAGATGGAAAGTGTCGGACTGCTGAGCTTTCACATGCGGAATGGGCTTCATTTTGACTTCACCCTCCCCATCTGGCAGAGCGAACAGGATCCGTCCTTTTTTCTGCAGGCTCTCCAAGGTCTCGATCGCTTTGAAAACCAACATCTCGACGGCCATGAATGGCGCCTCGGTCTGCGTCTTCACAGCGCCGGTCTCATCGCTGAAATCTCTTTTGCTTACAGAGACTTACCTGCCTGGCCTGATGGCACTCCTCTCGCTCGGAGGAGTCCATGAACACGTTCGGAGTATGGCTCTTTGCTGTTTTTGCTCTCTCGATGCAAGCCCCCGCGAGTGCCTCGCCTTTGTCGTGGCACGAAGATAAGGGGCAATGGTCACTTGAGCTCAATCTGAGCGACACTCTCACAGCTCAGCAAAAGAAACTTTTATTCTCGGGTTTTTCGACCTTCAGCCATCTTGAAGTTCGCATGCCGGAAGCTTCAGGCATGCGCCTGCTCTTTGTGTCTGAATGCAGTATTCAATACGATCTTTGGGAAGAGAAATTTGATCTCCTATATTTTCTCGAAGCCCAACACCCGGAAAAACTCAGATCCTTCAAAGACTACTCCGATCTCTGTTTGGCAGCAGCTCTTCGCAATGCCGACACGTTGCGCGCCCTCCAAAGTCCGGGACAGCATCTCGAAGTCCATCTCGATATCGCACAGGTCTCCAGCGAATTTGCCAAAAATGTGCGCGAATGGCTCATCCAACAGCAGTCAGGGATGATGCGCGGTCTGTTTGCTCATATGCTCGGTGAACTCAAGATGAAAGAGAGCCTCACGCTTGACCTTTCACTTCCGGCTCTCCCAGCACAAAGGGGAGCCCCGCATGCCAAGCCCTAAGAACAAGACCTTAAGTTGGTACCAGACCACGGTCTTTCGGACGGCTGTCGTCGCCCTCTGCATCGTGTGGGGAGGCTACATCGCTAGTCTGATCAGTGTTCGCCAGGCCATTCAGAGCTTTTCGACTATGGTCTACGATGAAGAGCTCGCAAAAGCCCTGACCGATTCTCTCGAACTTCTCAAAGAACTCGATACGGCTAAACGCCAGACGCTTACGTTCAAACTCCAGACCTTACGCCGCGAGCCCTCCGCCCCTTTGCAGGTGGAAAGTCTCAAGCAGCTTTTGGAAGACGCAGGCATTGAGGACATCGCGCCGTACCCCACTCTAGCCATTGAAGCCAGCGCTTCCAAAAGGCGAACGATAGCTTGGCTCAGTCGCACCGAACTGCAGGTCGAAAATTTTCTCGTCAAGGTCCCGACGAGCGATATTCGCGAACATTTTGAGCATCTGCAAAGCGTCCGGCAGCGTTACGAGCTCATTCAGGCCAACTGGGACAAAGTCATCGCCCCTTCTCTGCTGCGCAGTCATCGTCTCATCTTGCTCGGGAGTAGTGGGTTTTTGGGGCTGATCTTGCTCTTTCTTGTCCGTCGCTATATTCGCGACGCTCAGCAGCTTCTCAATGGCCTGAGGACCTGGTCGCAGGGTGAAGCTGCCTATCGCTTGCCCAGAACCTTTATGGGCGAACTTGGAACCTTTGCGGAACACTTCAATAGGATGGCAGAAGATGTCGCCTGGAATCGAAAGCGGGGTGAATATCTTGAGAAGATTGCCTCCTGGCAGACGATGGGCCGCAAGCTTGCTCATGAGATCAAAAACCCCTTGACGCCTATTCAGATGCTGGTCTCACAGCTTCACTCACGTTACCAAGGTGAGGATCCCGCCTATCAGACTCTGCTCGATGAGGCCACACGCATCATCAATGAGGAAATTCAGGCCCTGCGGCGCATGGTGGATCACTTTTCGCAGTTTGCTAAACTGCCTGAGCCCCAGCGAGAACGGACCGATGTAAACATTCTTTGTCAAAGTGTCTTAGATCTCGAACGAATCGCTTATCCTCAGCATAGCTTTAACTTGAAAACCCCGACAGCTCTTCCAGCTGTCTATCTCGATCAGCAACTCATTCGTCAGGTCCTCATCAATCTGCTTAAAAATGCTGCTGAAGCGAACGAAACGCGGGCAGCTCACATTCACATGACTATCGAACTCGATGAAGCTAATCAAAGTTATCAGATCAGCGTCGAAGATGATGGTCCTGGTATCGCCCCTGAAGATCAGGACCGTATATGGGATGCCTATGTTACCAGTAAGCACACAGGTCCCAATCCAGGTATGGGTTTAGGGCTCGCAATCTCGCGAAAAATTGCGCTGGATCATCGGGGTGATCTAAGAGTGAGCAGTCGTCCTGGACAGACGAAATTCACACTTCAGCTCCCGTTTGATCCCTTTACACCAAAAGCCTAGAACCTTTAACAAAGGATCACCATGGACCAGCAGACTCTGCTCGCAAATAAAGACATCCTTCGAGGCAAGCGTATTTTGGTGGTCGATGATCATCGTAATATTCGCCTTACGCTGAGGATGACTCTAGCACAGGAAGGTGCCCTAGTTACAGAAGCTGAGACCTATGCCCAGGCTCTCTTGCAAGTCGGCAGCCTGAGCTCTCTTGCTCCCCCCTTCGATGCTATCCTCTTGGACATTCGCCTGCCTGATGGCAGTGGTCTAGATTTTTTGAAGCTCCTTCATCATCATGGTCATGGCGGTCGCGTGATCATGATATCTGGCGAAGGTACTGTTCGTGAGGCTTTTCAGGCTACAGAAATGGGCGCCTTTGACTTCATCGAAAAGCCTTTCACACCCGAACGTATCCTTGTCAGTCTCAGTCGCTGCCTTGAGTTTCAGGCGATCCAAATCGCTCATTCGCGCCTGAGCCAAGAGCTGCTGAGAGGTCAAGAGATTCTGGGGAATTCAGCCCCTTTGGAACAGCTTCGCAAGATGATCAGTAAAGTAGCTGCAACTCAAGGTCGTGTTCTTATCCTCGGAGAAAGCGGCACCGGCAAGGAACTGATCGCTAAGAGTTTACATCGTCAGTCAGAGCGGCGAGACCATGAACTCGTCAAAGTTAACTGTGCGGCGATTCCCGATGGTCTTGTCGAGAGCGAACTCTTTGGTCATGAAAAGGGGGCTTTCACAGGGGCGATCAAGGCGAAAAAAGGTCTCTTTGAACAGGCTGACGGTGGGACCCTCTTTCTTGATGAGATCGGCGAACTCGATCTCAATGTGCAAGCTAAGCTCTTGCGTGTGCTGCAGAGTGGTGAAATGACCCGCGTTGGCGGTGAAAAGCTCCTCAAAGTCGATGTCCGCCTGATCGCGGCGACTCATCGCGATCTCGAAGAGCTCATCACTCAAGGCAAGTTTCGAGAAGACCTCTACTTTCGCTTGAATGTCGTGACCCTTGTATCCCCTCCCCTCCGCGAGAGAGGGGATGATATCCTGCTTTTGGCCCAACATTTTCTCAAGCAAGCCTGTGAAGAGCATGCCGTAGGTTCGCGAAGTTTGGGTACCCAGGCCTTGGCGGATCTCGTCGCCTACCATTGGCCTGGAAATATACGTGAGCTCAAGAATTGTATCGAACGCGCTGTCATCCTCAGTGACTTTGATGAGATTTCTCAACTGCCTGAGCTGCGAGCGAAGATCGCCAAAAAGAGCGGAGTGAGCCCTGCCCCTCCCAGCGTTCCTCTGAGAGAATCACAAGAACCCAAGCCCGGTCTCAGTGTAGAAAGCGACGAGCGCTTTCACTTTGACAGCGAGCTCGTGCCTTGGGAAGATCTCCATCAAACCCTCGGTCGCGCCTACATCAAATTTGCCTTGGTCAAAGCCAAAGGCAATGTGAGTGAGGCAGCACGTCTTTTGTGCCTTGAACGTGCCTATCTGCATAGGCTGATGAAAAGACACGGCATTCAGAGGGATATCGTTGTCAGCGATTGAGGCCGTCTCCTTGTGTTTCGGCCGAAAATCTCGTATCACTAGGTTTTGATCACATTCACCATCATGGGGTGAGACGCTCATGGCCGAATTACTTCCGATCTTGGCTGCCGTTGTTGCTGTCGTAAGTTTCCTCAGTGCTTTCCTAACACGACGTAAGTTACAGGAAACCCAGGCGCTTCTCGCTGATACAGCCCTTCGCTTTGACGCCCTTAGCAAACAGCAAAAGCACACCGAGCAGCAGTCCCGTGCTCAGAGTGAAGCTCTAGACCGAGCCAAGCTTCAGTCCTCTCAGAGCGAAAAGCAACTCGAAGAGACCAAAGCGCGCGCTTTCGAAAAGACGCAAGAGGTCGAACGCCTCAAAGCCGAACAGGCTGAACAGCTTCGACGCATTCAGCTGCAAAAAGAGCACCTGAGTGAGCAGGTGAGTGCCATGACAGAACAGCTGACCGAAGCTGTCCGCGAGAAAAAATCGGCCCTGGTCGAAGCGCAGCGTTTGCAGCGCGAGGGACAGGAACATGAGACTAAAGTGGCCGAGCAGGTCAAGGCGCAGTTGCGTGAAACTCAACAGCAGTTGCAGCAGCTCAAGCGTGAAAAGCAGCAGCTCGAAGCTCAACTGGCTAAACTGCGCAGTGACAGCCAAACCGTGAGCCCCGAGGACATTAAAAAATACCGTCTCAAGATTGCGCGGACAGAGCAGCTTTTCACCAGCATGAAAGGCCTTCGTGATATGGCAGAAGAGCGCAACCAAAATTGGGAGACGGCCCTTCGTCACTTCGCTCTCTACATTCTTCAGACCCAGGGCCTCGCGGTGCCGAGCGATCGTCCTATTGGCCCACTTGTCGGGGAAGCCTTGGAGAAAATCGGTGCCACTCTTGTGGTCGAAACAGCGAGCGAAGCAGCCCATGCTGAACGTGCTCATGTCTTTGCAGACGAGGGCGTCGTAGCTCCACGCGTAGAGACCTCTGTCCCCACCAGCCTGTGAGACCTGATGAGTAGTTTTCAACGCCCGAAAGGACCTGAGGATGCCTGGGAGCTCCTCGGTCCCAAGCTGAGTCCACGACGTCAGCAGCGCCTTCAGGATGTGGCAAGTCAGCGAACCCATTATCTTCGCCTGGCTCTCCAAGATGTAAACGACCCTCACAATGTCGGCGCTAGCTTGCGCTCGGCCGATGCTTTTGGCGTCCTGAACGTCGATATCATCACTCTGAGCGAAAAATTTCCCCAGGCTTCCTCGACCTCTCGAGGCAGTCGCCATTGGATGGATCTTCACCGCTTTAAAGACCTCGATGCCTATGCTTCTGGAGTGAAGGCTCTCGGCTATAAAATCGCCGCAGCTTATCCCGCTCCCGATGCAGTGACGCTTGAAGCATTACCCATCGATCAGCCTCTTGTGATCGCCTTTGGCAACGAACAGCGAGGCTTACACCCAGACTGGCAAAAGCACATCGACTACCGCTTTACGATTCCCATGTACGGCATGGTCGAGAGCTTTAACATCTCGGTGTCAGTGGCTCTCAGCCTTCACAGTCTCAATCGACGCTGTCGCGAAAGTATGAGCGAAAGTACCTATCTGCTGAATGCGCACGACCGCCTAGATCTCCTCGGACGATGGGCTTGCATGCAATGTGAAGAGCCCGATCTGGAGCTCGAGCGACTGCGACGGGCTCGTCATCAGACCTGAGCCCCCATCACCTTCTCCCCAACGGCATCCAACGGAACAATGCTTGCAAGGAGCAGAGCGGACGCCTTTGTCTGGATTCACATCGGCAGTTTTGCTAAACCAGAGGGGTTGGTCTTTCTGCTGGGGAGTTGAACGTGCGCTTTTTGTCCAAGAGTCTATGCCTCCTGATTTGCTTGAGTACCGCAGCCTGCGTCACGCCCAAGGAAGCACGCTATGGAGTTCAGGATGATCAGCTCGCCAAAGTTCCGGCGCGCATCGCTGTGCTGCCCTGTCGTCTGTGGCCTCAAGATGCTCGCTATGTGGGTCTGGATAAAACACAGATAGGGGATGCCGAAATCCAGGCACTATGTCAGCAAGTAGACTCCTATGTCCTCAAAGGTTTTGAAGGTCAGCCTTACATGCGTGGACTCAGTCCTCGTGTTGTCAAAGCTTTGCTCGAGAAAAATCCCCAAGAAGCTCAACTGAGCCAACTGGATCAGCTATGGTTCCAGACAGGACAGACCTGCGAAGCCTGCAAACATCCCGCGAGTTATTATCGCGAAGCTATAGCCTTGCGCCCCGACTGGCGAACCTGGTTAAGTCAGTTGAGTCGCTCTGCTAAAAATAGCGATGCCGTGCTCATGCCCATGATCCTTCAGCTTAAGTCTCAAGGACTCGACGATCGGGGGCTCGCCTACGCGCAAAGAAGGGCTGCTATTGTCCTTCTTCTGATCGATAGCAACAATGGTTCTCTGATCTGGATGGGAGGACGCGAGGGCGAAACACGCCGCCCTCTCGCTCATTACCAAGTATCGCCGGCCCTCGAAGCTTTCGCCCCATGGGACGAACTCTGGGGACAGCTCTTTGTTCAAGATTTATGGCGTGAATTTCCGGGTAGACAGAATTAGAAAGGTCCGTCATGCAAGAGCAAAACAACAGCAAAAGACAAGAAGCTTTTGATCGTCTCGTCGCCCTGCGCAGTGAAGCTGCCCAAGGGGGAGGGGAAGACAAGATTCAAGCCCAGCATAAGCGAGGAAAGATGACGGCACGCGAGCGGATCCACGCTCTGCTCGATCCCGGCACTTTTTCTGAATTGGATGCCTTCGTCACCCATGACTGCCAGGATTTTGGCATGCAGGAGAAACTGATTCTCGGCGATGGCGTGATCACAGGCTACGGTGAGATCGATGGGCGTCTTGTCTATGTTTTTTCTCAGGACTTCACCGTCTTTGGGGGAAGCCTGAGCCTGGCCTATGCAAAGAAAATCTGCAAAGTCATGGATATGGCTCTGCGGAACGGGGCACCCGTTATCGGCCTGAATGATTCCGGTGGAGCTCGTATCCAGGAAGGTGTCGCGAGCCTTGGTGGTTATGCTGACATCTTTTATCGCAACGTTCTCTCTTCTGGTGTCGTTCCTCAGCTCTCTTTAATTTTGGGACCTTGTGCTGGGGGTGCCGTGTATTCCCCTGCCATGACCGACTTCATCATGATGGTCGACAACACCTCACATATGTTCATCACCGGCCCCGAAGTCATCAAAACGGTGACAGGGGAAGAGGTGACCTTCGAAGAACTCGGGGGAAGTTTGACCCATGCCAGCACCAGTGGTGTGGCTGACATTCGCCAGGCTTCGGAAGGTGATGCCCTCGTGGCGCTTCGTAAACTCTTGAGCTACATGCCATCCAACAACCTCGAAACAGCGCCCTTCCAAGCTTTGGAACCACAGCAGGCGCAACGCATCGAACAGGCTCAGCTGAAGCTTCGCGATATTATGCCGGACAATCCTAACCAGCCCTACAATATGAAGGACGTCTTGCAGATTGTCCTCGATCCCGAAAGCTTCTTCGAAGTGAAGGAAGATTACTCGCCCAATATCGTCACAGGCTTTGGCCGCCTTGGTGGGCAATCAGTCGGCATCGTAGCAAACAACCCGAACCATCTTGCAGGCGTCCTCGACATCGATGCTTCGGTGAAAGGGGCTCGCTTCGTCCGCTTCTGTGATGCTTTTAATATTCCCCTCCTGGTCTTTGTTGATGTCCCTGGGTTTTTGCCAGGTACCGATCAAGAAAAAGGCGGTATCATTCGCCATGGCGCAAAGCTTCTCTATGCCTTTAGCGAAGCCACTGTGCCTCGCCTCACTGTCATCACGCGCAAGGCTTACGGTGGTGCCTATGATGTGATGAATTCTAAGCACATTGGAGCAGATCTCAATCTCGCCTGGCCCCAAGCGGAAATCGCTGTCATGGGACCCGAAGGGGCTTGCAATATTATTTTCCGTGGAGAAATCAACAAGTCGAGTGATCCGGAAGCGACTCGAAAGCAGATGGTTGCTCATTACTCAGCTAAGTTCGCGACTCCCTACGAGGCCGCTAAGCGAGCCTACATCGATGCTGTGATTTTTCCGGAAGAGACGCGACGCCAACTCCTTCAGGGACTCAAAGCAACGGCGAACAAACGCGTGGATATTCCTAAACGCAAACACGGAAATATCCCCCTCTAACGGCACTGCCTTGGGCAGAAAGTAGGAACCCATGACGAGCAAAACTCTCTTTAAAAAAGTTCTGGTAGCCAATCGGGGAGAAATCGCCTTGCGTATCATGCGGGCTCTCCGCGAGCTTGGCATCCCGAGTGTCGCTATCTATTCGGATGCGGATGCTTTGAGCCAACATCGTAAGTATGCTAACGAAGCGATTCGTCTGCCTGGCCGCAGCTCAGCCGAAACCTATCTCAATATTCCCAAAATTATCGAAGCGCTCCGCGTGAGTGGAGCTGATGCCGTTCACCCTGGCTACGGTTTCCTTTCAGAAAACTCTGATTTTTGCCAGGCCGTGATTCAGGCTGGTGCGACTTTCATCGGTCCTTCGGTCGAAGCTATGCATCTGCTTGGAGATAAGGTCCAAGCTAAGGACTTGATGCGAAAATTTCACGTCCCCCTTGTTCCAGGAAGTCCTGGAGCTTTGCAAAATGTGGAACATCTGCGCGAAGTCATCAAAGAGGCCGGCTATCCCATGATCTTGAAAGCAGCCGCTGGTGGGGGTGGACGCGGGATGCGCATCATTCGTCAAGAGGCGGACATCAAGGAAGCCTATGACACATGTAAGCGCGAAGCTCTTTCCTACTTTGGCAATGACACGATCTTCGCCGAACGCTACATCATCAACCCTCGCCACATCGAAGTTCAGGTCTTAGCTGATGGCAAAACAGGGGTCCACCTTTTCGAGAGGGATTGCTCGGTACAGCGTCGCCATCAAAAGCTGATCGAAGAGGCTCCCAGCCACTATCTCAATGCTGAGCAGCGCGCGCGCCTCGGTGAGATTGCCGTGACAGCTGCTTTAGCTGCTAAGTATGAGGGTGTGGGAACAGTCGAATTTATCTGCGAAGCACCTGATCGTGCCTATTTTATGGAAATGAATACGCGCATTCAGGTGGAGCATCCTGTGACTGAGCTGATCACAGGCGTGGACCTTATCCAAGAGCAGATCTACGTCGCGTCCACCAAGACGATGCGCCTCCAGCAGAGTGACATCCAACTGCGCGGCTGGGCTATAGAGACCCGTATCAATGCCGAAGATCCAGCCCAGGATTTTATGCCGAGTCCTGGCCAGATCCAGCATCTGCATCTTCCTGCGGGCCCAGGTGTCCGCATTGATACTCACATCTATCAGGGCTATACCGTACCTTCGGAATATGACTCGATGATCGCCAAGTTTATTACCTACGCTTCGACGCGCGATGGAGCTGTCCAAAAGATGCGACGCGCGCTGAGTGACTTCGAATGCGAAGGGGTTCCGACAACAGCTAAGTTTCATGAGCTGGTTTTGCAGCATCCGGCCTTTCTATCAGGTGAGTTTGATACAGGATTTTTGCAGACCTACCAGAAAGATATTGAAGACGGGCTGAAAGGTTCGAGCGCGGATACGACCTACGGGCCAATTCTTGCGGCCTTCCAAACGCAAACGGCTGCCGATGGTCGCGTTCCCAATCTTGCTCCCCAACCCTCGACGTGGCAGCAGCGAGCGCGCTTTGAAGCCACCCGTAATAACTGAGAGGACTATCCTATGAGATGGGTCAATCGCAAAAAAGATCTCGACATCCAACTTCCCGATCAGATCAGCATCGGAGTTTGGACTGATTTTCGCTGTGGCGCGGAACCTTTGCAGCTCTGTTGGGAACCCCTGCTACGCACTCTTTTCGTTCGCAAAGGACCAGGACAAACCGAAGTTCCTCTGAAGTATCGAGCCAGTGTTTTGCGAAAATTTCCTGGCGAGATGTTCAGTGAGTTGCTGCTGGAATATGTCGGTGGTCAAGAACCTCTGACCCAAAAAATGCATCAAGAGCTGGCGATCCATGTTCCGGGACTTGAAGGTCGCGCCCAGGCTGCAGGAGCGAAAGGCGAGCAGGTCCGCTCACCCATGGTTGGCAAAGTCCTTCGCGTCCTTGCTCAAGGCTCTCAAGCTGTCGAGCGCGGTCAGGAGCTTCTGGTCATCGAGGCGATGAAGATGGAAAATAAGATCTATGCACGAAACCCTGGGGTCATTGCCGATATTCTGGTGGCACCAGGTGATCAGGTGAGTGTCAATCAGCTTTTAATAAAGATTTCCGCGCCTTAATTTCCAACCGACAGTTCCTCCCACTGGGCAATCGCTGCCCAGTTTTTTTTCTCTCCTGCATGCTAAGATTTTTATAACAGCAATCTCTGAGCTGTAAGCTGACATGTTCGAGAGGAGCTTCTATGCGTGTTCTGAACATCTGCATCCTCTGCAGTTACATTTTCTTGCAAGCCTGCTTGGGCGCTTCCGTGTCGGGCAATGCAGGGGGATC
>CANGNB010000047.1 GCA_947454545.1 Oligoflexaceae bacterium
ACCTGGGATTGGCTCTCATCGCATCTTGCTCAGGAAAGCCGGAGCCCTATGTGCGTAGAGCTCCTTCCACAGGAACCACGCTACCTGCAAGCGGTGGCGGGAGTGGTGGGTCCGGATTCGATTCCATGACTTCGCCCTCGAATCCCAGCGAACCCTCATCTCCACCGACGCAAACACCAGCAGTCACGCCTCCGGCTCCTGTCACCTCGGGACCTGTAGCCTCTGGTTCAATAGCAGTGAATTATACAACCGTGGCTCCTAGCCCAGGAGGGCGCTACACCCCTTCTCACGTCCAGGCGATTTTTGTCACGGATATGAACGATAGGCTCATCAAAACCCTGAGCGCAAATCCTGGGAACCCTGCGCCAGCAGGCCAGCATCTTCGTCGCTGGCGCTCCCTTACAAACAATACAGCGGACGGTATAACGGGCGCGACTTTGCGGGCTTATGGTGCCCCTTCAGCTCCGGTCACTTGGGATCTCAAGGGTAAAGACGGGAAGGCCGTGGGACAGGGTAATTATAAAATTTGGTTTGAAATTGTTGAAGCGAACACCACTGCCACGATTGCAGCTGGGGCATCGATAAGCACGGCCACACCCATTAACGGAGTTGATACGATACCAGGGTATAAGGCTCACGTCGTACCCATTACAATCGGGGCGCAAGGATCGACAAAGATGGATACGAGCAACCCTGTTTGGACCAACATCAGCATCACTCATACGCCCTGAAGTCTTTGAAAATTAATGCAAGGAAAGATTCGCGCGCGGCATCACAGTGAGATCAACGTGCAGCTGAATCGATTTGCAGCGCACGCTGAATTCCTTATCTTCGTAGCAAAGATTCAATTCGAAATCTCCCACGCGTTGCAGCGGAATGGGAATCTGACCATTCAGCGGCTTGCCTGGAATGCCGAAAAGTTCGCCATCGGTGAGCACCCCCTTTTTAGGAAGCTTGGCGTATTTCGTCTGCCCCAAGATGAGAGTGGCGATGGGGGCACCATCACCATTGCTCAGGTTCGCGGTTCCTTCCGGAGAAATGACTCGGATGGAGCTGAATACGATTTCCAACCCCTTATCGACCACTTTGATTTCGGTGATCTGAGAATCTTGGAAAGCCAGAGACGTCTTCACGCTGTACCTCATTCCAAAAAAATCCACCGTTGGTGCATCCGTGCGCAAGGATAGACCAGCAGTTGTTGGGGAACCCCTCAGGGTATGGCTAATGGCTTAGCCTCCATTATACAGCATTTCGGAACAAGTCCAACGCAGCCATGTTCACGCGTCTCCGCTAGATCTTGCGATAAGTTTAGTGTAGGGTGCAGCGAACTGTGCGAGCTAGGAGTCAAAGCGACCATGCAGTCCGATACAAGCCTTCAAAGACCTAAGTTATTCTCCGAATTGACGCTGCAATCTGTCCTCAAAAAGACGCTTGCGGACATCGGTCTCGAAGAGCTCACAGAAATTCAATCCCGTTCGCTTCCTGCCCTGCTCGAGGGCCGCGATCTTGTTGGGCAATCGAAGACAGGCAGCGGCAAGACGCTCGCGTTTAGCCTGCCGATTCTAGAACGCATTCGCCTGCCTAACCGACGGCCGCAGGCCCTCATTCTTTGTCCGACGCGCGAGCTCTGCGCTCAGGTTGCGCGGGAACTTCGCAAATTCGGTCGCAGTCTTCCAGGCTTACAGGTTCTCGTCTTGGCAGGTGGGGAACCGCTGCGCTTTCAGCTCCAGGGCTTAGAAGCCGGCGCACATATTCTGGTGGGAACACCTGGACGCATGATGGACCATATCCGCCGCGAGACCTTAGATTTGGTCGGTCTTCGCTTTCTTGTTCTCGACGAAGCGGATCGCATGCTGGACATGGGTTTTGCTGAGGACATGGAACAGATTCTTAAGGCAACTCCTCAAGATAAGCAGACGATCTTTTTTTCTGCGACCTTTCCTGAAAGTGTGGAGCAGCTCAGCCAGAAGTACCAGAGGCAGGCTCTCTCGGTGAGCGTAGCTGATTTCGAACCAGCAGCTCAGACGATAGAGCAGCAGCTAGTCGAAGTCGCCGCCGATGCAAAGCTCGCTGCGCTGCATCGACTGCTCGATCTTTATAAGCCCGAGACGGCTATCGTCTTCGCCAATTTTAAAGCTGCGATCGCTGATATTCAAAAGGCTCTCACGACCTGGGGCGTCTCGGCAGGGGCTTTGCATGGGGATCTCGAGCAGTTCGATCGCGACCGGGTGATGGCCAAGTTGCGGAATAAAAGTCTCCGGGTTTTAGTCGCGACCGATGTTGCCGCACGCGGTCTCGATGTTGCGGATTTGGATCTGGTGATCAATTACGATCTGCCGCTCAAGCCTGAGGTTTACGTTCATCGCATCGGTCGAACCGGGCGAGCGGGACAGAGTGGTCTTGCCGTCTCCTTGGCGACGCCGCGTGAAGCCTTTAAAATCGAAGCGATTGAAACCTATACTGGTATTAAACTCGAGAAGAAAAAGCTCGATCTCCCTGCCGCCAACAAGCCTGCTGCTTCAGCCAAGGCCCTGTTTCAGGGAGCGGCTATGACCACTTTGAGTATTGGTGGTGGACGCAAAGATAAGCTTCGTCCAGGCGATATCCTCGGTGCTCTTACAGGGGAAGCCGGGGGTTTGCGCGCCGATGAAGTGGGCAAAATAGAAATTCTCGATCGCATAGCCTATGTCGCGGTAGCCCAAAGTGTAGGGCGTCATGCTATTGAATGCCTCCGCGAGGGGCGCATCAAAGGCCGTAAATTCACTGTCGAATGGATTAAATCCTAAAGCCCAGTTTTAGACGGCTAGCTCTTGAAGGATATCCTCTCCAAGTACGGAATGCACTCCGTTGGGCCGTGTCGCGCGGCGGGCTGCTGCAGCCAGAAGACTCTGGGCTGCAAGAGCTGCCCAAGGCGCCGATAGTCCCGCTAAACCGAGAGCTAATGCGGCTCCTGCCAAGAGATCACCACTGCCAGCACGCGCTAAGCGCACATCGCCCTCGTTGGTCAGCCAGAGGCGTCGATGACCCTCGCGACTCATGAGAGCGAAGGGACTTGCTGACTTATAAAAGATCGTAACGCCATAGCGCTCAGAAAGCTGCCAGGCCTGTTCGAGTGAGCTCAGCGATGTGAGGTCTTGATGCTGCAGATCTAGGGCTCGCCATTCTCCTGGGTGCGGAGTGAGCAGGGTTCGTTCGGGATTGAAGATCAAGCCTCTCGCCTTTTCTGGCCAGTGCTGAAGAGCTGCAGCATCAAAGATGAGAAAGAGACCTTGGTCGCGATTGAGGCGATGCAGGGTCTGCATGAGGCTCGCGTGCAAAGGTGACGTCATAGTCCCTGGACCAAGGACGAGGCCTTTGCACTTTCTTTGCAGGATAAAATGCTCGAGGCCTTCGGCATCGATTTCCCCCGTGAGCGCAAAATCCTCATAGGTCAGACTCGGGCTCCGCGCCGGCGCATTCTGTTCGGAAAGGGCTGCAACACTGATCCATCCCGCTCCACAGCGCAAAGCGGCCTGCGCTGCCAGGAAGATCGCTCCTACCTTGCCAGGACTTCCGCCCACAATGAGCCCATGCCCGCGCGTATACTTGTGAGCGTCCGCGGGAAGATGTGCCCAAGGTCTACAGTGTGCAGCGATCTGAGGAGCCCAGAGGAGAGTCGGACTTTGGGACTCAGCCTCACCGATTGCCTGGGGAGCAAAGCTGAGAGTCTTGATACGAAGCTCGCCACAGGCATAAGACGAAGGAGCAAAGAGATGTAAGGGTTTGGGAGCGCCAAAGCTCACCGTACAGGTCGCGGGGAGCAGGGCTTCTTGGTCCCAGCGGTCAGCACAAAGGCCCGAAGGCAGATCGATCGCTAGGACCTGAGACGCCTTGAGTTGAGCGGCAGCTTTGAGGGCCTCTTGATACAGACCTGGGCGTAAAGGAGTGGACAAGCCCAGACCCAAAAGACCATCGATGATGAAGAGGGGGCGACTCAGCTGCGCAAAATCCTTGGCCGCGCGAAATTCGTGGAGGATAAGGCCAGCCGCTTCACAGGCGAGTCTTTGCTCTTGGCGAAGCTTCGATTCAGAGGAACCTTCGGCGCGAACACTCCAAACCTCGGGGACAAAGCCAGCGGCATGGAGAAGTCGTGCGGTCACGAGAGCATCACCGCCATTGTTTCCCGGTCCGGCCAGGATGAGGATAGTTTCAAAGGGTTTGCGCAGCGCTAAACAGGTCTCATAGACCGTGTACCCAGCCTCTTCCATCAGCTCTTGACCTGGGACTCCATAGGTAGCTGTAGACTGAGTATCGATCGCTTGAGCTTGGGCCTGCGACCAGATCGGCAACACGGGTGCTGAGGGCGTGGGTGCTTGAAGTAAGACCATTTGATCCGACATGGCAGCGCACTCCTTTCAGGCATAAACCGTGAGGCAGGCTCGTTCGAAACAACTTCAGGCATCTTTGATGACGCCGCCAGCTTTTTCTATCACTTTGTAGATCTTGGAGGTGACTTCGGATTTGAGAGGCTTATGAGCGAGAGCGATCTTTTCCTTCGTCAGCTCAAACTTGCAGCCATCACTGAGCTTGGTGCAGTTGAAATGCAGCGAGGAAGTGCCCAGTTTGGAAATCGTCACCACCATCTCATTGCCGGCAAGATCAAAGCTGACCATTTTGCTCAGCGCACGGTCGCCCATGACTTCTTTGAGCTTGTTGATGATGCTGTTGGGGTCGGTGTCTTTGAAATGAATATTCATGGTGGACAATCCTTCTTACCATTCGCTGGCATGAGCTTCGTGACAGATGTCGTGCAGCAGTTGTTTGACGATCATCTCCTCAGTCATAATCGATTTTCCATCCATGATCCAGCTGATTCCACCAAAGGGATCGCAGTGGGCATCTAGGCGGTGCAGAGCATGGCTCGATTGCTGGTAGCCCTGTAAGCGAGTCAGAACGATATCAAGGCTGCTTTGATTCTGCGAAAGTTGGACCTGCAAACGTCCCACGACGAGCACAAAGCCATGCATCGACTCCTTGTCTTTGCTGTAGATCGGAAAGAGGCTGAGCTTTTTTTCCTGCTTGCTATACTCATTAAAAACGGCGACAGCTTCCTTCATTTCTGCGAAGAGTTGACTGACTGTCTTGTGCAGATGGTGGCGACTCAGATCGCGGGCCGCCGCCGGATTACTGAGTTTCCACTGCCCCTCGTTAAGTTGGGATTGGGCGAGGATTTTAACCCACTGTTTATCCATAGGCGGAACCTCCCAATTTTAAAATTTGTAGGCGTATTGCAGGAAACCCGAAAAATTTTGGATCGTCTCGGGATAGTGCTCTTTAAGAGCCGTCTGGGTAGCAGGAACGGCTGGGGTTAAGGCGCTATAAGAGCGCTCGAAAGTCTGGTAGATCGCACCCAAGCGGAGTCCATTGAAGAGCTCGACTTCGCCGCGGGCATAGCCCCCAAGATTGGTTGGGTCGAAGCCTATCACCTCAGTATCGCCGATTTTGTGCAGACGATAGCCCTGACCCGTTTCAAAGAGGGCGCCGACAAAAAGCTCAAGTTCTTTCTCGCGACGATAGCCGAGTTCGGCCCGAATGCGCCCCAGCCAGTCCGGGCCATCGACGCTATTTTTATTGTAGGCGAATTCTTGCAGCTCACCTTGGATGCCGAGTTGAATATGGGCAGGAGCATGAAAGCTGACATCGACCTGCTCGCGACTGTCGATCACGAGCATCTCACCATCGAGCATGCGAGCGTGCGAGGAAAAACTCAGGACTGTTTCTACCGCTTGGCTTCGTTGGGCTAGGAAGAGATTCACAAAAGGACTGGTCGCGGTCAGGCCACCTGGATCGTTGGCAGAATGCGCGTAGAGGCCAAGCTCAAAGCCTAGAGTATTGCCATCGGCAATGGGCCATTCGACAGCGCCTTTGAGCTCGCCATAGGTCAGGGCATGGGTGGGACTTTTATTGAGGAGACTCTGCTCTTGTTCCTCGCGCGCATCCGGCATGATCAGGATACGACCCGTTTCCCCTTCGATGCCTTTGACCGAGACGGTTCCCTGCAAGAGGTAGTGAGCCGAACGATTGCTCGAGACCAGGCGATCCAGGCCCGCATGCACGGTGAGAGCCCCCTCTTTGATCTCATGCTTTTGGACCGCTTTACTGGCAAGACTTTGCTCTTGAGTCGAGTACCGGCTCGACAGATCAAGACTGCGCTCGGAGCGGAGAAAACGATAGACGCGATCGGCCTTGGGATCATCTTCGGGCGGATTAGGGACCGGGGTTTGAGGCGGTGCCGGGGGAGTCGGTACAGGAGGCTGGGGCGTTTGCTCCCTAGGTGTTTGGACTTCATCTCTTTGCTTTTGCATGAGCAGACGCTCAGCTTCTTTTTGATAGAGCTTTTGAGTCTTGATCAGCTTTGAGGGTAAGACAACAGCCTGCTCGAGCAGATCTAAAGCGAGTTGATAATCGCCCACTTTCAGGGCACAAAATCCCCCGTAATAACCTGCAAGATCGAAGAGGGGGTGGCCGTTCGGCACATTCCGAAAAGCTTTCAAGGCTCCAGAAAAATCATTGAGCTTGAGCGCAGTTTGCCCGTATTCATAACTCGGTTCAGGATCGAGGACATTGAGTTCGAGCTGCTGGAACAGCTTGAAAGCTTCGGGCATGCGTTTGAGCTGGTAGAGCGAACGCGCAAGGAAGACTTTAGATGGGGTATTATCGGGCTGCTTTTGTAGGATTTGGGTGAAGGTATCGGCAGCGTCTTCGAATTTTTTGGCCTCAAAGGCTTCGACGCCTTTTCGATAGAGGCGGGCATTGTTGGGCTGAAGTCGGCTCACTTTGCGGACTTCGGCCTTAGCGGTGTCTGAATGACTTATAAAGGTGCCGAGAGCCGTCAGATCAGCGACAGCTATCCAAGCAATGAGTGTCAATGAAGGGAAGGCTGGCATGGATCCACGTTCTCCGTTGGCTTTTTGGCATTATACCACTGAGTCCCGGGTCCGGCATAACCCGAAGCGGAGGATTTAAGTATCAATTTGGCGCAAACAAAGACTTAACTTGATTGACTCGACAGAATCTATACAATATGATTTCGACCTTTCGTAAGCTCAGAGGAGTCCTTTATGGCCCGCGTATCGATAGAAGATTGCCTTCAGTACATCGAAAACCGCTTTGCCCTCGTGGCAGTCGCGTCGCACCGAACCCGGCAACTGATGGAAGGCAAGACTCCCTTGGTTCGCACCAAGAATAAAGAAGCGGTCACAGCCTTGCGTGAAATTGCTGAAGGTATGGTGATCGGACATCAGCCAGACGACAAAGCACGGACCGATGCTGTTAACTTGACACCGCCCTCGCGTGCTTAAAAAAATCTCAAGGTGACTTGTCCTGAAAAGCCCGGTTCTCCCGGGCTTTTTTCGTGCGTCTGGTTTATAGATGGCGAACCGGATCATATACAGGAGTGTCCCTTATGCACGTTTCTCGCTGGAGCTTCGCCCTCTCCACGTCTCTTCTGCTTAGTTCACCACTTTTTGCTCAGGATCAGCCGACCGATCGCCCCTTGACGCCAGCGCCCTATGCCTGCGGCGCTATACCAGTCTGCGATGCTACGCCTCCCGCTCTGGGACCAGGCGAGGGTTTCGTTCACAAAGCACCGCGCGGCAACCCTTTTCACCGAGGCTTTGATCAGCTTTTCGCTGAAGGCGAAGATCAGTGGGTTGTGGGACGATTTAGCTACGGTAACTTTGTCGCACGCGGTGAACTCAAAGGTGAACGCATCGATATCTATCTGCTGCGCGGCTGCGGTACGACTTGGCAAAAGCTTGCCAGTGTTCAAACATCCGAGCAGAAAAATCAGTTTCCAAGCGTCGAGGGTATCGATGATAGAGAAGGTCAGATCGTTTTTAAAATTCCTGACGAACAACGCCTAGAGCTCGGACGCCATCGGCTGCGCCTCGTTGTTGCAGGCGATCGGACTGCGGCAGATCTTTACATCGAAGTCTTACCTCAGGGCAGCCCGCTCTTTGTCAGCGATGTCGACGGCACTCTCACGACTTCTGAGTTTGAAGAACTCGGGAGTGTGATCGCAGGGAATAAACTCTCTGAAGCCAATCCATTTGCAGCTTCCGAGCTGAGTCAGCTGGTAGCAAAAGGCTATCGTCCCTACTATCTGACTGCTCGGGCTGAAAATCTGTTCCAAAGAACCCGCGAATTTCTCGAGGCTCGGCAATTTCCTGTGGGTGCTGTAGAAACCAGCCAGGCAGGTCTGCTGGGACTGACGGGTGGAAAAGCTGTGAACTTCAAGACCGCAGCGATCAAGCGTCTCGAGGCGCGAGGCTTTGCAGTGATCGGAGCCTTTGGGAATACCAAGACCGATGCGGAAGCCTATGCAAATGCGGGAATTCCCGTAGGCCAGCGCTACTTCTATCGTTTTGATGATGAGGTGTTTGGAGGTCGTCGTATCGAATCCTACGAGCAACTCGGAGATTTTGCGGAAGTTGCAGATCTCTGCAAGCCCTAAGGCATTCTAGCGAAGAGCTGAAACGTCAGGACCGAGGACGAGCTGGCTGATAAAGCGATCGATCAGTTCGTCTTTGGTAAGATAGCGTGCATCGAACCAGTAGTGCCTTTGGCATTCTTCCCAGATCTGATCCCCAAAGACTTCGTCCATCGCATCTTTCAAAATATCGCGAAAATCACAATAGTCCCAGGCCTCTTCCTGTTCATGCTGGCGATTGGTGATGTAATAGTGGCTGATAGTCTCGAAGCTGCAGAGGACATGGTGGTGAATGAAGCGGTTCACGAACTTAGTGATATGGGTCTCATACTTCTTCGTGTATGTTTTTTTCTTGTTTGAGCGGTAATGTGCTAAGACGATGAGCTTTCCCATATTGGCTTCCTTTGTTCCAACATTCGGTGAACCTCCCATATTATTAAAGCTATCGGCTGCTTTTGAAATTTACTTAAACCGTTGGGGGCCACCCCGTCGGCAAATTTCGCCGCCTGCCACTAGGAAAAAACTAACTATTTCCATAAGTTGAGAACAAATTAGCCGTCCCGTAAGCTAAAGGGAGGTGAGATGATTTTTTTGGGGGGGGTGACCATGGGCTTAAAAGTTGGGGACACCTTCTTCGCACGCGATGGGCGGCCTGGGGTCGTCGTCGGCCGAGAGCAAAAGACCGACCGTCTGGTGGTGGAGCGTGAAGGGCCACGTTTTGAAAAAGCCAGACACTACGGCTTTATCAACGGCCTATCACCCGATGAACGTAAGGAATTTGAGGCCTTAGTCGATGATGCACGCGACTCCAAGTCGAGTGAAGAACGCATTTTAAAGCTTCAAGGCCATATTGAAGAGATTCAGTTGGATCCTAAAAAGCAAGTTCTCACACGCTATCTGGAAGGAGAACTCTCGCATCTCATGTATTCGAACTCGATCAGTCCACGCGTCTATACAGTCGATCAGGATAAAACTTAAGGAAGAGGAGGAAGGCTATGGCTCAGATTGGTGATTTGGTACAAAAAGCTGGGATTTATACCAACCCTGGTGTTGTCACAGAGAAAAAAGAAGATGGGACTGTCATCGTCGACACCGAGCCGATGAGTGTGAATAAGTTTCATCGCTATGCGAATACCACTGGTCTTACCGAGCGTGAGAAGGCGACATTTAATGGTATTCTCGATGAGATTTATCAGAAAGAAGATGATGTCGAGAAAATCAACGACATCCAGATGAGTATCGATAAGCTCAAAGTTGATCCGACCAACCAAAAGGTCGTTCAGTATCTGCGCAATCAGCAGGCGCATCTGATCCGAAAAGCCAAGCAGTTGCCTCGCACCTTTAACTGGGACGAGTCCAATCTCCGTGGGACGAAATAAGCAAGGCTCGCCGCCTTGCGGCCCCTTAAAGGGGTGTTTCGTTTTCGCAGCGCACAAAGCCCAGAGGAGCATTCGCAGGATTGGGATTCACGAGGGCTCCCAAGGTGCCGAGAATGCCGCTGGAGCTGACACAGCATTCGGCATACCAAGATTTGCCATCCGGGGTGGGAAAGCTGGCAACGAGGCTCGAACCTTTGCCAGCGAGCGTCTGTTTAAATCCCAAAGGCCCCGTCCATCCAGCTTTCATGAATTCACACTGAGCTCCACCTGTTACGGCTTTTTCCTGAGGCGCACAGCTGAGGGTGATGCTGTAGCGTCTTTTTACATCCATCACCCCCCCGATGAGACCACCTGTGTCACAGCCGTTGGAACCCAGATACTGCATGCTAGCCGTGCGAACAGGACCCTGCGTCGCGCCTGGGCTAGGAGCAAAGCTTTTATTGCACAGCTGATAGCCAGGAAAGAGATCGCTCCAGTCCTGTAAGCGCCCGGTGAGAGGATCTTTCAGGGCAGAGCCATCGGCTGCGCGCCGGCTAAATTCCACCGAGAGTTTTTGCTGACTGCTGCGACAGCGCGCTCGAATCATCCAATCGCCAAGCTTGGCACCATTGGCCCCATTGTTGGCGAGAAAGACCGAGTTTTGACTGGATTTAAGGGCGAGGTAGGGATCGGTGCTGCAGGCCTGAGAAGGATTTGGCGGCAGTGTGCTAGAGCAGGAGAGGCTCTCGTAAATATACTGCCGCATGATACCACGTTCGCCCGAGAGCTCGTTTGATTTGCTGGTCTTTTGCCCTAGATCCATCATCTTCATCACACCGCTTAAGACGATGCCCAGGATACCGACGGAGACCATGACGGAGACTAGGGAAAAACCTAGAGACCGAGAGTGGGGCATAAGTCTTTCCTTTGATGGGCCTGCGAGGCCCTGCTAGTGAACGCGTGGCTCGCGCGCGAAAGCCTCCTGGCTCATCAGAGACAGCGCTGGTTTCTGAGCAGCTGTCGCCAGGTCTGCGGCTTTTTGTAAGGCTTGCGAGCCCCACTTCCAATGAGTGAGTCGAATCCATTGTAGTCCAAGTTGCTTATACCACTCAACGCGAAAGCTCAGAGGAGCGTCTTCAGGAACGGGACTGTTCCAGGCAGCAAACAAAAAGTCCTTATCAGCGTCCGAAAAACTATGGTTGCGCAGATAAAGGTAGCGTCCTATCCAAGAGCTTCTTGTTTCGGGCGCGTCTGGAACGACTGTTGATTGGCCCCTGAGGAGAGCTAACCAGCCGGCACTCGCTTGCTGAGACTCGCTCAAGAGTAGCGCTCGCGACCAAATCTGTCGGGTGAGACCATCGCTAAGCTCATGCGCCTCGAGCAGGGAGCGAAGCTTGGCGATGCGCTCCCGAGCCTCATTCCAATGCCCAAGGCTGATTTCAAGATCAGTCGCAAGGATCATCATGTCAAAGTCTTCAAGATAGCGCGGAGGTGTCTGCACTTTTTGTTCAAGATCTTGGATGAGCTTTTGCGCTTCGCTGGCATCATCCTGCGACCAGAGCTTACGCATCCTATCGTGCAGGGCGGCCAGCACAGTGCCCGGCTCCTGATCCAAGCTGAGGCGCCAGGGCCAGTAGTCCCGCGAAGCGAGCCAAGCTGGGGGCTGACGCCAGCGGAGAAAGCTTTCTGGCGATGCCTTCGAGAGGCTGGCTTTGCTATGCGGGCAACGATCGCCAAAGAGGCCAGGATAGCGAAAGATGGCCTCCGCTGTTTTCTGTGCGGGGCGCGGAGGGTAACTTGCCTCGAGAAAGTTGCGCCAGAGCGTAAGTGTGTCGGCAAAATCTTCGCGATAGACGTTCGACCAGTCCACCCCTGAGTAGAGGAGTTTGACATTGAGAGCGCCGTAGCGATCGATGAGAAAGCTCACAAAAGAGCCAGCGAGAGTGTAAGCGCGGCGTCCCGATTCAGTCCAAAAGAGCGGGCTAAAAAGATGATCAAGCGGAGGGGCCCGATCGCTTTCTAAGAGCCGCGCAGCCCCTTCATGCAAAGAGAGCTCATCTTCCGTCGGAGCCAGAGCCATCGCAAGCCCTTCGGTAAAGGCCAGGTTGGGATGAAAGCCAAGCCCATGATAAGCAAATGCAGAGCTGATAGCATGAACAAGTTCATGGCGAAGCGTGCTGTGTGGCCAGGGCTCACTGGTGATATGCACCGAAGGGGTGACGACATCTGTGACATCTGTGGCTCCCCCTCCAAACCAAAGCTTCTTTGTGTCTTCCGAGGGATAAAGGAAGATGTGTACCGCGCGATCGTAAGACATGAGAATACGACTGAGATCATTCACATGAAAGCCTGCGGCTATGAAGATATCGTTGAGGCGTCGCTCCTCCTCGGGAGTCTTGGGCTTTTGAAAGTGGAGCACAAAGTTTTGACCACGCTTCTCTTCAGACAGAAGGACTTTGAGAGCTTGGATGCCATGCGATTGCGACGGAAAGCTTTGCCCCCGAACGAGGCAGAAGGCAGCGGCAAGCAGCAAGGGAAGAGTCCAAGCCAAAAGGCTACTTTTTTTCGCTCTTAAGCTCAAACCCAGGAGTGCTAGAGCCACGAGAGTATGAGCAGCCCGCGTCCAGATCACTCCCGCATCGAGGGGAATCCAGGTATCGTAGATAGCCCCATGCACAAAGCCACTCAAGAGGTGAGTGATACGTTTTTGAGGGAAAAACCAGAGTGTGGCAGCGAGATGGAGGGAAAGCAGAGCGATGAGGATAAGAAGAAGCAGGAGGCAGTGTCCCCGGGATAGGCCCCTCTTTCGTGCCACCTGCAGACCCCAAAAAACAGCAAGGCCAAGACACAGATGGGGGACCGATTGGACGAACCACCAAAACCAAAACTCAGAGACACTGCAAGGACAAAGCCTGAGAGAAAACGCCAAAGCTCCAGGGAGCGCCGCAAGCAGCAAGACGCCGAGACAAGCTCCCACGCTTTCTATAAGGCGCGGTGTCGAATCCTTTGCGCTCACAAAGCCCAACACAGAAAAGCCTAGCAAGGCTCCATAGCCAAGCAGGCTGGTGTATTCATACTCAAAGTTGCGGGCTAGGGGTAAGACAAGGGGTAGGAGAGCAGCCAGAAGAGAGCCGATGCCGAGGAGCACCAGCGGGTTTCGGAGCTTAGCCATGAACTACCCCTTTGCACGTTAAAGCGTGTGAAACAGGTCCCACTGGCGTGAACCCTGGCGACAGATCGAGAGGAGTTCGCGACGATGACGAGCCAAATTTTTATGAAAGAGCTGAGGGTCGGGGCTCGTGTGCGAGGGGAGAGTCTGAGCCAACTCATCAAAAATCTGATCTGTGCTTTGCATGAGGTTCATCACACGGGTACTGAGGGCACACTCTCCTGGCGAGACCCACTGGCCCCCATTCTCTCGCATCTCCTGATAATCAGCAAAGGCATCGCTGAGGAGATCGTGACCGATGAGGTCACAGAGCAGTTGCAACTGCTCTATTTTGCGCTCGATCAGCTGAGCGGTCTCCTTTTTGTAGACGCTCGCTCGGTAGTAGGTGAGCTGCTGTATGATCTCTGTTTTTACATCGCGGCAGAGCTCGATCAATTCCAGGACGATATCGCGATAGTCATAGCGAGCCATGGGCACCTCCCGGTTCACTGGTAGAATCAAAGATCACACGTCTATGCGTCATGATTCTATCTTAACAAACTCCGGGTCGTAGGTGTCAAATCCTTGGCCTACAAGGCTTTAAATGAATTCTGATGGAATTCGAAAAAGCTGAGTTCTATCTGATGATTGCCTGCGAATCAGAATTGGGCGCGCGTTGGGGGTGATTGACGAGCCCTTAGATTCATGTAGAGCTCTTCTTTAGAAAAGGACAGAGGCGGAAGGTCTCAGACTTCGTGGAGGAATCATGGCGTTCAGGATAAAACGTAAAGAGCTGTCACCAAGAGGCGTGAGCCGAGCCATCGGGAGCACTCAGATTGAGAGTCAGGCCTTGCGGACTTCCTGACTCGGGAGCCATCACCGGAAGCTTAAAGAGGATAAGGTACTCTTGGCTCCAGGGAGAAATGGTTGGAAAAAAAGCTGACCAGAGCTCCTTGGGGACGAGGCGCTGGATGCGTGTGGGGCGCAACGTGCCTTCTTTCACCTGGAGAGTGATATTCCAAAGTTCGCTATTGCTCAGATCTTCAAGATTGCGATTCGCACTGTAGACGCTTACAAAAAAACCGGTGCTGTCGGTCGCAGCCTCAAACACTGGCTTTTGATCGTTGAAAATGCTGCGATAGCGCTCAGCGATGGCAGCGCGAAAGTCCGGAGTCAAATAGCTAGCAACGATCTGATGGCGGGTCTCGAAGTTTTTCACCACTTCGATCTGACGACTGGCGGTCTCATAGTGAGGCCAGTAGGCCGAATCTTCGCTTGGGTAGAGGGGCAGACGCGCGTCTGGGCCAGGAGAGCTGACACAGGAGCAGAGTAAGGTCCAGGCTAGACCAAAGAGGAGGGTTAGCTTCACGGGTAGCCCTTTCCTATCACAAAATCAGATGGTCACCCGATTGCGACCGTTCTGTTTGGATTGGTACAGTTTTTTGTCAGCATCCTCAAGGAAAGATTCCGTCGAGTTCATCTTGGCGTTGAGCTGAGAGACACCCATGGAGAGAGTCTGCTTAATCACATGGCCTTGGATTTCGAAGCGATGCTGCTCGAAGGTGGCACGAATGCGTTCGGCAAGCTCATAAGCAGTCTTCGCATCGGTGGATGGAAGCAAAATGACGAACTCCTCACCGCCATAGCGACAAAAGATGTCGTCTTTGCGAACCACTGATTTCACGAGAGAAGCCGTGTCGCGCAGGATGCCATCGCCAACACCGTGTCCGTAGGTATCGTTCACCTTTTTGAAGAAGTCTAAGTCAAAGTAGATCAAGGACAGGGGGCGGCCATAGGCTCGCGAGAATTTGAATTCGCTTTCGATGGCCTCGAGCAGGTACTTCTTATTGAAGGTATTGGTGCCCCCATCGATGGTCGCCATACGATAGATCTTGTCGTGAAAAACGTTCTCAACATTGCCTTGGGCAAAGAACTTGAACACGATGTTACCGATGCGGATGATGTCGCCATCGCGCAAGACCTGTTTCCCAGCAAGTTTTTTGTCATTGATAAAAGTTCCATTAGAGCTCCCGAGGTCTGAAACATAGACCTCTTCGCCCTGCAGGAGGCATTGAGCATGGGTGCGCGAAACACTTTGCTCATTGACCACGATATCGACTGTTGGTGCTCGGCCAAGTGTCATTTCTTTTTGGTCGAGGACATAGCGTTTGCCCAGGTTTGTGCCACTGTACTGCACAAGACAGGCCGCAGATTTTTTGGGCGGATTGAAAATACTCGAACCAGGATCGGCAATTATGGTCTTGTCATCAGCCATGAGTCTTCACGCATCCACTAGAGTGATTCGGAGCTTTCGCTAGTCATTGCCCCTATTTTACCATCCCTTGCTGACACTGCAAAGAGAGTTAAAGGCAAGGCTGCTTGGCAAAGGTGCAAAAGGAGACGGCAAAGGTCTAGAACACCAAGAAAAGAGATGCCCCAAAGGGTCTCCGTCTGGAATTTCGACTTGTCTGCAAGGCCGGCTTGAGGGATAAAAAAGGTTTGTGAGAAAAGGAAGGCAGCAACGCTGCTTGCGGCCCCAACGTGAAAAAGGAACTCAAGATGCGCGTACTCATGGTAGGCACTGGATATGTGGGACTTGTGACGGGTTCTTGTCTTGCCGACGTTGGGCACGATGTCACCTGCGTCGACCTCAATGAGCGCAAAATCGAGATGCTGCGGGATGGTTTTTGCCCCATTTTTGAACCTGGGCTTGAGACCGTTATCCGACGCAATATTGGACACGACCGCCTCCATTTTACCAGCCAGCTGAGCCAAGCTCTGCCCGAGGCTGATATCGCCTTCATCGCCGTGGGCACTCCAGAAGGAGAAGATGGGTCAGCCGATTTGACCTACGTTAAGGCCGTGGCCGAATCTTTGGGTGAGCTGCTGGCAAAGGACATGGTCGTCGTAGTGAAGTCGACAGTCCCAGTGGGGACCTGCGATCTTGTCGAAGAGATCATTCAGCGTCAGCTGCGACAGAGAGGCGTTAAGCATCGCATCATCGTCGCCTCCAACCCCGAGTTTTTGAAGGAAGGCGATGCTATCGGCGATTTCATGCGCCCCGATCGCATCGTTGTAGGGCTCGATGACCTCACAGCTGAAGATAGCTTTCGTGCGCTCTATCGTCCCTTCATCCTCGACGATCAGGGGAAGCTCCTGCTCATGGATCGACGTTCGTCGGAGCTCACCAAATACGGGGCCAACGCGATGCTCGCGACCCGCATCAGCTTCATGAACGAACTTGCCCAGCTCTGCGAGAATCTCGGAGCGAATGTGGACAAGGTTCGCCTAGGAATCGGTTCGGATGGACGTATCGGTAAAAAGTTTTTGTATGCAGGACCTGGTTACGGCGGTTCGTGCTTTCCCAAAGATGTTGCTGCGCTGCTGCGGACGAGTGAAGCCCATGGCGTCGAGCTTAAGGTGCTCCAGGCTGTCACCGACGCGAACCTTCGGCAAAAAGATCTTTCCTTCGAAAAGATCGCACGCTACTTCGGGGATCTTCGCGGCCGCCGCATTGCGCTTTGGGGCTTAAGCTTCAAACCAGGCACCGATGATGTTCGCGAAACACCCGCCTTTGTCATCGTGCGGCGTCTTTTGGATGCTGGTGCCCTCGTTCTTGCTCACGATCCTGAGGGAGCTGAAAACTTTGCCAAAGAGTTTGGCGATCATCCGCACCTTTCTTATGCTGAGCAAGCCTATGATGTGCTGCGCGGAGCAGAAGCTCTGGTCTTGATCACCGAATGGAGCGAATACAAGCGTCCCAACTGGGATAAGGTCGGCAGTCTGATGGCGGGTAAAGCCGTCTTCGATCTTCGCAATCAGTACGAGCCTTGGGAGCTTATGGATAAGGGCTTTTACTATCGCTGTGTCGGTCGCCCCGACTCCTCAGCCCAGACGCCACGATGAAGAAGAGGTTCTCAGCTCGTTTCCCCTCCTGTCTGTAAGTCCCTGGAAAATAAGAGTAATATCACGGTGGGTTCCCTTTTTTCTGAAAAAAGGGGACTTGTCTCCTCCTTGCACACCCGGAAACAATTCTTCCGGATTCTTACCTTCTGGAAAGAAACAAAGCAAAACGGGCGCATGCTTGTTTTTGCTTCTGCATCAGATGGGATTCGACTCTGATGTTTGCAGCGAATAGGGGGGTTTGAGATTCACGTTTTGAGCGCATCAAAAAATTCTTAGAGGCTGAAAATTCAGCTTCTTAGGAGTGGCCACAGCTTTGCAAGAGAGGAAGAGTCGAATCAGTGAAATCAGGGCGCTTTTGAATAGCGACCTTTTTCATAGAAGACCTATCC
>CANGNB010000048.1 GCA_947454545.1 Oligoflexaceae bacterium
AGCACCTACCAACAGAAGCTCGCTGCGGTGAATACCAGCGCTCAACAAAAAATCGAAGAGGCAAAAACAACCGCTCAGCGTACCGTGGAAGAGGCAAAGACCAGGGCTCAACGCACTCTGGAAGAGGTAAACCTCGCCAACCAAAAGAAATTGGCTGAGCTGACCACGGCAACTCAAAAACAACTCGAGCAGATGACAGCTCAGAATCAAAAGCAAATTAGCCAACTACAGACCCAGCTCACAGCCCAGCAAAGCGAACTCAAACAGAAATCGGATGCTCTCGCTCAAGCCACTGCAGAGAGCCAAAAGCGTGGCGATGAGATCGCTAAACTCCAGGGCCAGTTCCAAGCAGAAAAAACTCGTACAGAAAAGCTGATGGGTGAGCTCCACGGTCAGCATGAAGCCAACCTTGCCAGCGCCAAAGCTGAATTCGAAGGTAAACTCGGAAAATTCGCGAGCGATGCTGAGGCACGCCTCAACGCCGAACGCGAATATCGTGGACGCGTTGAAGCAGAAAATGCCTCCTTTGGAAAAGGCCTTTCGGATCTGAAAGGAGCTCTCGCCGGAAGCGAAGGCAAACTTGCCGCTCTCGCTCGCGAACGTGGCGACCTTGAATCGAAAAACAAGGGGCTCCGCGATGCTCTCGGTCAGGCCCAAGCCCAAGCTCAGGGACTCGCACAGGCTCTGGCTGATAACAAACAAAAAGAAGCTCTCATCGCTGATCAGCTTGCTAAAACCGTTGAAGATGCGAAGCGCAAGGAACTAGCTGCCAACGACAAGGCAGCAAAAGCTATGGCTGACGCTGCGGACAAGGCAGCTAGGGCCCTAGCTGAAGCGAAAGCCAAAGAAGCCGCTGCCAACGACAAGGTCGCTAAGACTGTGGCCGACGCCAAAGAGAAAGAAGCTGCCCTTGGTGCGGAATTAGCCAAGGCTAAAGCCAACTTAGCCCGTCGGGGTAATATTTCCAACAAACTTGCCGACGCGTTCCGCAACTCTGGGATCAATGCGCAGGTTGACAAGAAAACAGGGGACTTGATTTTGAACTTTGGCGACGAATACTTCGACACGGGTCGTTACTTCCTCAAAACAGGAATGATCAACGTCCTCAACAAGGCCTTCCCCCTCTATGCGAAGACCTTGTTCGAAGATCCTGAAAATGCAGCCCACATTTCCGCCGTTGAAATCATCGGCTTTGCTTCACCAACTTACCAAGACCGAGTCGTTAATCCCAACAGCTTGTCCGCAGTCAACCAGAGCGCCATCAACTACAACCTGGATCTCAGCTATAAGCGCGCTCGTTCGATCTTCGGCCATGTCTTCAACCCAGAGAAGCTCGCCTTTGCTCAGCAAAAAGCGATGCTACCCCTGGTTAAAGTCACAGGTCGTAGCTTCTTCACGCAGGACATCGAGGGCGTCAACGCCGACAAGCTCGATATCGAAAAATTTTGTAAGGCTTATGACTGTCAGAAATCGCAGAACGTTGTTGTGCGTTTCACTCTGATAGACTGATGGATAAGAAAGGGGAGGAAGAGCTTCATGGAAAGTAAGATTTCGGAAACCACAAACATTCTGCACTTTTTGAGTGCCCTGTCGAACAACATGATTCCGGTTTTGATCGGCGTGTTCTCTGCGGCTGTGGTGCTACGCATCCTCGTCTACTGGAATATCCGCCGCGAACTTTGGTTCGTTCGTGAGCTTGAAAAGCGCATCTTCCGTGATCTGTCGAGCGTTCCAGGGAACGCGGAACTCAGCTTTTTCCGCTTCACCAAAAACATTTTACAGAAAACCTACCATGAGATCTTCGAACTCCGTCGCGTCTACGGTCGTCGTCACCACGACCAGGTGATGTCGGTCAACGATCGCATGTTCCTCGTCCAAGAGGGTGTCGCTCGTTTGATTATGGACTTTTTACGCCATGCTCGCTACCTCAAGCACACCAATGAGCAACCAAATTTTCTCGACATCTCCAAATCGGTCTTCGAGAACAACAAAATCTTTGGCAACATTTTCGGTTTTATCTCGGTCAACTGGGTTAATAACTTCCTGAACCTCTTGCCCAACCTCTTTGTGATCTGTGGTATCTTCGGAACCTTCCTCGGTATCATGGACGGTCTGCCCGGGCTGAGTGGGCTCGACGTGACCGATGCCACCAAAAGCCAGGCTGTCATGGACGCCTTCCTCCTGAAGATGGCCTACGCGATGAACAAGTCGGCCCTCGGTATCGTGCTCTCGGTGTGTATGACTCTCTTGAACTCATCGTTTGGTCCCGAGACTATCTACTTCAATGTGGTCACCCGCTTCACAGCAGCTATTGGCCTGATCTGGAACCGTTCGAACAACAACGAAATCTCTGCCGAAGACGTCCACTTCGTAGACGCTCGTGACAAGCTTGAGATCGAAGCTGATGACGCTCTACGCTATTCGGAACGCTTTAAGATCGACCATCAGATCCTGAGTAATGCCGTTTATTTCCCTGAGTATTTCAAAAACAAAGGGGCTAAACAGCAATCCCAGGAAAAGAAACCTGAGCAGCAGACCAAAGTCAGCTGAGAGGTCTTATCCATCAGAAGAAGAAGGCAATTGCCGACTCGATACCGCATCTCAGGATGCGGTTTTTTTTTTGCCACAACATCGATCAAGCAGACAACATTTGCTGTTTTCGTATGGAAAAAAGCTCTTCGACGAGCTAAAAAGTACCCTCGCTCACCAAGCCAACGGACGCACTTCGCAAGCTCGGACTAAACAAGGAGTCATCAGATGGAAACATTAAAGAAATTTCTCAGTCTCGCCCTCATTGGCGGCCTTTTTGGCATCACTATCGTCACCTTCGTGGCCCCTTCGATCAGTCGCATGCTGATCTCGGCTCCCGTCAGTTTTGGTGTAAACTGCGAACCAGCCGCTGACTGGTCGATGAGCATGCTGATCCGTTCGCAGATCATAGGCTTCGTTCTCGGTGGCGTCGCCGGAGCTTTCCTCTATGTCAGCAGCAAACTGAAAGCCAAAAAGTCTGCAACTGCTCTGGAAGCGGCGAAAGAAGTCTAAGATCCTTTGACTAAAAGTTCTTGAGCGCGCACAGCAAGCCCTTGAATGACAGCATGAAAGGGCTGATGCTCTTGAAGTTTAGCGCGCCCCAAGCGCTTTTCGAGCGCCTCCTGCACAGCGTCTAGGCGAGCTGTACCACCGGTGCAGCACACCAGATCTACCTGCTCATAGCTGACCCCAGCATCCTTCATCGTCTCATCAAGGGCCTTACAGATGCTCTCCACGAGGCCTTCGCTGAAACTCCGAAAACTATCTTTTGGCAAAGGTATGTCGATCTCGCAGGTAGGATAGGTGTAGTTCAAGCGACTTTCTGCAACCCCACTCAAGCCCTTTTTCGCTTCTTCGATGCTCTGAAAGAGCTGATACCCTTGACGCTCCTCGATCAAAATATTCAGACGCTCCAGACAAGCGGCATCTTCGCCGCCGAGCGACCACTGATCCAGCTGCCGGAAAAATTCGGTATACTCCTGACGAGCCAGCAAGAGCAGATCGGCCGGCGAGCACATCTTTCGCACCAAGCCCTTGGGCAATGACAAAATATTTGAGCCAAAAGGCACGCGGTAAGAAATCTTTGAGCCAAAATGCGGCGCAACGAGATGCTCCATAATGCTGCCATCAAAGGCGTCCCCTGCGATCGAGAGGCCTCCTATCGCCAGGACATCTTCGGGTCGAAAGCCCTCGGGACGCATACGAACCACGGTAAAATCACTGGTCCCACCCCCAAAGTCCGCAATCAGGACAGTCTTGGGGCTGGTCAAGGTCTGGACGAACTCATAAGCCGCTGCTACAGGCTCAGGGCAGAAGGCTAGCTCCTCAAAACCGGCGAGTCGAGCCGCTTTTTCAAGGCGCGCGAGTGCCTTTTGATGGCGCTCAGCATCGGGTGCAAACAGCGCGGGATGACCGATCATGGCCCGTTTGAGATCCTGACCGAGGGCTGCGCTAGCCTGACTGCGAATCTTAGCCAAAAGGCGCCCCAGGAGATCCTCGAGCGAATAGTAAACGCCATGGACCTGAGTGCCCTGAAAGCTAGGATCGGGCAAAAACTTCTTGAGAGAACGAAAGATACGGCCGTCGGCCCCGTGATCGTAGTACTGACGAATAGCCTCTTCGCCGTACTCCCACTGCTGACGAGCTGGGGAATAAAGGACACTACGGAGTATTGTGGGATCAGGTGCAAGCGGATCGAGGGGTAAAGGACCGGTTCTGTGTCCGGGACTTGCAGCAGCTGCTAGGGAGTTCGAGGTTCCAAAATCAATTGCGAGACATAATTCCATCGGGCCGGTCCATCCTTAAGGTTACCGTGCCCATCCTAACACATCAGTCATCAATCACAAGGGGAGGCCGGCGACAAAGGCCAGAGCGACTAGCATAGCCCCTGCAGACAGACCAAGGATCATGGCTGCCATAAGGCTCTCGAGGGCTCTATCGATGATTTCGTCATTGTGAGTTTGGATGTGAAGTTTCATGTGTTGCACCTTTATATCGACGTGATTCCATGTTTTTTTTAGGGCCTTGCTGACCATAGGAGCCTCTTATGCGAGCGTTGTCATATGCTGTTAAGAAACGTCCTACGTTTCTTATCCTATCTTATCGGAGCCAAAAGGCAAGCGAGAAGAGCAGAATTTACCTATGATATCAGGTAGTTGGCCGGCCAGTTGAAAACTGTATAGACCGGCTGGCCAATGAACATTCGCAAGAAAGAAGACTCGCTTTGAGTCCCGCACCTTAGCCGCAGCTTCCGCTCTCAGGGACGCTGGACGTAGGGTCGATTGAAGCCCTTGAGCACAGTCACCTCATCACTATCGAAGCGCTGTATCGTGATATAGCCCAGGGGACTGTCGTAGACGGCAACCACCTTATCTTCACCCAAGCCCAAACGAGCCTCGCTTTTAAAACTCAGAGTTGCTGCGACGAGTGCATCGCTCACCCGAATCTTGAGGACCTTGTGCTGAGCTGTTTGAACGAGCAGAGTCGTGCCATTGAAAAAGCTTGCAACCGGTTCGCCGAGAGTCTCAGGGAGCGACACAGTCATAAGCTTGTCGCCTTCGGGATAAACGAGACTCAGCGTGCCCTTGCTAAGATCCTGAAAGCCGAGGTGAGGCTGACCAAGTTTAGAGCTAAAGAGTCCCACCTGACTCTCAGTCAAGGCGATAGTAGCGACAGTCGTCTGTGTCTTCACATCATACAACAGATACCCAGTATTCGTCCAAAGGAGGACACGATCAGGCTGCGAGGAGATGCGCCCAACCCACTTCACTGTTTGGTTGGCAAAGCTAAGTTTGCTAAAAACCCAAGCCTTCGCTTGAATCGAAGCGAGGCAGTCGACAAGGATCAGCTCATGGGAATCGAGTGAAAGAAGCATGCGTCCCCCGCTGAGCATTTCGCCGGCTGCAAATCTTTGACCGCTTGGCAGGAGCGGTCCCCCAGTCCATTGCCCAAGGGTCTGCCCTTGGTCATCAAGCTGCAGAAGAGCGATCGAAAGATTCGTATCGATCCAAGCATAAACGCCGTCGGTGGGGGCTACAGCATAAGAGACAAGATCATCGCCGAGACGCAGCACGTCACGTGCAGGTTCATCGATCTGATTTTTTATACGAACATTGCGGCCTTCAATAAGAAAGGCATAGGCGCCTGTTTCCGAGGGCACCCAGTAGCTCTCCTTAAAGCTAGCCCCCAGCGCATCGGACACCTGAAGAGTTTCAGCAACAGCATCGACATGAAGCATGCGTTGAACGTAGCGATCGAAATGATAGTACTGACCCTGAGCAGGACTCAGAAGGCTGTTCAATGATTCTTGACTCAAAGTTTGACCAAAGTTTCCTGCGGGGCCTGCTGCCCGGCAGCTGCAGAGTAAGATGACAAGGAGGCCGATAAATTTAGAAGGAAAACGCATAGGCTGCTCCAAAGATTGTTTGTGTGTGCCAAGTTTTAGAAGCTATTTCAAATTCTTTGAGACGAAATGGCGCGAGCTCTGCTGCACTCGACATATAGACCCAAAAGTTATACGTGAGCGGCAAAAGGATACGTGACTCTGCTAGGATGCCGATGGCCTTAGTTTCGGAGACTAATTCCTGATAGCTATCTTTCATACTGTAACGTATCCAACTGTGAGACACTCCGCCTTGAAACTGCCATTGCAGACGACTCCAAAACTCCGATTCGACATCGAGCGGGCGCAACCTATAGATCGCAGAAACATCCCAGCTACTTCGCTGAAACGAACGGGTAAACACGCTGGTTTCGTTGATTCTTTGCTGCCGATGGGTCAGGCCAAGTCCCCATCGCGAGCCTGGTTCTACAAACCATTGGCCTCCAAAGACATTGACGGTTTCTTCACGGCCAAGCAGCAGAGACCTCGCCAAAGCTGTTTCGATCTGTCCTGAACCGCCACCCCCGAAAAGATAAAAGCTGCGTGCTGGGTGCGAGAGCGATGAAACCTTGCGACTGAGAATGCCCTGATCGATCGCCAGCGAGGCGTATACGGCCCCAAGTGTATCGAGGAGCTGTCTCCCGCCGTCATCTCCCGAAAAGGGACCGTGGGGCCCGTCATCACTCATGTTTGAACCCTCGATCACGACCATGTGCAAAAGCTCGTGACTGATGAGCTGGACGCGGGCTGCTTCACTGACTTTGGCAAAGCGTTCGGTATCGATCAGGATCTGCTTGTCTTTAGGCTGAGCAATCGCATCAAAACTGCGCTTTCCTTTGCGATCGGTTAAGGTTTCATCGGTCCAAACAAAGCGGAGCTGCGATTTCTCCGCCAAGAGACTGAGCAGGGGGCGTCCTACCTTTTGCACCATCGCATGGCAGTAGTTATCTTGCGCTTCATTTAAGGTTTCAAGCAGCTGACACTGTTCCGAGGCTACGGTACAGACACAGGGGGCGCTGCTTTTCAGCGATGCTTGCACGGCTCTTTTAATCGTTTCTAAAGTGCGGCGCAGATCGCTATCGAGCAAGCTGCCACCGTTGCCGACAAAGGTCGAAGCCTCTGCCATCTGGGTGCTGCTCGTGCCAAAAATCCAGAAGAGCAGAAGGACGAGGAGCGTGGGACATCGAGGCGATAGTTTATTTTGCACGAGTACCTCCCGTTGGTGTCAGGTGAAGGACGATTTGATAGAGACGTTGATCACTGCTCGCATGCTGTTCGGCAAAGACTTTCAACTGCTCTGAGAACTGCCGTATAAGATCAGAGAGCTCGGCATAAGCTTGCCCATCAAGAGGAAGCACCAAGGCTTGGGCCAAGCGTTCCTCGGTTGAGTAAAGTTCCAAGCCATCGCGAGCGATATCGAGAGCCTTAGCATGGAAGGCCCGCACTTTGCGGTTCGCATCCTTATCACCCGTCACATGCAAGGGCTCACTTTCGACAAGAACGCCCTCTTGATTGCGTTTGAGATAGCCATGATGCAGAAGAAAGCGCAGGGAACGATCGATGCGCTGCTGACTGGCGATGCCACCTAACTCACGGTAGATAGACTGTGGATCTTTCTGAACAGAGGCTAAGCGCACTGAATCCTTCACGTAGACATGCAGCCAATCACGCAGGATAAATGCTGAGACCTGGCGCCGCTTGCCAGACGCAGGCTGGCTGCGGGATTCACTGTCCTGCTGAGCTGCGGGACCTTCCGGTAGAACCCATTGGCGAAGGTAGGCTCGTTCGCGCGCGGTCAGATCCAAAATCACCGCTATATCCTGCACGCGATCAGGGGTAAGCCGCCTTTTGCCCGACATAATGTGCGAGATCAAGACCGGCGAACAGCGGTAGCGACCGCGACAGGCGCGAGCCACAGAAAAATCGGGATCCTCACTCTTGCGATAGTGCACCATCGCACTCACATAGGTGGAAATTTCAAGGTACTCGGTGATAAGGGGACGTTCCATAGCAACCTCACTATGTCGAACATACACTCCTATCGGCTATTTTAACATAAATAGTGAGGACTTAGGGCAAAGGACCCTTTACTTTGTAAAGGGTTAGGGGTGGGTTTTGCAGCTAAGTAGAAGAGATCTTTGGCCTTGCAAAATTCACTTCGGGCGGTTTGTCACACGCAAAATATCCGGTAGATCTGAGGCCAAAAGCTCCGTTTGCAGATGGTAGGTCTGAAGTCCTAGCGCTTGCGCCCCCTTGATATGCTGCACGCTATCATCGATAAAAAGAGTTCGCTCGGGACGCAAACCGTGCTGCGTGATCAGGGCACGAAAGACTTCCGCATGGGGCTTGCGCAAACCCAAGAGATGGGAATAGTGAGCTTTTTCAAAAAGTTGATCAAAGCCCTCCGCACTCCCAAGAACTGCGGCGAGCGTCTTGTCGAAGGCTCGCTTGTGGATACTGTTGGTATTGCTCAAAAGAAAGGTTCGTCTCTGTCGACTGACCTCTCGGACAAAGTCCAGACGTTCGCGACGGGTGCCCCCGAGCATGGCGTTCCAGGCAGCTTCCCATTGCGAGCGTTCGACTCTGCGTCCGGCAAGAGCATCAAGGCCTTGGTAGAACACTTCCTCCGAGATGGACCCTGTCTCAAGGGCATCAAAAAGTTCGCTCTGCTGGGCCTGAGAAAAAATTCCCGAGACTTCGGGCTGAATCAAAGCCCCCAGGGCCCGAGCTGTCGCGTGGTAGTCGATATCTAGGAGCACGCCCCCGAAATCAAAAATAACCGCATCAATGACTTGCTCGTGCATAAGACGCCCCTCAGTGTAAGTTTTGCTTCTTGGCTTTGGCGGCAATACGAATATTGAGCATTTCTACGCCTACGCTAAAGCCCATAGCAAAATATACGTAAGCTTTGGGAATATGAATGCCTGCAGCATCAGCGACCAGCACCAGACCGATCATGATCAGAAAACTTAGGGCCAAAATTTTAACCGTGGGATGACGATGCACGAAATCGCCAATACTTTTGCTGGTAAAGATCATCACACCAAGCGCCAGGACGTTGGCCAGCACCATCACGCCGAGATGGCTCGTCATACCGACGGCTGTGATTACAGAATCCATAGAAAATACGATATCGAGCAGGGCCACCTGAATCAGAACCGAACGCAAACTCACCGTATTCTTGCCCGTAGCGTGTTCGCCGTGCTCTTCGCCTTCCACCCGTGCATGGATTTCTTTGGTCGCTTTTGCCATGAGAAAAAGACCACCGAAGAACAGAATGATGGCTTTGCCGGTGATCGGAAAACCAGCCACTTCAAAAAGTGGCTTTGTCAGCCCCATGATCCAACTGATCGTCGACAGTAGGCCCAGCCGGGTCACAAGCGCTCCCATCAGCCCGAAGATGCGCCCCTTTTCTCTTTGATCTGCAGGGAGCCGCCCACAAAGGATGGAGATAAAAATGATATTATCGATGCCAAGGACGATCTCCATGGCTGTCAAACTCACAAGACTCAGCAGTATGTCGGTACTTCCCAGCGCATCCATCATGGGCTCACATCTCCTCGAATTCATTCAGAGGCCAGAATTATGACCGAAATGAAGGCAAAGGGAAAGGCCGAAGCGAGGCCAGGAAGTCTTTCCTTCCTGACTCAAGAGCCTCCTAAAGGCCGCTGACTGACGATCCGACGACAGCGCTGCAGCGACTCCTCAGCGCTTAAGAGAGCCTTGTGCAAGCCTTCTGGATAGGACTTTGCGAGGAGCTCTGGGAGCAAGGGTGTCGGGGGATGCCTGCAATCGAGGGAAAGCAGCCCGAGGACATAAGCGCCTGCAACCCTGGGCTCGAGACGCCTGACGGCACCGTCGACTTCGCGGGATAGCTGCGTCTCATAAGCACGACGCTCGTCTTCCTGAGTTTCTGGAAAAAGGTGATCCAGTATGCTGATACGATCAGCTGCAGAAAGTTTCGATGTTCCCTGCACAATAGGCTTAAGCATGGCCATTTTTTCCTTGTAGGGCGCAGCTGAGGCATCAGCTGCCAGCACATGCCTTTGGGCCAGACTGCTCTTGTCGAGTTTTCGCTCCGCCGTCACCAGCTTGGCGAGGCCTTTGTATCGCAGATCACTCAAGGCCTGCAAGAGTTCCCAGCGCTGTTCCTGCTCAATCGTCAGATCGGGAAAGCTTCGAACTCCTTGATGGAGGGCAAAAAGCTCGGCAGACCTGCCGGCCTTAGTCAATGCGGTGACGTAGTCCGAAAAAAACAGCAGCTTGGCATCCCGTTCTCGGGTTTTGTCCTGAAAAAAAGCTTCGTACTGCTGAGTCACGCTTTGCAGAAGTTGGCTGCGGCGCTGCTGCTCGCTGAGCCCATCGATAAAGGCAAAAAAGCTACGTTCCTGAACGCTTTCGATCGCTCGAAGGACCTCGTAATTCTTCTCCTTGGCGAACTGGGTTTCAAAAAATGCAACATAGTCGTCGATGCTAAGCTCGCCCTCTTCCACAGACAGAGCGAGGCTATTCCAAATCTGAATCCGTACTCCAGCGTCAGGAATCCGGTGGAGCTCACGCATCGCAAAGCGTCGCGAAGCTGGATCGAAGCGGACTTTCACGTAGTCGTAGCTCTCCAGATTGGGAACGATCAGCTCAGGACAAGCCAAAGAGTGAGCTCCGGCCCAGCGCGTTTCAGCACCTTGATAGGCAAGATCTTGCCGATGGTAGAGCTGAGGACCCCGCGCCGCATCGTTGCGATAGAAGCCAAAGACGGCCTTGTGTTCTCTGAGTTCGGGAGTTCGCGGCTCAGCCGTCTGCAGGATACGAAGATCGGTGAGTTTATCGTCCTTACATTCAAAACGGACACTGACTGTGTTAGGACCAGCCGTTTGCAACCAGCTTTTCGTAAAATCTTGCAGGGATCGCTGCGATGAGGTTTCAAGAGCAGCGATCAGATCGCCGACTTCGGCATTGCTAAAACTATGCTTTTGAAAGTACAGCTGCAGGCCTTTTTGGAACGCAGATTCGCCGACAATAAAGTGCAGAAGATGAAGAAAGGAAGCGCCCTTGGTGTAGGTGATACCATCAAAATTGGATTCGGCAGTCTCGGTATCAGGGACCTGAGCAACGATGGGATGCGTCGTCACAGAGGCATCGGCGCGATAGGCCCGTGCCTTGCCGCGAGCAAAACTGAGCCACTCCTCAGGAAACTCGGGAAACGAGGCCATAGCCAGGGTCGATGCGTAGGTGGCAAAGCTCTCATTGAGCCAGAGATCGTTCCACCACTTCATGGTCACGAGATCGCCAAACCACATGTGCGCCATCTCATGGAGGATTGTACCAGCTAAACTTTCCTTAAGACTCTGCGTCCTGTATCCCGAGACTAGAAAGCGTTCCGAGAAGGTCACGGCAGCGACGTTTTCCATTGCACCCGCATTGAAATCGGGAACGGCGACCTGATCATACTTGCCAAAAGGGTAAGGTGTGCCGAGGTAGCGCTCGTAGAAATCAAAGCCACGGCGGGTGATGTCGAACCATTCGGCAGAGGGTACGCGCGCTGCAAGTGATTTACGCGCCATCACGCGGAGCGGGTAGCGAAAATTTTTATCTTCCCAGACCTGATAGGGACCCGCATGCAGTGCAAATAAGTAGGTGCTAAACGGCAAGGTCTCAGGGAAGGTCCAGAGGCGCTGCGAGCCGGACTCTTGCACCCGAGACTCGCGGAGCGACGACACGACCGTCCAGTGTCGGGGAGCTTTTACGGTCACACGAAAGCGCGCTTTGAGGTCAGGCTGATCAAAGCAAGGAAACATCTGGTTGGCAGCATAAGGTTCGAAGTGTGTGTAAACATAAACTTCTCCATCACTGCTGTCTTGATAGCGATAGAGCCCGTTGCCATCCTTACTGTACGTGTGTTCGAAGTGGATGGCGAGAGAGTTACTGGCGCCGGCCTGAAACAAAGATTCGGACAGATAGAGGGCCTCCGGATCAGAGCGAAAGCTCACCACCTTGTCGTTGACGAGTACTTCAACGACCTTACCCTTGGCAAAATCGACACGAAGCTCCTGCCCCTGAGGCTGGAACTGAAAGCGACTCCGAACCCACCCCCCAAAGCTGCTGCGCTGAGCCTCCAGATCGAGTTCGAGGCTGTAGCTAAGATCTTTGACCTGTAAACTGCGAACCCGAGCCGCTGCCTCAGTAAGACGTGCGGCCGCTTGCGCCGTTGCCAAAGCGCCCCACAGACAAGTCATCACGAGGAGGCTCCCTAGGGCCCTCAGACTTTGGTACCGACGCACACGAGCTCCTCTTGCGATGGATCCATCGCAGCAAATGAAAAGGATGAAGCTTCGAGAATTAACGAGCCTATCTCAGCTTGTCAACGAATTGTCCACACAAACGCTCCTCAGGCTGAGCACCTAAGTTCAATCGCAGTGAGTGAAAGGCGATCGCAGGCGTGCTATACGTCAGCAATTCGCAAAGTGGCCCGGATGGGGAAGTGATCGGAGGACTGAACGCGGGTATCAATCTCAATGTCACTGACTGTCAGCCCACGCACAAAGATCTGATCGAGATTGTCCAGGGAACGCCGAGGATCGTTGGGAATCGGGACATAGCGGAGTCCGATGCTTCCCAAACGCTGCTCGACGGCCCGGAAATAGGCTGGAGTGAAGGTATTAAAGTCCCCTGCAAAGAGGATAGGTCCCTTGTGCTCAGGGAGCTTGGCCAAGAGATGATCAATCTCCTCTTCGGCCCGCTTCACAGAGCGAAAAAGTGTCGCATGCAAATTGACAACCATCAGTGGCCAGGGATGGGCCTCGAGCGGATAAAACGTGACCAAGGCAGCCTTTAACGTTTTCAGTACGGGTTCTGGGTACTTACAGAGAAAGCGGCAAGGTTCCCCATGAGGCCCTACCCGTGCCAGTGTCATCACCCCATCACGCAGAGAGTCGGCACGCTCGTAAGAGGCTCCATGCACGGCTTGAAATCCAGGGGGTGTAAGATAGTGCATGGATCGCTGGGAGAGCAGAGCTTCCTGCAGAAGAAGGATGTCGCTTTGAAAGCTGAGCAGGCGAAAGTCGTTGTAAAAGTGCTCGCCACCACTGCCCTTGAAGATGTTCCAGATCGTAATCCGGAGGGGCCAAGCGCCCCAGGTCCCGTGCTGGGCTTCTCCGCAGAACCAAACGGGTTCCGAAAGGTCGCGATTAATCTTCAGCACCAGCGCAAGGCTGCGCAGCACATCCATATAAGGTCTTTTGGGTTTTACAAAACCTTTTGGCGGACTCATTCCGTTCTCCCCCTTCTATCCTATCATAGTCCCCTGCCCCGCTTGAGACCCCTACAAAAATTATTACATTTCAGATACTTAACACCTCACCCCAAAAGCCTATCCGCCGCTTCGGACTGGTTAAGACTCAGAAAAGCTTACAGCTTTTCAGGGAAACTGCCGATGCAGGAATGAGTGGGTAAGGAGAGTCCTATGACTATCATTGTTGTCGAACCGATCGATCACGACCGTCAGCGCATGCTTCAGCTGATGCAGCAGTGGGGCTATTCGCAGCTCCTCAGCTGCGCGTCGATCGATGAAGCCCAGCAGTTGCTAGGACTCGAACAAAATTCACTCAAGACCGTCTTTGGTCTCGAGCTCATGATCGTTGACATCTCCCAGGCCGATAGCTTCGCTGCTTTTGTCGACCATCTCAGGGCTACTCTCTACTACCAGGATATTCCCATCCTTGCTGTCGCGGACGGAGCGCGCGGCGAAAAGATGGCTTTAGCTTTCGCATTTGGAGCGACTGACTTTGTGAGTAAGCCGCTCGAGGATTACGAACTTCGAGCGCGCGTGCGCAGCTGTCTACGCCTCAAACATGAGGTCGATCGACGCAAAGCGCGCGAACGCGAATTGATTGAAGCCACAAATCAGTTGGGTGATCTGAATCAAATACTGAGTAAAATGTCGCTGCTCGACAGCCTGACAGGAATACCCAATAGGCGTTGCTTTGACGAGAGCTTAGAACAGGAATGGAAGCGGGCTTACCGGAACGGAGGACATCTGACTCTGGTACTCTGCGACATCGACTACTTTAAGCAGTACAATGATACCTACGGTCATCAACGAGGCGATCACTGCCTCCAGCGCATCGCGCAGACTCTCAAACAGTCCCTCAAACGTCCGGGCGATATGGTCGCTCGTTACGGTGGCGAGGAGTTTGGTATCATTCTGCCTCATACGAGTGCCGTCCAGGCTGCCACCATCGCCAATCAGGTCCGCATTGCGATCAAAGATCTCGCGATCGATCATGCTGGCTCCCAGGTTGCCCCTTTCGTTACGATCAGTATGGGCATAGCTTCCTGCGAACCTGCTCTCACGCGTCAGACGCGTGAGACGCTTTTGGAACGCGCCGATCAAGCCCTCTATGCAGCCAAACAACACGGGCGCGACCAATTTCAGATCGCGCCCGAAACAGACTCTCTCGAAACACGATGAGTGCCTGAACTGCATGCGTTAAAATTTAAAATTCCGAATCATTCGTTCTCTGACCGAAACCGCGGCGTGGGGCTGATCCACCCTGGCTACGGCGATTGTTTTCGATGGCAGCCGAAACTTTGACCCGACGTCCGTCGAGCTCTTGGCCGTCGAATTGCGCAATGGCCTCTTCAGCAGCACTGGCATCCGCGAAGGTCACAAAGCCAAAGCCCTTCGAACGACCACTTTCGTGATCGATGATGATCTTCACATCTTCGACTGGTCCGATGGTCTCAAAGATTCCTCGTAGTACATCTTCAGTCGTACGAAAATTGAGGCCACCAATGAAAAGCTTTTTGTTCATAGAGCGCAAACCTTTAGCAAAGAGTCACCGAAACCACCAAGGAACCCAATGATCCTTGGCGAAAAGAGCAAATTGAAAGTTGCAAAGGGAATGCGCTCACAGCAGAGAGAAACGAACAGCAAAAACTCAAGCAGCTACCGAAGAGAAAATCTGCACCCAATTCATCATCTTGCGAAGACAAGCAAACGCTACCGATGAAATTTCCTTAGCATGCTCAGTCTAACATGTCCGGAGCCCAGGCCAAAAAAAAATTGCGCTGCTTCGCTACTTTTTTAGACAGGACCTCTCTTGAGTGCCTACAAAAAAGCTCAACTCCGAGCCAGGCCTAGCTCACGCTTCTCAGTTGACAAGCTTTCGCTCGGCATCTATGACCCTCATGCGAGACTACTGAACGGAAGGTTTATGGCCAAATCGTGCCAAAAAAACTTAGCCTCACGAATTGGGCTTGCCCTCGTGACGATGCTCTTCGAACTGTGCTTGGCAGCCTGTCAGCCGAGCTCTGGAGCTTCGACTCTGCGTGTAGTGGGTGGGTCTGCTATAGACTCTCAAGGCCCCGCTGCCGAAAGCTTGGTAGCCCTCGCCAGACCTAGCAAAGATGGCTATGAGGCATTTTGCTCAGGCGTTCTCGTTGCTCCCGACCTCGTTATGACTGCAGCTCATTGTCTGACAGGTGTAAACGTTCTTGTCCCCCTTACTGTTGTTTTCGACAGAGTCAAAAATTCAGCTCCCAAGCAGATACGCGGGACTCTGACGAGCCAGACGCGCAAAGATGAGCCGGACCGCTACTACCCGAACTTCGATGTCGCCTGGATAAGGCTTTCTCAAGAAGCTCCTGTGGAGTACACGCCAGCCGAGATTTTACGCGACCCTGAGCAGCTCGCACCTCTGATAGGCCAGGAAGAAGGCGTCTTGCTTGCAGGCTATGGTAAGACCTCCAGCCTCTGCAGTAAGGACGACCCTGAATGCGCTGGGAAAGCTCTTGAGGCGCGTACCCTTCTGCGTCGTTACGTGAATACAGCGCACTTTCGCCAGCTGCTCTTGGTCGGTCCCAATTCAGGGGTCGGCAGCTGCAACGGCGATTCCGGTGGACCTCTTTATGCCAAGCTAGAAGATCGCTGGTATCTTGTGGGAATACTTCACGGCAAGAGTGCTGTTCTAAACTCAAGTCGTGTGCTCGATAGCCAGAGCTCCTGTGAAAGTGGGGAGTCCGTCTACACCTTTGCAGGCGCTTACGCGAACTGGATCGAAGAAAGTTCGGGCACTTCCCTGACGCACGACCCAAGCCTCAATCCGAGCGTACCTCTGCCCGAAGGTCCGAAGACATTACCCGAGCGGCCTTCTCTCGCTGACTATCTTCGCTACGATGACACCGAGCAGGATCTCTGGTATTCGGCTGATGTGCTCTTGAGTGGATTCAAAGAGCCAAGCAAGAGAACTGTTCCCGACCTCGATGCTCTGGTGACAGATCCCGAAAGAGCTGCTGCAGAAATGCTCCACTGGGAGAGCTTCGCCGCCGACGGATCTGCTTATCCCAACGGCGCCACGAGTCTGCTCTCACGCGATCAGCAGATCAGCGACCTCTCGCCCTTTGCCTTTCTCAAGCATCTGAAAAAGCTCGATCTGATTGGCCAACGAATTCGGGATACAAAAGTTCTGGGCGAGCTTACGGATCTTGAAGAGCTTACTCTCAGCAACAACTTCGATCTCAAAACCCAGACCAAAATTCCTTGGGATCTCCAATTCCTTGAGCATTTGCCTCGTCTCAAGACCTTGAATCTCTTTACGAACGGTGAGAGCCTCGATCTCCGGCACATTCCCTGGGCGAGCCTTGGCCACCTAGAGACTTTGATACTCTCTAACAACGCCGGTGTACTTGACTTGGGAGCCATTCCCTGGGAGCAGCTCCCCCATCTGAAGACTCTCATCGTGATGAACAGCGAGCTGAGCGACATCCGGCCCTTAGCTGCTGCGAAAAGCCTCGAGCAGCTCAATCTACGCAGGAATATGATCCGCGACATCAGTGTCCTTGAGCAGATTCCAAAGCTGCGGATCGTGGACGTCTCGCAGAACAATATCGCCGATTTTTTGCCTGTCCAGAACATGGCTCACCTGGAGTCGCTCTACGCGCTTGGTAATCCTAACCAAGAAGCTGTCTGCCCAACGGGCGCGCGCTGCATCTATAGCCCAGAAGGCTTTCAAACCTTTGCTGCGTACTGTTACTTTGCTCAGGGCTTAAAAGAAGAAGATCGGAGTCTCTGGTCGGGAACTGCAACAGTCGTGCGCGTGCTCCAGGAAACCAGCCAGCCTAGCCTGACTCATGCCAACTGCGAGCAGGCAAGTCGTGAACTCGAAACGCGCAGCGGTCTCAATCTCTCGGGACTGCGTTCGCCCATTTCCCTTGTCGATCTAAATCCTCTGCGTCCGCTCAAGCAGCTCGTCCAAATCGATCTCGATTACAACCTGATTAGTGACAT